>DATCGU010000178.1:0-2399 GCA_036508735.1 Gemmatimonadaceae bacterium
TCGGTGGCCCGCGCGGCGGGCCAGCCAAGATGGCGAGTCAGATACAGCGTCATGAAGAACACCACCATCGTCCCGCTCGTGTTGACGAGCAGAACGGTGGCGAGCAGCAATGCGGGCCGCGGCAGGCCGGCGAAAGTACTCTTGTAACGAGCGAAGAGTGTCATCGGCTGGGCGCGTCTCTCACGGGAAGAGTAGCAAGCGCACTGGCCGGAAAGCGACTGAAACCCGACCAGGCTCGGTGCGTGGGTTACGCTGTTGGGAGTCAGGAATTCGAAGTTGCGGCGAGCCGCCGGGCGCCAGCGCGCAAA
This sequence comes from Gemmatimonadaceae bacterium, assembly GCA_036508735.1. GTDB lineage: Bacteria > Gemmatimonadota > Gemmatimonadetes > Gemmatimonadales > Gemmatimonadaceae > PNKL01. The sequence continues at coordinate 309 of DATCGU010000178.1, forward strand.
ACGTGCTGGCAGGTAGGGAACGTCGAATGGACCATACGCATCAGCACCTGCCACGCCTGACTCTACGGACGCTCCAGGAGGGCGTGGGCGTCCTGTGCGGTCAAGACGCCGATCTGCGCGGAATCGTCGAGCGTTTTGGAACACCTCCGCTCTGGGCTCGTCGCCCCGGCTTCGCCACGCTTCTGCGCATCGTCCTGGAGCAGCAGGTGTCGCTGGCGTCCGCCAGAGCCTTGCACGGCCGATTGGAGAAACGCGTCGGCAAGGTGACGCCGGAGGCCGTGGAGGCGCTCGGCGAGAGCGGGTTGCGCGCCCTCGGCTTCACGCGGCAGAAGGCGGCTTACTGCGTGGGCTTGAGTGCCGCGCTGCTGGCCAACCATCTCGATCCTCGTGCATTGAGCAGGGTGAGCGATGACGTGGCGCGTGCGGCACTGGTTCGCGTGCGAGGCCTGGGCCGGTGGACTGCGGACATCTACCTTCTCATGGCACTCCGGCGGACTGACGTGTGGCCGGCCGGCGACCTGGCTCTCGCGGAGGCCGTCCGCGACCTGAGGGGTCTGCCCGCACGCCCTTCGGTCGCCGAACTCGATGCCCTCGCCGCCGATTGGTCGCCGTGGCGCGCCGTCGCCGCCCGAATCCTGTGGCACCACCATCTCTCGACTCGCAAGCGGCCAGTCGCGCGGCACTCATCCCGGTCATGACTGCCCTTCGACTTGGTGTGTTGCGTGTCTTCTCCCCGACCCGGCTTGGTTGATAAGGTATTGATGGTTCAGCCGACGGTGACCTTCTTGACGCCGCGAGCGGTGAGCAACGCCGGCAGGCGCTGGCGTTGATCGCCCTGGAGGATCAGCCTGTCGCCGGTCCTGCTGAGAGGGCCGGCTCGAATCGGCCATTTTCGGATGGGAACCGTTCCCGCCGTGATCTCGTCTGATACTATGACTATCTACAATGGTGGATGGCCAACGACGCTGAGCGGGTGACCGACATGGGTAAGCCAACCGACCTGGTACAAGGCACGCTCGACCTTCTCATTCTGAAGACGCTGTCGCTCGAAGCGCTGCACGGATGGGCCGTTGCCAAGCGCATCCAGCAGATTTCTGGCGAGGTCCTGCAGGTGCAGCAAGGCTCGCTCTATCCTGCACTGCACCGTCTCGAGCAGCAGGGTTGGATCCAGGCGCAGTGGAACGAATCCGAGACCGGCCGCCAGGCGAAGTTCTACTCGTTGACCCGTGCGGGGAAGCAGCAGCTCGAAAAGGAACTCGAGAGCTGGGACCGCCTGTCGGCCGCCATCAACCTCGTCGTCCTGGCCGCCCATTAGCAAGGAGCGATCATGCGAACCGCGCGCGTGCTGTTGCTGCGTCTGCGCTCGCTGTTCCGGCAAGCGAAGGTGGATCGCGAGCTCGAGGCCGAGCTGAAGTTCCACTTCGAGCAGCAGGTCGGCGAAAACCTGGCCAAGGGGATGACCGCCGCCGAGGCGCGGCGTGAGGCGGCCCGGGCCATGAGCGGCCTCGCGCGGGTGGCGGAGGAGTGCCGCGACGCCCGTCGCGTCATGCCGCTGATCGATTTCGCGCGCGATTGCCGATACGCGGGCCGCATGCTCGTCAAAAACCGTGTTTTCGCCGGGGTTGCCATCGCGACGCTTGCGCTCGGCATCGGCGCCACCACGGCGATCTTCAGCGTCGTCAACGGCGTGCTGCTCCAGCCGCTGCCCTACCCGGACGCCCAGCGCATCGTGTCGCTCGGCACCCGATCGACCGACAGCGGCAGGGAGACGTCCCGACTCACGGGAGGCGACCTGATCGACCTGCGCGGCGGAACGGATTGCTTCGACGCGTTCAGCGCCTATTGGGGCGGTGAAATCGGCGTGCAGGTGGCAGGTCGGGGCGAGTTCGCGGGCGTCTTCTGGGTCGAGCCGTCGTTCTTTCGCGTGTTCTCCGTCACTCCATCCAAAGGCCGCACCTTCACCACCCTTGCCGACGCGGAGGCCGCCGTGATTGGTAGCGGCCTGGCGGTACGAGTGTTCGGCAGCCCGGCGCGCGCGCTGGGCAAGACGGTCAGCGTCGAGGGGCGCGCGTACGAGATCGTCGGCGTCCT
>DATCGU010000179.1:0-9896 GCA_036508735.1 Gemmatimonadaceae bacterium
CTTGTAGACCACCGCGCCGCGTACGGTGGCGAGTGCCGTGTAGTAGTCCACGTACGGAAAGCCGGCGATGGCCCCGCGCGCGAATTCGTATTTCGCCACCGCGGTGCGCCACGCCTCCAGCGAGTCGCTCACCTTCACGAACACGAAGGGCACGAAGCCCGGCGCGTCCTCCCAGTTGTCCGTATACCAGACGGCCCGCACACCGCGATGCGCCGGGTGCGCCAGGACCACGCCCGGGAGCGACGCCAGCAGTACCGCGTCCTGTACCACCTCGCTGGTGGTGGAGTGATCCTTGTGGAAGCTCTCCTTCCAGTGCGTGATGACGAGCGTCGGCTTCACCTGGCGAATGACGTCGGCCACGTAGCGACGCGCCGCGTCATCGTTGGGCAGTTCGCCATCCTTGTACGGTCCGAAGATCACCTCGGCGCCAAGGTCCGCCGCCACCGCGATGGCTTCGCGGCGCTTCTGCTCGCCGTAGACCTCGGGTGAGAGCTTGGGATTTCCACCTTCGCCGAGCGTCAAGTGCAGGAAGACCACACGGTCTCCCTTGCGGTGCGCCGCGAGAAGCACCGCGCCGCTGGTGAGCTCCATGTCGCCGGCGTGGGCACCAATGGCGAGGATGGTGCGCGCCGGCGCGGCCGACGGAGCGCCGCCCTGCCCGGATGCGGCCACGATGGGGACAGCGGCGAGGGCGGTCGTGAGAAGGCGTCTGGCGAAAAGGTGGGACATCCGCGGTCTCCCGATGCATGGGGTCAGGGCTTGGATCAGCAGGCTTGGCGAGCGGCGATTGGCCGACAGGGGACGCATCCACTAACGTACGACAATCCCCTCACCCTGACTGCCGACGATGCGCCTTCGTTTCCTGCCCCTCGCGTTGATTGCTTCGCCTCTGCTCCCTGCCACCCCCCTCGCCGCCCAGCGGCCGGTAGCTGACCAGTATCGCACGGCCGCCAACCGGATCATCAATGCCGCCATGGCAGACTCTAACGTGGCCTGGAACCGCATGGCCGCACTTGTCGACTACAGCGGACCTCGCCTGGCGGGAAGCGCCAACCTGGAACGCAGCATCGACTGGATGCTCGCCGAGATGAAGAAGGACGGCCTGGCGAATGTACGCAGCGAACCGGCCATGGTGCCCCATTGGGTGCGCGGCCGCGAGTCAATCACGATGACGCAGCCGCGTGAGGCGGACGTGCCGATGCTCGGGCTGGGCGGCTCCATTGGCACTCCCTCGCAGGGCATCACCGCCGAGGTGCTGGTGGTCGGCAATTTCGATGAGTTGACCAGGCGCGCCGCCGAGGCCAAGGGGAAGATCGTCCTGTTCGACGTGCCGTTCACCGACTACGGCGCAACGGTGCGATATCGCGGCGCCGGCGCGGTGGCTGCGGCGAAGGTGGGAGCGGTGGCGTCGCTCATTCGCGCCGTGGGTCCGTACGGCATGCGCACGCCGCACACGGGCGGCATGCAGTACGACTCGACCGTGACACGCATTCCGGCCGCGGCGATCGCCATGGAAGACGCCATGATGTTCCATCGCATGCAGGATCGCGGACAGCAGATCGTCGTCACCCTCCGCATGGACGCCCAGACGCTCCCCGATTCTCCTTCGCGCAACGTCATGGGCGAGCTGCCTGGGCGCGAGAAGCCGCGCGAGATCGTCGCCATCGGCGGGCACAGCGACTCGTGGGACGTGGGGCTTGGCGCCATGGACGACGCCGGCGGCATCGTCGTCGCGTGGGAAGCCGTGAACTTGTTGAAGCGCCTCGGACTGACGCCGCGGCGCACGATCCGCGTGGTGGGCTGGGTGAACGAAGAGAATGGCACGCGCGGCGGCCTGGCGTATCGCGACGCGCACAAGGACGAGGTGCACGCGCTGGCCATCGAGTCGGATGGCGGAGTCTTCGCGCCGTTGGGGTTCGGTTTTTCGGGCAGTGACTCGGCGCGCGCCATCATCAAGCAGGTCGGATCGCTGCTCGAGCGCATTGGCGCCGGCAAGATTGGCGCGAGCGGCGGTGGCGCCGACATCGGTCCCATCGTGGCCACCGGCGTTCCATCCATGAGCCTGGACGTCGACGGCACGCGCTATTTCTGGTTTCATCACACGCCGGCCGACACGCCCGACAAGCTGAACCCGCTGGACATGCAGAAGTGCGTGGCCGCCTTCGCCGTGATGGCGTACATCATTGCGGACCTGCCGGAGTTGCTGCCGCGGAAGTAGGCAGGCGCATCTGAGCGCATGCGCCCCAGAGTCACGCAATCCCCGTGATCCGTGAATCCCTGTTATCGGGAGTTCCGCAGTAAGACCGTCAGCCGCCACGCGCACGTCGTAGCGCAACAATGACTGCTCAGTACTCGACGATCGCGTCCACTGAAGTGCCCACCAGCAGCTGCCGGCCGTGCAGGAAGGTCAGATCGAGGACGAAGGAGAAGGCCACCACGACGCCGCCGACCCGCTCCACCAGGCGGCGCGTGGCCGCTGCGGTACCCCCGGTGGCCAGCACGTCATCGACGACCAGCACGCGATCACCAATGCCCACGGCATCCTCGTGCATCTCCAGCGCATCCGTGCCGTACTCGAGCGCGTATTCCTCGCGCACGCGACGATGCGGCAGCTTGCCCGGCTTGCGCACCGGCACCAGCGAGACGCCGAGCCGCTGCGCCACCGGCGCGCCAAAGATGAAGCCGCGACTCTCGATGGCCACCACGTGCGTCACCTGCAGCGCGGCGGCGGCCTCGGCCAGGCTGTCGGTAACGCGCGCAAAGAGCGCGGCATCGCTCAGCACCGGCGTGATGTCCTTGAAGACGATGCCCGGCTTGGGAAAGTCCGGCACATCGCGGATGGCGGCGCGCACATCGCGCGCGAGGGCGTCGCGGCCGACCGGCTGCGGTCTGGTGATCATGGGGTGATCTCGAAGGGGGTACGCAGCGGCGTGTCCGCGGCCGACGCGTCGTCGACCTCCAGGGCACGCACGTCGGCACGCGCCGGACCGCGGCGCAGGTCCATCAGCAACTGCTCCACGGCTTCGGCGGGGCCTGCCGCCGCCATCTCCACTGCACCGTCCATCGCATTGCGCACCCAGCCGGCGAGACCCAACCGGCGCGCGGCGTTCGCCACGAACCAGCGGTACCCGACGCCCTGAACGCGCCCGAGCACGCGGACCCGCACCCGGCGCGGCGTCTCGCTCACGCCGTCTCCCATCCGTGCTCGCCGACCAGCGGTACGAAGCGAACCGCATAGAGTTCGCGCCGGACGAAGGCGGCACCTTGCCGCGTGACCTCGATGAGGCGCTGGTCCTCGCGGCCGCCCACGGGCACGATGAGTCGCCCGCCCTCTGACAGTTGGGCGAGCAGCGGCTCGGGCACCTCGGGACAGCCCGCACTCACGAGGATCGCATCGAATGGCGCGTTCTCCGGCCAGCCAAGCGTCCCGTCGCCGCAGAGCAGCGACACGTTCCGCACGCCGCACTCGGTGATGGCGTCGCGCGCCGTCTCCAGCAGGGCGCGGATGCGTTCCACGGAGTAGACGTGACGGCAAAGGTGCGCCAGCAGCACCGTCTGGTACCCGGAACCGGTGCCGATCTCGAGCACCTTCTCTTCCCCCTTCAGCCCCAGCGTCTGCAGGTAGATGGCATGCACCCACGGCTGGCTGATCGTCTGGCCGCTGCCGATGGGCAGCGGCGTGTCCTCGTACGCTCTGTGGCGCACGCCGGACGGGACAAACTGGTGGCGCGGCGTGAGGTCGAGCGCACGCAACACCGAAAGGTCGTGGATGCCCTTGCCGCGCAGCTCCTCGATGAGCCGGCGGCGCGCGCCGGTGAACTGGGGCGTTACAGGGGACGCCACCACTGCTCCGCGGTGTCGAGGATGTTGCGATTCGTGAGGTCGAGATGGAGTGGCGTGATCGACACGAAGCCGTCGGCAATGGCCTGGAAGTCGGAGTCCGCGCTCGATTCCTTCCACGACACCGAGCCGCCGCCGATCCAGTAGATGGGCCGGCCCCACGGATCCTTCATCTTCGTCAGCGAATCGGAGTAGACGCGACGCCCCAGGCGCGTGAGCTTCACGCCCTGCACTTCGCCGGTGGCGATCGGCGGAATGTTGACATTGAGCAGCGTCGATTCGGGGAACACCGGGAACGACATGATGTGCCGCAAAATCTTCTCTATCGTGGGCACGTGCTCGTCGAGCAGCGCATCGGCAAGCAACACGCGACCGGCGAACGAAAAGGCGATGGCTGGTACGCCGAGCGCGAGCCCCTCCATGGCCGCGGCCACGGTGCCCGAGTACAGCACGTCCTCGCCCATGTTGGGGCCGTGGTTCACGCCACTCAGCACGTAGTCGGGACGCTCCGGCAGCAGCGCCTCCAGCGCGAGCATCACGCAGTCGGTGGGCGTGCCATCCACTTGCCAGTGCCGCTCATCAACCTGCACCGGGCGCAGCGGGTGGTGCATGGTCAGCGAGTGACTCGTCGCGCTCTGCTCGCGGTCGGGGGCCACCACGAAGACCTCGCCCAGCGGCGCCGCCGCGCGCTCGAGAGCGGCAAGGCCCCGCGCCATGATCCCGTCGTCATTGCTCAGGAGCAGTCGCATCAGCGGCTCTTGGGGTCGCGCAGGAAGGCGAGCAATTGCGTCAGCTCGGCCTCGAGCGCAACGATGGTCTGGATGTCGAGCCCCGTGCGGGCCGCGGGGCGCACGCCCCCGGCGCGCTTGTACTCGTCGATCTTCTGCCGGGCGCCATCGATGGTGTATTTCTCGGTGTACAGCAGGTGCTTCACGAGCATGACCATCTCGACTTCACGCCGGGAATAGACACGATTGCCCGACCGGTTCTTCACCGGACTGAGGCCCTTGAACTGGCTCTCCCAGTAGCGCAGTACGTGCGGCTTGAGCTCAGTCCGTTCGCAGACGTCGCCGATGGAGAAGAACTCCTTCAGTCGCTCCGGGCGTTCGGCGGCCATCAGTCGCGCTCCCCGCGGAGATCGCGCCCCATCAGTTCCACCAGCGCCCAGCGCGCGGGCTGCCGCTCGAACAGGACACGGTGCACCGCAGCCACGATGGGCATTTCCACCCCCTGCCGCTCGGCCAGTGCCTTCGTGCTCTCGGTCGTGATCACGCCCTCGGCCACCGATTCGCGTCCGGCCAGCACCTCCTGAAGCGTGGCCCCCTGGCCGATCTCAAGGCCCACCTGGCGATTTCGACTCAGCGAGCCCGTGCACGTCAGCACCAGGTCACCAATGCCGGCGAGTCCGGCGAAGGTCTGCGGATGCGCGCCCATCCCGGAGCCAAGGCGCATCATCTCGGCCAGCCCGCGGGTGATCAGCGCCGCGCGCGCATTGAAGCCCAGTCCCAAGCCATCGCTGATGCCCGTGGCCACGGCCATCACGTTCTTGATCGCCCCGCCGAGTTCCACCCCGACCACGTCGTCGTGCGAATAGACCCGGAAGTGCGGCGCGCTGAATGCCTGCTGCGTCAGCGCCGCGGCGGCTGGGTTCGCTGAAGCGGCGACGACGGCCGTGGGCTGGCGGTTGGCCACCTCAAGGGCAAAGCTCGGTCCGGAAAGTGCCACCACCGCGTGCCCGCGGAGTTCCTGTTCCACGACCTCGGTCATCAGCGCAAAGCTCACGCGTTCGATGCCCTTGGTGGCCACCACCGCCGTGGCGCCGGGTGCCACCCAGGCCCGCGCGTGCGAGACGACCTCACGCAGCACGTGCGACGGCGCGGCGAACACCACCAGTTCGGCGCCGTCCAGCGCGTCGGCCTTGTCGGTGGTGGCGGCGAGCGCACCGCTGAGCTCGATACCCGGCAGGAAGCGGGGATTCACGCTCGAGACGGAAATCGCCTCGGCCACGTCGGGCTCCAGGCACCAGATCGTCGTGTCGTGCCCGTTCTCAGCCAGCAGGCTGGCCAGCGCCGTGCCCCAAGCGCCGGCGCCCAGCACCGCACACTTCATGGGGCCTCCGTGGACTTGGGCCGCTGGAACCGATGCTCGGTTCCCTGCCGCAGTCGCGTCATGTTCGCACGATGCGTCCAGAAGACGAAGAGGCAGACAAGAACCGATACGAGGGTGACTGGCGACAACAGACCGCGAGACAAGACGAGTGCCAGCGGGAGCACCACCGCGGCCGTCAGCGAAGCGGCCGACACGTAACCGGAGCGCCAGAGCACGAGCGCAAAGACGAGGAGCGCGAGTCCGAACTGCACCGGCGCCAGCGCCGCAAAGACCCCCGCCGCGGTGGCCACGCCCTTGCCCCCACCCTTCCACAACAGGAAGACGGGCTTGGCGTGCCCGATGATGGCGACGATTCCAAAGGCCAGCGCCCACCACATTGCGCGATCAGTGTCCAACTCACTCGCCGGCAGCACGGCCGCCGGCAGCAGCGCCGCGGGCAACGCTCCCTTGAGCACGTCGACGACAAACACGACGAGAGCCCATCTGGCGCCGAGCGTGCGGTAGACGTTCGTCGCGCCGAGGTTGCCCGAACCCACGGTCCGCAGGTCGATCCCTTTCACCGCGCGCCCGGCCACATACGCCGCCGGTATCGACCCCGACGCGTAGGCCAGCACGAGCGCGGTGGCGACGTTCATTCCTTGACGGTTCCGCTCTTGCGCCGCAGCAGGATGCGCAGCGGGTTGCCGGTGAAGCCCCAGAACTCGCGGAAACCGTTGTGCAGGTAGCGAATGTAGTGCTCCTGCACCAGGTCCGGGTTGTTGCCGAAGACCGCGATGGTCGGCGGCGCCGTCTCCACCTGCGTGGCGTAGTTGAGCTTGACCTCGAGACCGGCCGCCTGTGGCGGCTGGCGGCGCGCCAGCAGTTCCTGCAGCGCGTCATTCACCTGCGACGTCGAGATGCGCTTGTGCCGCTCGGCGTCCACGTGCAGGATGAGGTCTAGCACCTTGGTGACGCGCTGCCCCGTGAGCGCCGACGTGAAGACGAACGGCACGAAGCCGAGGAACGGCGCCTTTTCGATGGCCTCCTTCTGGAACTTCGCCGACGTCTTGTCGTCCTTCTCCTTCAGGTCCCACTTGTTCACGATCAGCACCAGGGCGCGCCCCGTCTCCCACGCCAGGTTCGCAATCTTGAGGTCCTGGTTGTGCAGTCCCTCTACGGCATCGATGAGCAGCAGGCAGATGTCGGCGCGGTCGATCGCCCGGCGCGAACGGAGCGACGAGTAGAACTCGACCCCGTCCTCCACCTTCGACTGGCGGCGCAGGCCCGCCGTGTCCACGAAGATCAGGTCGCGCCCATGGTACGTGAACGGCGAGTCGATGGCATCGCGCGTCGTTCCCGCGATCTCCGACACCACCAGCCGCTCCTCGCCGAGCAGCCGGTTGACGAAGCTCGACTTGCCCACGTTCGGGCGGCCGATGACGGCCACCCGCAGGAACGACGAGTCCTCGTCGTCGGTGAACTCCGGAATGCGCGTCACGATGACGTCGAGCAGGTCCCCCGAGTTCTTGCCGTTCGTCGCCGACACCGGCTGCGGGTCACCCGCACCTAGCCGGTAGAACTCGTAGTAGTCGGTTTCGCGCGGGTCATCCACCTTGTTGGCGACGACGACCCACGGCTTGCCCGACTGACGCAGCAGCTCGGCGATGCGCGCATCGCTGGGATGCACGCCCACCTGCGCGTCGAGCACAAACAGCATGAGGTCCGCTTCCTCGATGGCCTGGGCCACCTGCTTGCGAATCTCGATGTCCATGGGCAGCTGCGAGTCTTCCGTCAGCCCGCCCGTATCGACGAGCCAGAACTTGCGACCCTGCCACTCGGCGAGCGCGAAGTGCCGGTCCCGCGTGGTACCCGCCTCCTCGCTGACGATGGCCTCGTGATGACCGATCAGGCGGTTGAAAAGCGCCGACTTGCCCACGTTGGGGCGGCCGACAATGGCAACGACTGGGATGTTCACGTCAACTCTCCGGCGACGGCGGCCACCGGCTGACCTTCCAGCTCGAGCGCGTCGATGAAATCGTAAGATGGATGCACGGGCATTGGCAGCCGCTCCCGCAGCGCCACGAACTGCTCGTCGTCGAGGAAGAGGCCATCCTCGTTGATGCACTCGGCAGGAATGAGCGCGAGGTCGAATCCCTCGCGGCCCGCGAGCGTGCGCTCAATATCGGCACCTACCAGGAGCCCGGCCGTGGTGACGGTGGGGCCAAACAACGAATTGGATGCAGCCAGCAACTCGAATGTGGCGCCGGTCGCGTTCGCAATCGACTCGAGCAAGGCAGGCATGTGCGGCGCCATCGAGGCGCCGGTGACGACCGCGATGTGCTTGCCGTCGAGGCGCGGCAGGCGGTCGAGCCCAGTGGAGAGCCGGTGCCGGAGCATCGTCAGGGCGCCGACGCCGTTCTCGATCTGCGAGAAGTCACCATAGTGCTCGAACGGGGGCAGGTCGCGGCCCGCCAGCAGGTACAGCTCGTCCGACCCGTACACCCACGGGAAGTCGCGCTCGCGCAGCCCGCGAGCGCTCCAGCGGGTGGTGATGTCCACCAGCGCGTTGGCCGCGTCGACGTCCATCGACTTGCCGTTGTAGAGATGCGAAAACTGCGTCAGCCCCACCGGCACGAGTGCCACCGACAGGCAGGCATCACCAAAGTTCCAAAGGTCGGTGAGCGACTGCTCCAGCACATCCCCGTCGTTGAGCCCCGGCACCACGACCATCTGGCCATGGAACTGGATGCCGCCGTCCACGAGGCGCCTCAGCTGCTCCTGGATGTCCGGGACGCGCGGATTGTTCAGCAGCACCTTGCGCGCTTCCCAGGGCGTCGCGTGCACCGACACGTAGAGCGGAGAGAGCCGGTATTCGATGATCCGCCGCTCATCCTTCTCCTTCATGTTCGAGAGCGTGGCGAAGTTCCCGTACGCAAACGACAGTCGGTAGTCGTCGTCGCGAATGTACAGGTTCTTGCGCAATCCCTTGGGGAGTCCCTCGATGAAGCAGAACTCGCAGCGGTTGGCGCAGCGCCTCACCGACGGGGGCTCGAGCTCGAGCCCCATCGGCTCCCCTTCCGGCCGGTCGATCTCGTAAATGACCATCTCGCCGTCAGGCAGCCGCGCCTCGATCTCCAGCGACTCCTCGGCCGACAGGAACTCCCAGTCGAGAAAATCACCGAGCTCGCGCCCGTTGACGGAGATCAACTCCGTGCCGGCGACGATCCCGAGTTCCTCGGCGATGCTCTCTGGGTTAACCCGTGCGACACGAACCATGCGATCCTCGGAAGCCGACGGGGAAAGGAGGTGGCGTTCCCCCTTTCCCCGTTGAGACAGCGCCCTTGAGAACGCCTAAAGCAAGTTAGTAACTGAATGGTCGGAAGTCAAGCGCCACTAATGACTTCCGGCAGTTGCTCACTTCATCGAATAGCGCCATGCCACGGCGCCGATGGCGGTGATTTGATCGGAGAACTCGTGGAATCCCTTCGACGCCAGCTGGTCGGCGTTTACCAGCACGGACCCTACCGTAGCGCCGGAGGAGTCGAGCAAGTAGAACTGAACGGCAAAGCTCGCTGTAGCCGCGCCCATGTTCTGAACTACACCAGCCAGCGTCACCTTGTTGTCGGCGTGAGGGGTGAACCGCGTCACCGTCACTTGCGCCGGCAGCGTGGATGCACGGTCCAGGTACGCCATCACCGAGTCCTGGCACATTGTCCGGGCACGGGCGTCGGTCGTCAACCGGCCGCGCTCCTGCCAGACGGCACCGGCTAGGCGCAGCACATCCGGGTTCATCGGATCGGCCGCCCGCAACCGCTCCACCACGTCCGCCATCTTGTCGGGCTGGTGCAGGGCCAGGAAGACGTTGGCCGCATTGAAGAGCGCGTCGCGATGCCACGGATTCTTCCGCAAACCAGATTCGTAGAGAGTGGCGGCGTCCGCGAACTGCTGGTGGTTGGCCTGCACCACCA
>DATCGU010000180.1:0-2069 GCA_036508735.1 Gemmatimonadaceae bacterium
CGCCGAGCCAGCGTTTCGGCCACCGCGTCCAGTTTCGCGGTGCTCGCCAACGCGGCGGTCACCTGCACGAACGGGACCATTACCGGTGACGTCGGCACCTACCTCAACCCGCCGACCGGTTCCGTCACCCAGACGATCTGCCCCGTGATCGGGACGGTGCACGTGGGCGCCGCCGCCGCCAAAGCGGCATACAATGCCTTCGTGGCCGCGTACGAGGCGATGAAGGTCTTGCCGACGAACCCCCCCTGCACGGTGTTGACAGGCACGCTGGCCGGCGTAACGCTCGCGCCAGGCGTGTACTGCTTTGATGCCGCCGCGGCGCTGACGGGCGTGCTCACCCTCAGCGGCCCGTCGAACGGCACATGGACCTTCCTGATCGGCACGAGCGGGACGGGCGCCCTGACCGGCACCAACTTCTCGGTCGTCATGGAGGGCGGTGCCTTGCCGTGCAACGTCACGTGGTGGGTCGCGCAGGCGGCGACCATGACCACTTCCGACTTCATCGGAACGATCATGGCCGGTGAAGCGATCACCCTGACGGGCGGCACCTTTGCCGGTAATGTTTGGTCGCAGGCCGACGTGACGATCACCGGCACGAAGGTCACGGGCTGCGCGGGCGGCAGTCCCATCCCCGGTGGCAAGGGCAAGTGCAACCAGGGCGTGGGCAATGGGTTCGAGGGGTGCGATCCGGGCAACTCGAACAACCACAACCCGTCCAACGATGAGAAAGGTGGGATTCCCGGCACGCCAGGCCGCAAGGGCCCGTAACGCTGGTGAATGAAAGGTAAGGCGGAGGGGTGCAGGCCGGCTCCTCCGCCTCTGGGCTGTCGGAGATCGTCGAAGATGGAAAGCCGGGTCCGGTGTCATTTCCTCGTCGCCGTGTCGGCCCACACTGGTGCGACGTGGAACGCGCCCCGGTTGCGGACGCGAACGACGGCGTGCGAGATTGCGGGCGTCGCGCTCCCGTGATGAGGCCGGGGCAACTTCTCAACAAGTGACTCCGACATGTTCTCTGGCACCGAAATCACTGCCCTGTTCACGTCGATGGGTATCACGCACGTGGTGTCCATCGCCGACAGCACCATCGGCGTCTGGCACCCGGCCATCGAGCAGTCCGCCGACCTGCGCCTCGTGCGCGTCTGCCGCGAAGGCGAAGCGTGGGCCGTCGCCGCCGGCCTCTACCTCGGCGGGGCGACGCCGCTCGTCCTGATCCAGTGCACCGGACTGTTCGAGTCGGGCGACTCGCTGCGCAACGTCCTGCACGACTGGAAGCTGCCGATCTTCGCCGTCATCGGTTATCGCAGCTATCTCAACCAGGACACGCTGCCCGGCGATACCTGCCTCGTCTTCACCGAGCCGTTGCTCGATGCGTGGCGCATCGACTATCGTCTCATCACCGCGCCAACCCAGCTCGATGAGATTCGCACGCACTGTCTCGCCTGCCGCGACGCCGGCAAACCCGGGGCCGCGCTGATAGCGGAGGGCAAGGCATGAGCGGCCCTCGGGAACGGATGTCGCAGCGCGAGGCCATGGCCGCGCTCCATGCGGCGCGGCGCGCTGACGACGTGGTCGTCACCAGCATGGGCGCCGCACGGATCTGGATGGCACTCGGCGCGCGCCCGCTCGACTTGCCGCTCGTGCCGTCGAGCATGGGAACGGCGCCCTCGATTGGCCTCGGGATCGCGCTCGCGCAGCCGGGGCGCCGCGTGATCGTCGTCAATGGCGACGGGGCGATGCTGATGAACCTCGGCTCGCTAGTGACCATCACGGCGGCCGCGCCAGCGAACCTCACGCTGATCCTCGTGGACAACGGCGTGTACGAGGTCACCGGCGCGCAGCCGACACCGGGGGCCGCGGCCGGACGCTCCGACGGGGCGAGCGTGGATTTCGAGGTCATTGCACGGGCGTGCGGCTTCCGGTCGGTCTATCATTTCTCGAACGCCGCGAGCTGGACGCGGGATATCGAACGCGTTCTCGGCGAACCGGGGCCGACGTTCGTCCTGCTCGACGTCATCAGCATGCCGGGTACCCCAGGGCCACGATCGCCGGGGCCGGCCGCGGCGCGTGCA
>DATCGU010000181.1:0-3101 GCA_036508735.1 Gemmatimonadaceae bacterium
GCTCCAGCGCATGTCCCACTTCCGCAGCAACGCCACCTGTTCGGCGAGCTTCGCCTTGAGCGGGTTCGACGCCGGGGCGTCGTCCCACGCCTTCACCAGTGCGGGGACTGACTTCTCGAATCCCGGCAGGTATGAATCGTAGGCCGCGTCGCGAAGCCCCTGAATCGAGAAATCCTTCCTGTTCTGCAGCACCATCACGGCGTGCCGCCCGCGATGTGACTCGACCCCATTGTCCACGTACGCCGGGAACGCCGACTGCTTCGGGCTGCTCGGCCCTGCCGCCGCCCATGGCCAGTCGTTGGAATTGTACACCCAGCCACTCGCCGGATTCAGCACGTTCGGCTCTTCGTCGAACGACAGGAGGCCCTTCCACTCGCTGGCCGGATCGCTCCCGTTCACCGGCTGTTTCCAGTCGAACTTCGGGTCGCGCCGGGGGATGAAGTTCGCTTCGAGAAACGCAATGTTCCCGTCGGCGTCCGCGAACAGCGTGTTGTTCGACGAGTTCGTGTGGAGGTCCATCGTCTTCCGGAACTCGGCGAGGTTCTTCGCCTTGGTGCGCGTATAGCTCTGCGTCAGCGCCTTCAGCGGCTCCTGCATGATGCGGACGGCCACCCACTTGCCGCGCGTCGAGCGGACGATCGGCCCGAAGTGCGTGTAATAGACGGTGAATTTCTTCTCGGCCATTCCGGTTGCGGTCTTGTATGGCACGGTGATGGCCTTGGCAATGAAGGGCCGTTCTTCGCTGCCGAACTTGTAGAAGAACTTGCCGTTCTTCTCCGACACGGTCTCGAGGAACTCGTCGGTGCGGTCAGCCGCGCTCGTGGTGTGCATCCACCCGGCCGTGCGGTTGAAGCCCTGGTAGATGAAGAACTGCCCCCACGTCGAGGCGCCGTACGCGTCGAGCCCTTCGTCACTCGTCATCTGGAGTTCTTCGCGGAAGAAGAAAGACGTGTGCGGGTTGATAAGCAGGAGCGCCCGGGCGGCCTTCGTGTTCTTCGGCGACACGGCCATGCCGTTGGAGCCGGATGGTTCCTTCTCCACGCCGTCTTCTATGGCACGCGCTCCGTCGGCCGCCAGCGCTGCACGCTCGAACGCCGAGCCCGGCCCCATGCTCGACAGCCTGACCGGGCCGTTCCCGTAGAACGCCTGCAGCTGGCTCACGTTCACTACGCCGATGTCGTTGCCAATGCTCCCTTCGCTGAAGGTGAGCGCCATCCACGGTTCGAATTTCGTGATCACCCGCGGCTTCACCGCAGGGTGCCTTGCGAGGTAGAAGTTGAGGCCGTCGGCCCAGGCCACCATGAGCGTCTTCAGCCAGCCGGGACTCGACGCGTAGATCTTCTTCATCGAGTCGGGGTCGATGAAGAGTTTCATCTGCAGGTCGCGATAGATCGCGCCCTCGCCCTCCGCCTCCGCGGTTCGGCCCTGCGACGTGATGAAGTTGGTCTCGACGCGGTTGAAGTCGTCCTCCGCCTGCGCGTACATCGCGCCGAACACGACGTCGGCGTCCGTCTTGCCGCGCACGTGCGGGATGCCCCAGTCGTCGCGCGTGATCGTCACGGAACTGGCGCGCTGCGCCCACCGTGCCTGTTCGGTTTGTGCCGACAATGTCGATGTGAACGCGGCGAGGGCAACCGCGAGGACGAGCGCGAGCTTGTTCATGGGGAAATCCCTGGGATGGACGAAGAGCGGGGGGACGCCGGCGATGACCCCCTAAATAGACGCGATGCGCCGCCCGAATGCCACGGTCAACAAGCATCCCTCGCCACCCAATGCCTACGGCGACGTCTTCTCCAGATACAGCACCGGATATGTCGCCTTCAGGCGCCTGATCTTGGGTGCATCATTGATGGCGATGTACATCGCGTCCTGGTTCTGCTCCGCGTACCGCTGGTGGTACGCTTCCGCCAAGTAGAACGGCTGCAGCGCCCGTATTTCCGTGACAATCGGGCGCGCAAAGACCTTCTGGGCCGTGAGTTCCGCGAGGTACGCCGCAACCTCCCGCTGTTGCGTCGAGTCCGCGACGAAGACGATCGCGCGATAGCCAGAGCCGGCGTCCTGCCCCTGGCGATCGCGCGTGGTGGGATCGTGTGCGACGCGAAAGAAGACCTCGAGCAACTGCCGGTACGAGACAACTCCCGGGTCATAGGTCACCTTCACCGACTCGGCGTGTCCCGTGCGCCTCGTGCTCACCTGCTCGTACGTCGGCGACGCCACCGTACCGCCGCTGTATCCGGCCACGACCGACTGAACGCCGCGTACGTGCTCGAAGACCCACTCCACACCCCAGAAACAACCGCCGGCGAAGACCGCTGCCGCCGTGCGTGGTGGCTGCTGTGCCGTCACCGCAGCCGGCAAGAGGATCGCCAGCAAGACCGCCGCGCCTATCCTGCACCCCGCACGGCCGACCCTGTCTTCCGTCATTCCCCTCACCGGCACCTCCCGTGCGGATCGCGCAAGATGTTCGAGCATCCGCAACAGGCGGCCTCGACGCCGGTAAACTTGTACGCCATGGTTCGAGTAAGTTCCCCGGCCGGACGTGCACGCCTTCAATCCACGCTGTACTCAACGTCCACGACCTCGAACCGGATGTACGGGTAGGACCCGCCGGGTGCGTCCCACACCCCGTCGCCGCCTCCCGTCAGGCGATGTTCGGCGGCATCGTTGAACACCAGCAGGGCGCGCACCGTGTTGCCGGCGTTGGTGAACGTCGCCCTCTCCACCGGTGCGGCTTCAGCCAGCGCAGGTACTCCCGCAGGAACTGCTTGCGAGTGCCGGGTGTGGCGTCTTTGCCCGGTTCCTTCCCAGCATCACGTCCAGCGTTCTCGTCCACGCGGCGCGCCTGATAGTCCGCGAGGAACAGGCGGAACCGGGCGCGGGACGATCGTGGATGTTCGTGGCGCGGACGAAATGAGGTCATGAGGGGCGGGAGGCTGGGTTTCCCGATGGAACCACTGTCGCTAGCGCAGAATCTCCGCGGTGACCGCACCGACCCGGTCACGCAGGCTCGCTGAGTACTCGCCGCGCGCGCGCCGCTTGGCGCTGTCGGGTTCGAGTCGCATCCCGGCGCTGTCGAGCGCGCCGCTCAACGCCCGGAGCTG
>DATCGU010000182.1:0-6720 GCA_036508735.1 Gemmatimonadaceae bacterium
ACCACCAGAAGTCCACCAGCATCCCGGTGGCCTGGGGAATGATCACCAGCGCGAACAGGGCGACGAGGGCGACCAGCAAGGCGGGGGCGATTCGGCGTTGTGCCACTGGCACCTCGAAGGTAGCCGGAGTGGGAGTGCCCGGAGGCAGCTACTGATTCGTAGCAATTCAAGTATAGCACCGACCCCGCTACTTCACGCGCCGGACCGCTCGCACACTCGTCGGGCCTGGCATACTCGAGGGGGTGATCTTCTCCCTCGTGATGGGCGTGCTCGGCGGCTACTTCCCGGCGCGCCGGGCCGCGCGGATGCCGGTGGTGCAGGCCATTCGGTAAGCGCGTCGCCCGACAATGGGAACTCGCATCGCGGGCATCTCTGTAGACGAAGGACCCACCATTTGCCGAAGTGCGGTATCTTCGATGCATGGATGGCTGGTGGCGTCGCGGCGAGACAAACGTGAGATGAGTACGAACCCACGATCCGCGGGAGGAAATCAAGTGACGACGAAACGCATGCGCCTCTCCTTGCCCCTCTTGGCACTGGCGCTCCTCGCGGCCTGCCAGGGCGAGCAGACACCGACCTCGCCCGAGGAGACTGTCACGGAGACCATCGCCGTCAAGTTGCCGAAGACTGGGCAGATCCTCTGCTACGCCGCCGCAGGCACGACCATTTCGTGTGCCGGAACCGGCCAGGATGGCGATCTGCTCAAAGGTGGAGCGTGGGCGGTCACCAGATTTTCCGACCACAGCATCGGCGCTGTGCTCGACAACAATACCGGGCTCATCTGGACGAGGGACGCCAACGCCCCCGGCCCCGCGGCCTGCGTCCCGGCCACCATGAAGAACTGGCAGGCCACCCTCGACTATGTCCGATGCCTCAACACCAATGGCCACCTCGGCTTCACCGACTGGCGACTCCCGGATGTGCTCGAACTGCGGAGCCTCGTGAATGCCTCCCAAGCGAATAACTCCGCCTGGCTCTTCGCGCAGGGTTTCACCGGCGTTCAGACCCACGATTACTGGTCCTCGTCCTCCGCTGCCGACGGTCCATCGAGCGCATGGGTCGTCGGCATGGGGGTCGGCGATGTCGACGCCAACGACAAGGCCGACAGCGGCTACGCCTGGCCGGTCCGCTCGGCGAATTCCGGGTCGTTCGGTTACCTGCCTCCACGCACCGGGCAGACACTCTGTTACGACCCCACTGGCGCGAAGACGGCCTGTGCCGGCACCGGTCAGGACGGCGATCTGCTCCGGGGAGTTGTCTGGCCAAACCCCCGCTTCTCCGACATGAAGAACGGAACCATGCGCGACAATCTCACCGGCCTCATTTGGTCGAAAGACACCAATGCTCCGGGCCCCGCCGCCTGCACGCCGGCAACGACGAAGAACTGGCAGGCCTCTCTCGACTACGTAAAGTGCCTTAATGTGAACCGTCACCTCGGCTTCGTTGACTGGCGTCTCCCGAATCAGAACGAACTGAGCTCGCTCGTCGATCACGCCCAGCTGAATCAGGCTGCCTGGCTCGTTGCCTTTGGTTTTACCGGAGTACAGGCAGCCTACTATTGGTCCTCGACATCGTGCGCAGGCAGTGCGTCGGAGGCGTGGGGCGTCGACATGGGAGACGGCGACGGAGACGGCGACCACAAGTCGTACAGCCAGTATGTCTGGCCGGTCCGTGCCGGACAGTAGGCCCTGGCAGATCACGTCCTCGCTATCGGAACCTCGATGCAGAATCGCTGACGCGTTTTGCGGTGGGCCGGTCAGCCCGGCGCGGTCACGGCGCGGTCACGGCGCGCTCGGCCCCGCGGTAGACGCCGGCGTAGTCCATCATCGAACGGTCCCAGCCGAAGTCGCGCGCCATCGCCCGCTGCATCATCGAGCGCCAGGCGGGGCGGTCGGCGAAGCGTTCGAGCGCTCGATCCAGCGCCTCATCGAGCGCCAATGCGTTGTACGCGTCGAACAGGAACCCCGTGTCGTTGTCCACCACGGTGTCGGCGATGCCCCCCACGCGGCGTCCAATCACCGGAGCGCCGTAGCGCTGGGCGTGCATCTGCGTGAGCCCGCACGGCTCGTACAGCGACGGCATGAGCACGGCGTCGGCGCCTGCCATCAGCTGGTGTTCCAGGTGGTCGGTGAACCCGAACTCGCAGGCAATGCGTTCCGGGTGCGTCGCCGCGAGCGCGGAGACGGCGTCGTGGTAGCGGAGCTCTCCCTGGCCCAGGACGACGAGCTGCACATCCACCGATCGCAGGCGCGCGCTCTGCAGCAGGATGTCGAATCCCTTCTGCCCCACGAGGCGCGAGGACATCCCCAGCAGCGGCACGTCCGGGCGGCACGGCAGCCCGAAGGCTCGCTGCGCCGCCTCCTTGCACACCGCCTTCCCCGACAGGTCGGCGCTCGAGTAGTTCGCCGCTATTTGGCGGTCGGTGGCCGGATCCCAGTCGCGCTGATCAATGCCGTTGCAGATGCCCGTAAATCGGGCGCCGAGTTCGTTGAAGGTGTCGTGCAGGCCAAATCCGCCCTCGGCCGTGCGAAGTTCCGCCGCGTGCGCCGGGCTGACGGTCACCACCGCGTCGCAGAACTTCAGCCCTCCCTTGAGCATGTTGAGCCGGCCATACCACTCGAGGCGTTCGACGGTATACAGCTCCCACGGCAACGCGAGATCCTCCATGACGCCCGGCGGAAAGTGGCCCTGGTACCCGGCGTTGTGCACCGACATCACGACGGGCGTCGACGCAAACCGCCGCGCCAGCGCGGGGAGCGTGCGCATGTAGATGGGCGCCAGCGCCGCGTGCCAGTCGTGCGCGTGCAACAGCACCGGACCGCGCACGAACCGCCTGATGCCGTGCAGCGCGGCAAGCGAGAAGAAGGCGAAGCGCAAGTGGTTGTCGGGATACTCCTGACCCGAGTCGCCGTAGATCCCCGCTCGCGCGAAGCAGCCCGGTACGTCGACGAAGATGACCCGCGGTCCATACTTTCGGGTGGCCTCGCGAAAGAAGCTCACTGCTTCCGTACGATTCCCGATCACCAGCGGCTGCGGCGGGGCGAGTGCCACGAGGTCCGTGGCGACCTCGCGCACGGAGTCGTACAGCGGCACGAAGACGACCACGCGCTCTCCGGCCCTGACCTGCGACGACGCAAGCCCGGCCACGGCCTCGGCGAGTCCTCCTGTGTAGGCGTACCGCCGGTACTCCGCCGTGAGATGCACGATCGTGCGCCGCGCCGCTCGTCGCTCACGGTGCAGGCGCGGTGGCAGGGACCGCCGCGGCACCGGAATGGCCCGCACGGGATCGTCACGCGCGATCGCGAACGGCACGGCGATGCGTCGCGCAGCAGGTGGTACAGCAGCGTCCTGAAGCTGGGACGTGACCGGAGCGACGTCTACCTGCTCCGCAATCGACTCGCCTGGCGCCACCATGGACGACTCCGTCCTGGAGCAGGAAGCTCCAGTGACTAAGAATAGGCGTTTGGGGGCATACGGTCTATCGGACAAAGGCGGGCGCGATACCAGCGGAAACCGCACACGGTCTGCACAGCCGCGCGGTCGTGCCGCATCGGAGGCGCCTACACAGTCGGCGGCTCGTCCGGCAGCGATTCGCCCACGATGGAGGGCAGGTAGTAGTCCCTGACGTACTCCTGGAGCATCCGGCGGGATGTAAACCTGGCCCCCGCCGCGCGCATCGCGTGCCGCATGGTGCGGATCCATCTCTGCGGCAATCCCTGCGCGTCCCGGTTGTAGAACATGGGCACCACCGACGTCTCCAGCAGTTCGTAGAGCTGGTCGGCCGCCGCGGAATCCTCTTCCAGCGTGCCGCCTTCCGCCTGCGCGGCGATGGCCCAGCCATTGTGCCCGTTGAACCCTTCCTCCCACCAGCCGTCCACCGTGCTCAGCTGCGGCACGCCGTTGAGGGCGGCCTTCATGCCGCTCGTGCCCGAGGCCTCCATGGGGATGCGTGGCACGTTCAGCCAGACGTCGGCTCCCTGCACCAGCAGGTGAGCCAGGTGCATGTCGTAGTCCTCCACGAACGCGATCCGGCCCTCGAACCGGGGATCCCGCGTCGTCCGGTAGATCTCCTGCAACATCTGCTTGCCGGGCACGTCCGCCGGATGCGCCTTCCCCGCAAAGATGATCTGCACGGGATGCGACGGATTGGTCACGATGCGCAGCAGGCGCTCGACGTCGTGAAAGATCAGGTTCGCCCGCTTGTAGGTGGCGAACCGCCGGGCGAAGCAGAGGGTGAGGGCCTCGGGATCGAGGAGCACGCCGGATCCGGCTAGTTGCGCCGCGTCGAGCAGGCGCTGCGCAAACGCCTGCCGGGCCTGCTCGCGCATGTTCTCGAGGAGCCCGCGCTTCAGCCGGCAATGCACCCTCCACAACGCGTCGCCATCGAGCGAGAGCACTCGCTCCCACTGCGCCACATCGTCGACACGGTCTCCCCAGCCGACACCCAGTTCCCGGTCCATCAGCGCCATGATGCTGTTGGACATCCAGGTGGCGAGGTGCACACCGTTGGTGACATGCCCGATCGGAAGTTCGGCTTCCCGTCGCCCGGGCCACAGCGGCGCCCAGTGCTTTCGCGTCACGACGGCGTGGGCCCGGGACACCGCATTCACGTGCCGGCTCAGGCGAACGGCGGCCGCCGTCATGTGGAAGGTGGCATTCGGGTCGGGCGGGTACCGGCCGATCGCCATGAAGGCGTCGCGATTGATCCCCATTTCGTTCCACACCGGCCCGGTGCAGGCGGCCACATCGTCCACCGGAAACGTGTCGTGCCCGGCAGGCACCGGGGTGTGCGTGGTGAACGTGCTCGCCGACCGCACGCGCCGCACCGCCTCATCGTACGACGTCCCCGCCACGACGTACTCGCGCACTCGCTCGATGAGCATGAACGCGGCGTGTCCCTCGTTGGCATGCCAGGCTGCCGGCGCCACGCCCAGCGCGCGCAACGCGCGCACGCCCCCGACGCCGAGCAGCCACTCCTGGCGCAGCCGCAGCGCGGGGCCGCCGGCGTACAGGCGGCTGAGCAGCGGACGGTCGTCCGGGTGGTTGGCGTCGAGTTCGGTGTCGAGGAGATACGCCGTCACTCGACCCACGCGCAGGCGCCAGACCTTGATGAACACGTCGCGGCCGGCCATCCGCACGACCGCCAGGTGCGGTGCGCCGTTGGGCCCCTCGATGGGCTCGAGCGCCGTGAAGCGCAGGTCAATCACCTCATCGGTGTTCTCCTGCCAGCCGTCCGTGCGGATCTGCTGGTCGAAATACCCGGCGCGATACAGGATGCCCACCCCCACCAGCGGCACGCCGAGGTCGGATGCCGTCTTGCAGTGATCGCCGGCCAGCACTCCCAGGCCGCCGGAATAGATGGGCACCGTCCGGTGGAATCCGAACTCGGCGCAGAAATACGCAATCGTGTCCTTCGCGCGCTCGGGAAAGTTCTGCGTGAACCACGCATGCGCCAGCGACTGCTCCGTCGCCGACCACCGCATGACCGCGTCGTAGTCGGCCACGAACGAGGGATCCTCGGCGCACTGGGCAAGACGCTCGGCGCTGACCTGGGACAACAGGCGAATCGGATCGTGGCGCAGGCGCGTCCAGAGCTGCGGGTCAATGTCGCTGAAGAGCGCGCGCGCTTCGCGGTTCCACGTCCAGCTCAAATTGGACACGAGGTCCGCCAGCCCGGCGAGGCGCTGGGGCAGGAACGGAAAGATGGGCGGCATGATCGGCAGCGCGCTCCAAGCGGGTTCGCACCGGAAGTCCCACGACAAGTTAGCGCTGGCCTGGCGCCGCAGACAGTAAGTGCTTCCCGCAGATGGTGCCTGCCGCAGGCAGAAGAGTCCGTACGGCGTTACCCTACGAAATCACGTCATTTCTCGGCTAGCACGCAGGGCGGAAAGCGATATCCTTTCTCCTGTATGGAGGAGTGTGGGTGACGATGGCTGGAGCAGGAGGGACGCGAGATGAGAGCGCGCGACGTCATGACGGCGCATCCGTCGGTGGTGACACCGGACGACACTATCCTGAAAGCCACCCAGGTCATGAGAGACCGGAAGATCGGCCTGCTGCTGGTCATCGACAATCTGCAGACCCGCCAGCTGCTGGGCATTCTCACGGATCGCGACGTGGTTGTTCGGTGCGTGGCCGCAGGGCACGGCGCTTCGTGCGCGGTGCGGGAGCACATGACGAGCAGCCACCTCACGTCGGTTCACCTCGACGACGACGTGGCCCTGGCGGCCGCGAAGATGATGCGGGATCACGTGCGGCGCATTCCCGTGCTTGCCGAGGGAGGACGCGTGGCCGGCGTGGTTGCGCTGGCGGATCTCGCCACACGACTCAGGCCAAGCGACCCGGCGCTCGTGGAGCGGATTGAGCGGCAGACCTCTTCGGTGGACGCGCACTCGCATTGACGATCGGCCGCTCCGTCAGCCTGCGCCCGAAAACGCGAACCGGCCCCGTTCCAGGGGAACAGGGCCGGCGGCAACTGCAGAGCGGGCGATGGGACTCGAACCCACGACGTCCAGCTTGGGAACGCTGCACACCGCGCGAAAGAGTCATCACCATCGACGTCTACGGCGAAGATACACAACGACTTAGCAAATGGCAAGCGTTCTTTTTCGACGGATTTTGTCCAATCCGAGAAGGCGCAGTTTGTCCACCCAGAACGTGCAGATCGCGGAGCGGGTTCAACGGCGCGAAAGAAGCGTGCGCTGCGCGGCGAGAAGCCTG
>DATCGU010000183.1:0-6026 GCA_036508735.1 Gemmatimonadaceae bacterium
ATGGCGTGCTAACGCCCCGCGGCCGTCAACTGCATGGCGGATCCCACATCAAAGCGGCTTTGGCGTCAGCACTATCCTGTCACGCACGCTCTTCTTGAAATCTCCGACCGTTGGTCTCCACTCGACGCAGACGCCCCCCCGGTATTGAACGCACTTGTGGGGCCCATTGGTCTGCTCTTCGTTGACCGTACCCCACCAGTGGGAGCTCTCCCTGAAGTTCTGGACGTCAAAGGCAAGCACAAGGTTCTCAACGCCCAGCAGTCCCCAGCACTTGAAATGCTTCACCTCCGAACTCGACTGTCCGAGTTCAGCCACGCAGTAGCCGTGTTGCGGCTCGACCTCCATGCTATCGCCGAGCACGCGGAGGATTCCGTCGAAGCTCGCCGCGCCAGAGTGAATCTTGAACTCGTAGGTCCGCTCGCTGCCCTGCGGCGCTGCAGATTGCCGCGCAGTGAACTCCGCCAACTCGGGCTTGACGGTCAGGATCAGTGCCACCATGCCCTTGTCTCCGGCAGCCGTGCCGAGGACCACTGTCTGACCGACCGGAACCGTCAGTGTGGTAGAAAGCAGCTGGCGGGTGTCGGGTGACGTGGGAACACCTATCATCATCCCCTTCGTTCCGCTGCGCAGTGAAATCCCGATGCCAACGCGGCCATCGCGGACGGTCTTCACGCCGCCATCGACAGTGAACTCCGTCCTGTCCGCCGCGGCCATTGTCGACGTGAAGTTCTGGGTCTCCGCTACGACTGACGTGGCCTCGGCGAGCCGCCGGTAGCCGTTGAACTTCAACAGGCTCCGCAACTCGCCTTCGACCTCGCCAATGCGGGGGTCCGTGACGGCAGAATCGGTGGCCTCGATCAGCATGAAACGGAGGACGAGGGTGACCGGTGGGCGGTCGTACGACTTGAGGACGCTGTCGGCGAGAGCCAGCGTCCGCTTGGTGCCAATCACGGTGAGCACCGTGCCGCTCGAACGCCAGACGCCACCCCCATCCCCAACCGGAACGAACGGGACTAGCAGCGACTCGGCTTCGGAACCGGTCAGGACCTGCAAGGTGTACTGGCGAACCTCCATGCCCCTTCCGCGAGGTTTCGGAGTCACTGCGGTGCCAGTTGCCTGGGCGCCGGAGCCGGCGGACACGGTCAACAGAGCAGCGAGAAGAAGCAGGAGTCGGCGCATGGGCGTATCCGGGCGAATGGTCATTTGAACCAGATGACGGTGATCTTTGGATTCGACGTCTTCAGCACTGTGACACTGCCATTCGACGTAGCGCTTACGCCGTCCAAGGCTGATTCGAAGGCCGGCACGGTCGAGGCTCGCTCATGAAGGTCAGCGGGTACTTCGAGTGGCTCAGCGTCGGGCATCGCGTAGAGAGATGATGCCACGCGACGATCCAACGTGGTCGTGCGCGCCGTCCGCGTTGGGATCGGCGCCTTCACGGTCTCCGTCGGCCGGGCAACGACCACGGGAGTCGCGTCGGCGGGCTGCGTGCGAACCGTCGGCACCGGGCGCTCGCGCATCACCACGAACAACAGCACCGCCGCTGCGGACGCCAGCGCGACGCCGGGCCAGCGGGCCCAGTGCGTGCGGGTGCCCACGGGCACTGACGGCATCACTGCGGCAAGTGCGTGCACGTCGGCGCGCAGCATTGCCGCCACCCGCGCACACTTTGCGCACGACCGCAGATGCAGGGCGAGCGCCGACGGACCTTCGGGCCCAAGGTCCGCCGCGTCGGCATCGAGCATGGTTTCAAGCGCCTGGGAGCATTTCATCGATCGTATTCCTCCAGCAGGTCCGCTTGCTGCTCCAGCAGCCGCAGGCGGATCGTACGACGAGCTTTCATCAGGAGCACGCGAACCGTGGCAGGGGCGATGCCGAGGCGGCGTGCCACCTCCGGCGCGCTCACGCCCCGCAGGTCAATCCACTCGAACACCTCGCGCTGGCGGTCGGTCAGGTCGGTGAAGCAGGCCTGCACCAGCGCCTCGATACGATGCGCGTCCGCCGACTCATCGTCCCCCGCGGCGGCGGATCCAACGATGCCGGGGTCCTGGGCGGCGAGCAGAGCCCGTTGACGGCGTTCCCGTTGCATCGACGAGAGCGTCACGTTGCGCGTGACCTGAAACAGCCAACTGGTAAACCGGCTGCGTCCTTCGAAGCGATGCACATGGTCGCGCAACCGGAGCAGCACGAGCTGGGCGACGTCTTCTGCGTCGTCACGATTCCCCGTGATGGCACCAGCCCACGCAACCACGCGAGCGCGCACGCTGTTTGCCAGGACGGCGAACGCGCTGGCGTCGCCGCCGGCAGCGTCAACCGCGAGCGTCGCCAAGTGGTCGTCATCTTCGGACTCGTGACCGTCAGCAGTCATCTGGAATGAGACATTACCACCGACGCCGGCGTTTACGCGAACTGGCCGACCACTGTGCCAGCTCCTCAGGGAAAGTACTACTAACACCATAGTTGACAAATCGGACCGGGTGACTTACCGTCTACTACGCACATAGTAGATACCGGAGGTACCGTGGATGAGCATTCGCTGGGAGAACGTGAACTCGATGTAATGGCGGTGCTGTGGGAGATCGGGTCGGGAACGGTCGGCGAGGTGCGTGAACGCCTTCCCGCGCGCCTGGCGTACACCACCGTCCTGACGATCCTGCGCAACCTCGAGGCCAAGAAGTACCTGTCGCACACCGTCGAAGGGCGCGCGCACCGGTACGCGCCGCGCGTGGCACAGCGCACGGCGCAGAGGAGCGCACTGTCACACATGCTCTCGCGGCTCTTTCAGGGGTCGCCCGAACTGCTGCTGGCGCGCCTGGTCGAAACGGAATCGCTCACGGCCGGGGAGCTGCGCGACCTCGCCAGGCGCGTTGGGCGTGCGAAGGGCGCCAAGGGAGGGAAGCGCTGATGGTCGCCCTGTTCTGGTCCCTCCTCGTCTTCGGAACACTCGTGGCGCTTGCCGCCCTGGCGGCGGAGCAGGCGCGATGGCTCGTCGGTGCGTCACGGCGCCTGCCGTGGCTCGTCGCCCTGATCGCCACCGCCGTCTGGCCGCTGGTCCAATCGGGCATCGGACAATTCATGTCTGCGTCGCCGGCGGCGGCGGCCATGCAGCTACCGATGGTTGTGATCGTCTCGCAGGCGGCGAACGCCGTGGCGAGCAGCCGGCCGTGGCTCGCGGAGGGATTCGCGGTCCTCTGGGGCCTCGCCTCGCTTGTTCTACTGGCGCGGCTCGTCCTCGCTGCTCGCTCCGCCGCGGCCGCATTGCGCACCGGCAAGCCATCGGTGATTGATGGCGCCCCCGTCATCCTGTCAGACGCCACCGGCCCCGCGGTGGTTGGCTGGATGCAGCCGCACGTGCTCTGGCCCGGCTGGCTGGAGGAGGTCGATCCATCGCTGCGTCGCCTCATCCTGCGGCACGAGCACGAACATTGCCGGGCGAACGATCCGCGCTGGGTGCTCGCCGCCGAGTGTGCGGTGGTGCTGATGCCCTGGCATCCGGCGGTGTGGTGGATGCGCCATCGCCTGCGCGCCGCGATCGAACTCGACTGCGACAGCCGCGTGCTGAGCGGCGAGGACGATGCGTCGCGATACGGCCGCCTTCTGATGCTTCTTGCCCAGCGGCAGCCGTCGATGCGCTTGGCGTCGATGCTCGCCGAACCCCAATCACTGCTATCCCGGAGGATCCTGACCATGACCACGACCCGTCCCCGTCACTCGCATCTTCGTGCGGCCGCCCTCTCCCTGGCCGCATTGGCGGCCATCGTGACCGCATGCTCGTCGGCCCTCAATCGCGCCGGCACGGCACCTGTTGTACGAGAGACCAGCGCCCCTGCACAGGCGGTGCAGGCCGACCCCACGAAGGTGTATTTCGAGTATCAGGTTGACGCGCCGGTGCAGTCCGCGCCGGGGTCCAGCGCTCCGAGGTACCCGGCGGCGGAGAGGGCTGCGGGAATCGAGGCCACGGTGCTGGCCCAGTTCATCGTCGGCCTGGACGGCCTCGTCGAAGCCGGGAGCTTCCGTGTGTTCAACGGCACGACACCGGGTGACGTCCGGCGTGCGGTCCTCAAGCCAGAGAGCGAGTTTGGGCCGTTCGAGATCGCCGTGCGCGATGCAATGCCCACCTTGCGTTACTTGCCGGCGAAGCTCAAGGGCGTGCCGGTGCGCGGATTGGTGCAGCAGCCGTTCGTGTTCGCGATTGCGAAAAAGTAGGCACCGTCGTTGCAGCTTTGCAGACTCTTTCGTAATTCCAGCGGCATTCTTTCGTAATTCGTGGCGTAACTGCTGACCGCGCTGGCGCCTCCTGTTTCAGGACGGCGTCAGTGCCACCTCGCGCGGGAACCGCAGCACGTGCTCCACCTCCGACTGGGCCGCAAGCATCCGCTCCACCTCGGCCGACACATCCAGGGCGAGGCCGATGTGCGTTGTGAGTCCGACCACGGTCAATGATCCCGCGTGGAGGCGCAACAGGTTCAGGCGAATGGTCTCGAGGGCACCAACGGTCTCGGCTAGCTTTGCCTGCACCGCATCACGATCGCGCGTTACGGGTTCGTATGCGGCGGTGGCCGCAGCCTCCCCCGCGTCGCTCAACACTTCCTGCAGTTCGCCCGCGTGGCGCCGCAGCACCTGCGCATCATCCTGCAGGCGTCGCAGCAGGGCGGGGAGAGCACCGAGCTCGTCGCGGGCCGCCTTGGGGAGGCTCTCATACAAGTTCTCAGCCGCCATGCCGAGCGAAAGCTCAGTGGCGCGATGGGTGTTGGCCGACTCGCGCACCGTGCCGCGCAGCAATCGCCTGGCCAAGGCCCACGCCGCGCGGCCGATGCGTCCGTTCCACACGCCTGCCCAGAACGAGGTGTCGAGGTCGCTGCGACGCTGGAGGAGGGTGAGGTACCCTAACAGGGCGAAGGGAAATGTCACAGCCGCAATCGGTGCGACGAATGAATACCCGATGTACGCCAGCATGTGAACGATGCTGGACGAGGTCCGCGTGTACGTTCCGAATACGTACTGCAGTATGACCGCTGCGCCGGCAACGGCGAAACTGACCTTCGCCGTCAGGTTCAGCATGCGTTCGAGTCTCGACGATCCCTTGGCGTGTTCCACCGCGTGCTCTTCGCGCGACGTCTCCAATTCCGCCTTGAACGCCGGGGCGAGGTCGCCGTGCGCGAAGCCCAGCCTGGCCAGGCTGCGCGCGGCCAGGACGAGCGACGCAAACGGAACCACGGCGAAGACGACGCCGAGCGAGGCGAATCCGGCCGACGCACTGACCCCAAAGGAGACCAGAATGGACAATCCGAGCGCGCTGCCAGCCACGATCAGCGTACCGCCGCCGTCCAGCCGGCCGTTGCGCTTCACGAAGGCGCGCAGCGCCACGGGCAATTCGCGCCGCTGTTCGATGGCCACCCCAAGCTGATCGGCCAGCACGCTCGCGTTCGCCGGCCGCTGCGCGGGGTCCTTGGCGAGGCAGCGATCGATGAGTGACGCCATCTTGCGCGGCACGGAGAGGCCGAGCGTTCCGAGCCCGGGAGCCTGTTCCGTCACCTGCCTGGCCAGGACCTCGGTGGATGTACGCCCCTCGAACGGCAGTCGTCCGGAGAACGCATAGTATCCGGTCGCGCCCAGCGAATAAAGGTCGCTGCGCGCGTCGACCTCGTGTCCCAGGGCCTGCTCGGGACTCATGAACTCCGGCGTGCCGCTGATGCCGTCGCCCGATGCGTCGCCGAGGGCTGCCGCAATGCCGAAGTCGGCCACCAGCACGCGGTGCGACGTCGCCTCGATGAGGATGTTGTCGGGCTTCACGTCGCGGTGTACGATCCCCTGCGCGTGGGCGCTGGCGAGGGCCCACGCGACCTCGCGCAGCACGCGCGCGCCTTCCGACGCCGAGAGCGGCCCGCGGCTGCGCACGCGCTGGGCCAGCGTCTCGCCGTCGACGAACGACATCACGTAGTAGACGAAACCGCCGGTCTCATCGACCGCGTGGATGGGGATGATGTTGGGATGCGACAGCTTGGCGGCGAGTCGCGCTTCGCGCA
>DATCGU010000184.1:0-10810 GCA_036508735.1 Gemmatimonadaceae bacterium
TGCGTGTCGTCACGGTTGCCGCCGAATCCGCCGGCCGTGCCAAGGCCGGGCAGCGTGATCTCGCGCAGCAGCTGGCCATTGAGGGCGAAGACGTAGGCGCGCGTCGTCACGTCTTTCATGTAGGTGGCAAAGAGCCGGCCGCCGGCCGTGCTCGCACCCTGCAGCGGCTCCGGCCGTTCCGGCAGCACATCCTTCCAGTCTTTCTCGCCGGGATGCTGCGGGTCGATGAGCACTACGCGCCCGTTGGGCGCGCCGTGATTGGTCTCCACCAGGAACTTGTCGCCCACGTTGTCGAGCACGCCGTACGAGTCGTCACCCACCTCGGCGATCAGCGGCTTCCACGACCGCCCGGTGGCATTGCGGTCACGGATGAAGAGTGCGTTGCCCTTCTTCCCCTTGCCGCGGTCCGAGACGGAGAGGATGGCAAAGCGCTCGTCCTCGGTGGTCGACACCGTGTGGAAGCGCTGCGGGTTGGCGGCGTCCTCGAACATGAGCGTGTCCTGCGCCTGCGGCGTGCCGATCTTGTGGAAATAGACCCGGTGTCCCTCATTGACGGACGTGAGCGCCGTGCCAGAGTCCGGCGCCGGGTAACGGCTGTAGTAGAAGCCATTGCCCTGCCACGCCGTGCCGCTCACCTTGGCCCAGGAGATCACGTCGGGGAGCACCTTCCGCGTCGCAACCTCCATCACGTGGTATTCCGTCCAGTCGGATCCGCCCACCGACATTCCGTACGCCGCGTACTTGCCGTCCCTGGAGAGTTCAAAGCCGGCCAGCCGGTTGGTGCCGTCGCCCGAGAACTTGTTGGGATCGAGGAGCATTGCCGGCGTGCCGTCGAGTCCGCGCTGGATGTACAGCACCGCCTGGTTCTGCAGGCCGTCGTTCTTGCTGAACACATACTGCTCGCCCTTGCGCGTCGGCGTGCCGTAGCGCGCGTAGTTCTGGAGCGTCGTGAGGCGGGCCTTGAGCTTGTCGCGGTACGGGATCTTGTCGAGATAGGCGAAGGTGACCTTGTTCTCGGCCTCCACCCACGCCGCCGTCTCCGGCGAGTTCTCCTCCTCGAGCCAGCGGTAGGGGTCGGCGACACGGGTGTCGAAGTAGGTGTCGACGTGCTCGAGCTTCCTGGTGGCCGGGTAAGAGAGCTTCTGTGCCTGCGCCGCGGTGCCAAGCGCAGCGAGCGCAAGGGCGATCGTGACACCGAACAGCGTTGAACGGCGAAGTGTGTGCGTCATGGTGGCTGTGCTCTGGTGGTGGTGATGCGTGGCGCGACCAGTCGAGTATAAGCCGCAGCGGGCGGGGCGTCCACTCGCGGGACTAGTCACTTCGTGCGATTGGCGCCAAGGGCGCGCGCCCCGAAATTGTCATGGTCAACAATTCGGGGACAAAGAAATGAACAAGCCTGAAAACAGGATCCACACGCGGATAGTGATTGGCGGCGTCATCCTGCTGGTGGCCTTCCTCGCCTGGGTCTACTTGGTGGACGGCATGGCGTTCTTCCGGCGCTGAGTTGCGCTACGAGTCTTCCCACGCCTTCGCCCGACCGAGCGCCTTGTTCCATCCGGCGGCCATCGTCTTTCTGGCCGCCGGCTTCATGGACGGCCTGAATCGCCTGTCCACCTGCCACTGCCGGGCGATGTCGGCCTGGTTCTTCCAGTAGCCGACGGCGAGGCCGGCGAGGTACGCGGCGCCCAGCGCCGTCGTCTCGGCGACCTTTGGACGCACCACGGGCACGTTGAGCAGGTCCGCCTGCAACTGCATCAGCAGGTTGTTGGCGCAGGCGCCGCCATCGACCCGCAGTTCCTTGAGCGTGATGCCGGAATCCGCCTCCATTGCCTGTAGCACGTCCATCACCTGCAGGGCGATGCCTTCCAGCGCGGCGCGGGCGATGTGCGCACGGGTGGTGCCGCGGGTGAGGCCCACGATGATGCCGCGCGCATACTGGTCCCAGTGCGGCGCGCCGAGTCCGGCAAAGGCGGGCACCAGGTACACGCCGTGGGTATCGGGAACGCTGGCGGCCAGCGGCTCCACGTCCGCCGATGTGCGAATGATGCCAAGCCCGTCGCGCAGCCACTGCACCACCGCGCCAGCAATGAAGATGCTTCCCTCCAGGGCGTAGTCGGTGCGCTCGCCGATGCGCCAGGCCACCGTGGTGAGCAGGTTGTTCTTGCTGGCAATGGGCTTGGTGCCCGTGTTCATCAGCATGAAACAGCCGGTGCCGTAGGTGTTCTTCACCATGCCCGGCGTGGTGCACACCTGGCCGAAGAGCGCGGCCTGCTGGTCGCCGGCCATGCCGGCAATGGGAATGGGCGCGCCGAAGAGCGTGGTCTCGCCGTAGACCTCGCTCGACGAGCGCACCTCCGGCAGCATGGAGCGCGGTACGCCGAAGAGCTTCAGCAGTTCGTCGTCCCAGTCGCCCTTGACGATGTTGTAGAGCATGGTGCGCGACGCGTTGCTCGCGTCGGTCACGTGCACCTTGCCGCCCGTGAGGTTCCAGACGAGCCACGAGTCCACCGTGCCGAACGCGAGCTCGCCGCGTTTGGCGCGCGCCCGCGCGCCCTTCACGTGCTGCAGGATCCACTGCAGCTTGGTGGCCGAGAAATAGGCGTCGATGACGAGCCCCGTTTTGCGGCGGATCACGCGGTCGAGCTTCTGCTTCTTGAGCCGGTCGCAGATGCCCGCGGTGCGCCGGTCCTGCCAGACGATGGCATTGCAAATGGGCTGGCCGGTCTTGCGGTCCCACACCACCGTCGTTTCGCGCTGGTTGGTGATGCCGATGGCGGCGATGTCGGCGGCGCCGAGGTTGGCTTTCTGCAGCACTTCGGCGGCCACGCCCGCCTGCGTGGACCAGATGTCCACGGCGTTGTGCTCCACCCAGCCTGGCTTGGGGAATATCTGCGGAAACTCCTTCTGCGCGACCGCGACAATGCTGCCCGCGTGGTCGAAGAGGATGGCCCGTGAACTGGTGGTGCCCTGGTCCAGGGACAGGATGTACTTCATTGCGCCGAATCTACGGGAAGGAGGCACGCGGGGCGAGTCGCGCAGGGTGTTGCACGCACACATACTTATTAGCTTCGCGACTTTGCTGCCACGTTCAACTGGTCGCTCGGTGTCGGCTCCATGCTGAAGGGACCAATGAATCCAGCTATTTTACGCCTCGGCGCCAAGCACGGTTCCTCAGCGACGTGGCGCCACGTTCTCGCCGCGGCGGCGCTCGCGGTGCTGGCTGGGTGCGCTGGGAGTTCCGAAGCGCCGCTGCGCGTTGCCATCTCTCCTTGGCCCGGCTATCAGTTGCTGCAACTGGCCCAGAGCCAGCGCTATTTCGACGCCGCGCAGGTTCGCCTGGTGGAACTGGTCAATGCCCACCAGGTCTCCGCGCAATTGCGCGCCGGCACGGTGGACGCGGCCACGGTAACGCTCGACGAAACGCTTGCCCTGATGCAGGACGGCGTGGACCTGCGCGTCGTCCTGGTAATGGACGCGTCCAACGGGGCGGATGCCGTACTGGCCCGTCCCGGCATCACCTCCCTGGCGGACCTGCGTGGCAAACGGGTGGGCGTGGAGACCGCCGCCGTCGGCGCCGTGATGCTCGATGCCATGCTGACCGCGGCGGGACTGGCGGCGACTGACGTTCATCTGGTCAACGTCTCGGTGAACGAAAGCGAGGCGGCGTATCGCGACGGCAAGGTCGACGCGGTGGTGACATACGAGCCGGCACGCACCAGGCTGCTCGAGCAGGGCGCGCACATTCTGTTCGACAGCAGGAGCATTCCCGGCCGCATCGTGGACGTGTTGGTGGTTCGAGCCGATGCGCTGGACGGTCACCAGCGCTCGCTCATGGCGCTGGTCGCGGCCCACTTCAACGCCCTCGAGTATCTGGTTCGGCAACCTCAGGATGCAGCCAGGCAGATCGCCCCCGTTCTTGGCGTCACCGCCGACCGGGTGACGCCGCTGTACTCCCGGCTCAAGCTCTCGACCCTGGCCGAGAATCACGCCCTGCTCTCCGGGTCGACCCCTGGACTGTCGCCGACGGCTGCCGAGCTGGGCGCCTTGATGCTGCGTCAGCATCTCCTGCAGACCGCCGTCAGTGCGGATCACCTCGTGGAGCCGAAATTCCTGCCGCCGGTCGCGCCATGAGTGGCCACTCGTCCATTCCCCTGCGCCGGTGGCTGCCGGCCTTCGTTGCCCTGGCGTTTGTCCTGCTGTCGTCGGCGTCGGCGCTCTGGCGCGACTGGCGGGAAATGAGCGCTGCGGAGAACCGTGCCCGGGCACGGGTCATTGAGCGCATGGTCGACGAGCAGCACCGGATCGAGCAGCATCTGCGTACAGGGGAGAACGGCCTGGTGGACGAGGAGATCGCCCAGCTCGGATCGATTGCCGACGTGGCCGCCGTGGCGCTGGTCGATGATCGGGGACGGGTGCTCTCTTCAAGCCGGCGTGTGGCGGTGGGCCGCCCGATGTCGGAGGCCCTGCCAGAGTTTGATGTCACCCGCCTGCGGCAGGCGCAACGCGACCGTCGCCTGACGATGGATCTCGATGCGGCGCGCAGTCAGCTGCTGGCCTACCAGCCGATTGCACTGGAAGCGGAGGTCGGGCAAATCCGGCCGAGCTCCGTGGGCGGACTGCTGATGAACTACGACCTCGCCTCGGCCAAGGCCACCGCGCGACGCGAAGTGGTGATTTCCACGCTCGTCGAGATGGCCTTTGCCCTCGTGGTGATGGCGGCCGTGATGCTGATGCTGCGCCGCTGGCTCTCGCAGCCGCTGGAGTACCTGGCGGAGGCGGTCAGCCGCATCAGTCGGGGAGACTACGCCACCCAAGTCGAGATTTCCGGGAGTGGCGAACTGGCGGAACTCGGTGCCGCCGTGGGGAAGATGGAGGCCGATCTGCGGGCCGTCGCCGAGGAACGGGCGCGGCACGTGGCGGCCCTGCGGGAAAGCGAACAGGACCTCGCGAGCAGCGCCGCAATGCTCGAGCGCACCGGGGCGATGGCGAAGGTCGGCGGCTGGGAGCTGGACCTGCGGACCATGAAGCTCATCTGGTCGCTGGAAACATTCCGCATCCACGAGGTCGATCCGCCGGTGGCGCCCACGGTGGATGAGACGTTCAGTTTCTTCGCCCCGGAGGCCCGGTCCACCATCCAGGCCGCGGTGCAGGAGGCGATCGATCACGGCACACCCTACGACGTGGAGCTGCCGCTGATCACGGCCAAGGGACGGGCCATCTGGGTGCGAGACCAGTGTTCAGCGTTGATGGAGGACGGCAAGGCGGTGAAGCTGATGGGCGCCTTCCACGACATCACCGAGCGCAGGCGCGCCGAGGCGTCGCTGAAGGAGAGCGAAGACAAGTTCAGGTACGTCTTCGACCATTCATCGGTGGGCAAGTCGATCACGCTCCCGCACGGCGAAGTCCAGGTGAACGAGGCGTTGAGCGCCATGCTCGGCTACTCGCTGAATGAACTTTGGGGCATGCGCTGGCAGGAGCTCACGCATCCCGAGGACATCGCCGCGACGCAGCAGGAAATGGATGCGCTCCTGAACGGTGTTCGCGACACGGCGAAGTACCAAAAGCGCTTCTTCACGAAGGAGGGTGCCGTCGTCTGGGCCGAGATCAGCTCCACGCTGCGCCGTGACGCCACCGGCGCTCCGTTGTATTTCATGACCTCGGCCATCGACATCACCGACCGCGTGCGGGCCACGGCGGCGCTGCGGGAAAGCGAGTATTTCTTCAGGGAATCGCAGCGCGTGGCGAACATCGGGTCGTATCGCACCGACTTCGTCACCGGCATCTGGAAGTCGTCGGAGGTGCTGGACCTGATCTTCGGCATCGACGAGCACTACGAGCGCAACGTGCCAGGCTGGGCGGAGATCATCCATCCCGACGACCGGGCGATGATGGGGCAGTACCTGCGGGACAACGTGCTCGGCCAGCGGCGCGCGTTCGACAACGAGTATCGCATCGTGCGCAAGTCCGACGGCGCCATGCGATGGGTGCACGGGTTTGGCGCGCTGGAAATCGCCCGTGACGGAAGGGTCGTCGGGATGACCGGCACCATCCAGGACATCACCGAGCGCAAACGCGCGGAAGATGCGCTGCGGGACAGCGAACGGCGGCTGAGGGACATCACCTCCAGCATGGGCGACTGGGTGTGGGAGCTGGACGAAAAGGCCGTCTACACCTACGCCTCGGCGAAGGGCATCGAAATGCTCGGGGACGTCATCGGGAAGACGCCGTTCGAGTTCATGCGCCCGGAGGAGGCCGCGCGGGTGTCGCTGCTCTTCGCGGACATCGTCGCCGCGAAGGCGCCAATCAGGGACCTGGAGCACTGGAACGTCACCAGGAACGGCGACGCCGTTTGCCTGCTCACCAACGGCGTACCCATCCTCGACGCGGACGGGCGGCTGAAGGGCTACCGGGGCGTCGACAAGGACATCACCGAACGCATGCGTTCGCTTGCTGTACTCCGCCTGGAGAGCGCCGCGCTGGCGGCGGCGGCCAATGCGATCGTCATCACCGACCGCGACGGCGTGATCGAATGGGCCAACGCCGCCTTCACGACCTTCACCGGGTACCGCGTCGAGGAGGCCGTCGGTTGCACGCCGGGCCAGCTGCTGAAGTCCGGCTCCCAGGACGAGGCGTTCTACCGGACCATGTGGCACACCATCCAGTCCGGAGACGTCTGGCATGGTGAAGTGATCAACAAGCGCAAGGACGGCAGCGAGTACACGGAAGACATGACGATCACGCCGCTGCGGAACGAGCGCGGCGAGATCACGCACTTCATTGCCGTCAAGCAGGACGTTTCGCAGCGTAAGGTGCTGGAAGAGCAATTCCGCCAGTCCCAGAAGATGGAGTCCGTGGGCCGCCTGGCGGGCGGGGTGGCGCACGACTTCAACAACATGCTGACCGTGATCCTCGGACGCACCGAACTTGGCCTGCTCCAGACGGACACTACGCAGCCGATCCACGCCCACCTGCTTGAAATCGAAGAGGCGGCCAAGCGCTCCGCCAACCTCACGCGGCAGCTGCTGGCCTTCGCCCGCCTGCAGACCATCACGCCCAGGGTGCTGGACCTGAACGAGACCGTGGCCGACTCGTTGCGGATGTTGCAACGGCTGATCGGCGAGAACATCCAGCTCACGTGGCGACCGGCGGCGGGCCTGTGGCCGATCCGCATCGACCCGTCGCAGATGGATCAGATCCTGGCCAACATGTGCATCAACGTGCGGGACGCCATTCAGGATGTCGGAGCGCTGACGATCGCGACGGCCAACCGCCGTCTCGATGCGGCGTTCTGTGCGGCCCACGCGGACGCGGAACCCGGGGAGTACGTGCAGCTCACCATCAGTGACACGGGCTGTGGCATGGACCCGTCAACGCTGGCCCAGATCTTCGATCCGTTCTTCACGACCAAGGAGGTCGGCAAGGGCACCGGCCTCGGTCTGTCCACGGTGTACGGCGCCATCAAGCAGAATGGCGGATGCATCACGGTGGCCAGCGAGCCGGGCAGGGGCACGACGTTCGATATTTACCTCCCCAGGTGCCTCGACAAGGACCCGGCGGAGCAGGCGTCGGCCGCGAAGGCACCGACGCCGCGAGGGCAGGAAACCATCCTGCTGGTCGAAGACGAGCCGGTGGTCCTGGCACTCACGGCGGAGATGCTCGAAACGCAGGGTTACACGGTGCTCGTCGCCGCCGGCCCCGGCGCGGCGATCCACGCGGCCGAGGAGCACGCCGGCCGGATCGACCTGCTCCTGACCGACGTGATCATGCCGGAGATGAACGGCCGCGAACTGGCGAACAAGCTCGCGGCGCGCCAGCCGCGTCTCAGGTGCCTTTTCATGTCAGGGTATACGTCGGACATCATCGGTGCGCGCGGGGTG
The DNA here is from genome assembly GCA_036508735.1 of Gemmatimonadaceae bacterium. Classification (GTDB taxonomy): domain Bacteria; phylum Gemmatimonadota; class Gemmatimonadetes; order Gemmatimonadales; family Gemmatimonadaceae; genus PNKL01. The sequence continues at coordinate 7,878 of DATCGU010000184.1, forward strand.
CTCGACCACGAGACGCAGTTCCTTCAAAAACCCTTTTCGCTTGCCGCCCTGGCGGCCGCGGTGCGGGAGGCGCTGGATGGCAAGCAGGCGTGAGGTCCCTGCATCATCCGCTGGAGAGATGCCGCGGAACACGGATGAGAGTTACAGGATGCTGGCGGAGAACTCGCCGGACCTGATCGCCCGCTTCGATACTCGCCTGCGGCATCTGTACGTCAACCCTGCCGCGGCGCGTGCGGGGAAATTGTCAGCCAGCGAATATGTCGGTTTGACGATTACGGAAACGGGAGTCCCCGAGCCGTTTGTCGCGACGTGGGATCACCGAATCGGAGAGGTGTTGAGGACCGGGAGAATGATGGATGTGGAGGATGCCTTTCCCACACCGGAGGGTGTTCGATACTTCCTGACACGGCTGACCCCCGAACTGACACCCGATGGCAGCGTCTGTTCTGTGTTGTCGGTCGCGCGCGACATCACCGAGCGCAAGCTGACGGAGCAGGCGCTGCGCGAGAGCGAGGCGCGGAAGGCGGCGATGCTGGAATCCGCGCTGGATTGCATCGTGGCGGTGGACTCCGCGGGAAACATCACCGAGTTCAACCGCGCCGCGGAAAAGACGTTCGGCTACCGCCGTGAGGACGTCATCGGGAAGAAGATGGCAGCTCTCCTCATTCCCCCAGCTCTGCGGGAGCAGCACCGCGCGGGGGTCATGCGATACAAGGCCACGGGCCAGAGCATGTACCTCGGGCGCCCCACGGAACGGATGGCGATGCGCGCCGACGGCACCGAGTTCCCCGTGACACTCGCCGTCGCCCCGCTCACCGCGCCGGGCGTTACGGGCTTCGTCGGCGTGATTCGCGACATCACGGAGCGCACGCGGGCGGAGGACGCGCTGAGAAATCGCGAGGACATGCTGCAGAGGATCTTCGACATCCTTCCCGTGGGGCTCTGGTTTGCCGACAAGGATGGAAAGCTCCTGCGCGGGAATCCTGCAGGGGTGAAGATCTGGGGTGCGGAGCCACGAGTGAACCTGTCCGAATTCGGGATCTTCAAGGCACGACGACTTCCGTCCGGAGAGGAGGTGGCGCCGGATGACTGGGCGCTGGCGCACACCATTCGGGACAAGGTGACGATTGTCGACGAACTGCTGGAGATCGATGCGTTCGATGGCCAGAAGAAGACGATCCTCAATTTCACTGCTCCAGTGCTCGATGCCCAAGGCGAAGTTCAGGGCGCGATCGTTGTGAATGAGGACGTCACCGAGCGCAAGCGGGCGGAGAAGAGGATGCAGCTGTTTTCCAAGGAAATCATTACCGCGCGAGAGGAGGAGAGAAGGCAGGTGTCGTCCGTCTTGCACCACGATGTGGGTTCACTGGCGGTGGGGATTTCAGCCCATCTTGACGCGATCGAAGAGGATCTCCGCTCGGGGAAACCGGGGGAAGCGCTCAAGTGGATGAAGCGGACCCGGAAACTGTTTGACGGCTCGGTGGTCCGCCTGAAGGGGCTGGCCGTCCAACTTCGGCCACCCGAACTCGACGTCCTCGGGTTGTGCGCCGCCTTGCGACAACACTTCTCCCAGGCCACAAAGCACCGGGGCGTCCGGATTCACTTCAGGGAGAACCTGGTGCGAAGACGGGTCTCCGGAGACACCGCCACGCTCCTGTTCAGGGTTGCGCAGGAGGCGCTGACGAATGCCATCACGCACGGTCACGCCAAGCGAGTGGATGTGACCCTCAGGGCATTGAAGAAGGAAATCAGGCTGACGGTTCGTGACGACGGAAAGGGATTCGATCCATCCGAACACCTGGCGCGGGAGAAATCACAGATGGGCCTCCGCGTGATGCAGGAAATGGCGATTTCCGCCGGCGGAGCGTTTGCAATCGAGCCCGGGCGGAAGAAAGGCACCACGGTGCGCGTGAGCTTGCCATATGCGAGAGCGAAGAAGGGCGGCGCATGAGCATTCGCGTCGTCATTGCCGATGATCATCCGGTGGTCCGGGACGGGCTGCGGATGACGATCGAAAGAAGTGGAAACGACATTCTGGTCGTCGGTGAGGCTTCCGATGGCATGGAAGTCACGAAGATGGCCGCAACCACGCGCGCCGACGTATTCATCCTCGATATCACCATGCCCAGGATGAACGGCCTCGAGGCCGCCAGAGAACTGCTCAGGCGGTCCCCAGCCGCGAAGGTCATCATGCTGAGCCTGCACGACACGAAAGCCATGGTGGAGGAGGCCCTGGCGGCCGGCGCGCGAGGATACCTGACGAAGGAATCGGCCACCCGAAACGTGGTGGAGGCCGTGACCGAGGTCCACGCGGGACGCTACTATCTCTGTCCACAGATCGCCCATTTCGTCGTCGAGGCCGGTCTCATGGGGAACAAGAGCTCGCGGAAGCGACGCGGCGCCGCCCCTGGGGCGCTCACCGGACAGGAGCGGAAAGTGCTGCAGCTCATCGCCGAAGGCCACAGCAACAAGGAAATCGCCGGCGTGCTCGGCGTCACGGTCAACACGATTCACGCGCACCGAAACCGCGTGATGGCCAAGCTGAACCTCCACAAGCAGACCGAGCTCGTTCGCTACGCCATCAAGGCGGGCATCGCCAAGCTCTAGCGGGCCGTTCATCCGGCCTCTGCCCGGCTAGCCTCAAAACCTGCCCGATCTGACCCCTTCGGGTGATATCGCTCTGGCCCGGGTTGCGCGATCGTGTAAGCGTCATGGGAAAGAAGAAGAGCACGCCACCGAAAAGGGCCAGAGCTCCGCGCAAGAAGCCCAAGAAGAAGCCCGCGGCTCGCGCAATCACTTTCACGTATGCGCGCGGCGAAGAAACCATTTCCACCACTTCGCCGAAATCCGGGAAAGCCGGGGGCTTGGCGACGCGCATGGGAAAAGGTGAAACCGCGCGCGAACGGCCGGGGAAGGGGGTCGCACCGTGAAGG
>DATCGU010000185.1:0-5908 GCA_036508735.1 Gemmatimonadaceae bacterium
TGGAGGGTCTTCAACATTGATACCAGCGTACCAAAGCTGTGGGATATTAATAAGGCGGAAGCTCTCAGCACTGGCGGGGTTTGGTTCCCATTCCAGACGTCGACGACAGAACCAGCAGTGGCTTGGGACGGTACGGGTTGGTTCACGGTTTATCTTAAGACTAACTACAATCGTGATCTGACAGACAAGACCATTACAGCGAATGTTGACGTCGTCGCTTCTACTGGCACGTTGTTCTGGACTCGCACTTCTGCCTGTGCCAACAATGGCGCCGATGCATATGTACGACTGGAGTTCCAATCGGCAACGGGTAATTACGACGCGAGTGACTACTGGTGGTCTACTAATAGTCTAAACCTGTCTACCCTGGCTACCAGCGGCACGGCCACATTACTCAGTGCCTCGACAGACGGTTCTAGCTGGACAAACCTTAACGGTCAGTCTGGTATCACCGACTCAGCCGGGTTTGCTGCTGCTCTTAAGAATGTCAAGGAAATCGGTGTAGCCTTTGGAAGCTCATGCAGCTATGCGAGTGGCGTGAATGTGAGCGGTGGGACAGCATCATTCCAGCTTCAGAGTTATACAGTCACCCCATAAGTAGGGGGAACGAAGGAAAGACAAGCCGAGCAAGACCCGGACACGACGGGAGGGTAAGAAAGGGCGACCCCAATGGGCCGCCCTTTTTTACCCCGGTCTTCGTTCCGGCTTGGCCTAGAGCGGGGGATTTCCTCGCGCTCTTGTTCGACATGTACGCCCACGGTGACGCCGTGAGATTTATTCGCGCCGATGCCGAACTTTGTGCGGGCGCACGAAACAGCGGCGCCCTTATCGGACGCCGCTGTTTCATTCTGTCCATCAGGTGGAGGCGGGGAGAGTCGAACTCCCGTCTTGCAGAGGATCATTCACAGCGTCTACGTGCGTAGCTCACCGATTGATGTTTCCGGCGGCTGGGTGGTGAGCGCCCGACCGACAGATGAGCCCTCTAGAGTTTCGCGCTGCCGCCGAAGGCGTACGACTGCGCTATCCCGGATTTGCGATACCTGACGAGCCGCCCCGGGAGGGCTGCCCACCAGGCACTGCTGGGGTAAAGCCTAAGCCTTACGCAGCAAGAGCGAAGTTGTTGTTCGCAGTTAACGTTTCCCAGGCGGTTTTACGAGGAACCCGAGGACCTCGGCACGCAGCTACGAAGCCACCTTCACAATCGAAACCTGGTCGCCCCCTTGCCACGCCTTCAATATAATGGGCTGCGTGGCGAATCGGAACTCGGATTCCGGGTCGTTACGACACAACCCGGTTGCGCCCCGCATGCTTGGCCTCGTACAGCTTCTCGTCCGCCCGCTTGAACAGCTGCGCCTTCCCTGGCTCGCCCACCCGGTACGTCGCCACCCCCATGCTCACCGTCACGCGCACGGTGACGCCGCCATGCGCCACCGCCAGTGCCTCGATTTGCAGACGCAGTCGATCGGCCAGTTCCACGGCGCCTTCCAGCGAGGTCTGCGGCAGGATCAGCACCAGTTCCTCGCCCCCCAGCCGCGCGCAGACGTCCACGGTGCGCACGCCCTCGCGCAACACCTCGGCAACCCGCACCAGCACCACGTCACCCGCATCGTGGCCGTAGTTGTCATTGACCTGCTTGAACAAGTCGATGTCGCAGATCACCAGGGCGCACGACCCGCCGAATCGGTCGGTCTCGGCCAGCACGCGCTCCAGTTGCTCGTCGAAGTGGCGCCGGTTCCACAGCCCGGTCAGCGCATCCGTGCGCGATCGGAGGCTCGTCTCCGCCAGTTCCCACGCCGCCTCGAGCGCGTTCACGGCGAGCGCCGCGAGCACGCTGGCGTTGCGGATCTCGAGTGCCCGCAGCGCCCCCGTGCGCGCCGCGCCCACCAGCAGCGCGCCCATGGCATGCCCGCCGCGCAGCAGCGGAAGCACCGCGAACGAGCCCGCCGCCAGGCCACCGTCGTCGTCGCGCAGCACGCCGCCGCGCTCCGACAGGAAACGCGCATCCTCCCAGAACGCGGCGCTGGCGTCCGCACAGGCGGCACCCACCAGGGAGCCCGCCGCCACATGGCCGCCGCACAGTGTGGCGGGCGCATCGCTGGTGCACGCCAGCACTCGCCCTGTCTGGGCCGTCTCATCCCAACGCACGAGCGCGGCAAAGTCGCCACCCGTCACCTCACAAGCGTAGTCGCACAATGCAAGCTTCAGCGCCGCCGGCTCGTGCGCGCGCTGGAGGTCGCGCGCAATCCGCAGGAGCGCGCGCGTGAACCGGCTTTGCCGCGCTACCTCGTTGCGCGTGGTGAACAGGCTCACGAGTCGCCCCACCTGGGCGGCATGGCGCGGCATCCAGTCGCGCAGTGCGTCGCGCGTCGTCGCGAACTTCTCCGCCGTGCGAAACACGATGGCTCCCGCCGGCTCACCAGAGGCGAACTTCGCGGGACAGATGGCCACGGTGGGCTCTCCGTCGCGGCGTTCGAAGCCAACCATCTGCTCCGTGGCCGACCACTCCACCAGCGCGCGCTCCGGCGCACTGCCCCAGCCGGCCGCGACGGGTGGCGGCCCGTCGCCCGACCAGGCCACGATCTCGTATCCGCCGACGTCCCCCACCGGGTGTCGCCAGAGCGTCACTTCGGTCGCGCCGTGCTGGCGGGCCACATCGTGAAGGAACGGGCGCAGTTCGTCCACCAGCTCGTCGGCGTCGCGGTCGGTGCTTGTCGTCATGCTGAGGCCGCGCAGCACGCGTGCCGGGTTATGCTCCGGTCGCCGGATCGGCGACTCTGCGTCCGCCGCGCCGTCGTGCTCCTGAAGGCGGCGCCGCGCCAGTCGCGATCCCCCCACGAGGCCGGCCACGCACCCCACCAGAAAGAGCGCGACCGCGGTGATCACGTTACGAGCCGAGTGCGAGGATGCGCGAGGCGGCCACCGCCGCCCCGAATCCGTTGTCGATGTTGCAGACCACGACGCCAGCCGCGCAGGAGTTGAGCATGGTCAGCAGCGCCGAGAGGCCCTGGAAGCTGGCACCGTATCCGACGCTCGTGGGCACGGCGATCACCGGCACGCGAACGAGCCCGCCCACCACCGAGGGCAATGCGCCATCCATTCCGGCCACCACCACGATCACCCGTGCGCTACGCAGCGTCTCCTGCTGGGCCAGCACGCGGTGAATTCCGGCCACGCCCACGTCGGCCACGCGACGCGACGCGTGCCCAAAGGCCCGCAGCGCGACCACGCACTCCTGCGCCACCGGCAGGTCGCCCGTGCCGGCCGTCACCACCAACGCCCCGGTGTCCAACGGCTCCGGCGCATCGGCTGGACGAAGGAGGACAGTGCGGCCCAGCGCGTCGATTTCGGCGGTCGGATGTTCGGCCACGAGCGCGGCGCGCGTGTCGAGGTTCGAGCGCGTCACGAGAAACCCGTCGCCGCGCACCGCAATCCGCGCACAGATCTCCACCGTCTGCGCGGGCGTCTTGCCCTCACCGAAGACGACTTCCGGATATCCTTGGCGCAGCGCCCGGTGGTGGTCGATCTGCGCGAAAGACAAGTCCTCCAATGGCGCGGCATCGAGGTGCGCCAGCGCGTCCTCCACGCTGCGCTTCCCCGTAGCCACCTCGGCGAGCATCGCGCGCACGCGGTCGCGCGTCACTCGCCCGTCTCCGCGGCGGCGACCGCCTCGCCCAGCGGCACCTCCTGCATCCACTCGCTGGCAAGGTAGTCGCGGAAGATGCCCTCGACCTCGTCGAACGAGTTGACCTGGTGGAGCCGGCGCCGCAGGTCGGCGGAGCCCGGCAGCCCCTTCACGTACCATCCCAGATGCTTGCGGAACTCGAGCGCCGCGCCCACGAGGTCGGCCTCGTACTCCTGCACCATCCGCGCATGCTCCAGCGCGGCCGCGAAGCGCTCCGTCACGGTGGGCGTCGGTGGCACCGGCGTGCCATCGATCAGCGCCCGCGCCTCGCGGAAGATCCACGGCTGGCCATACGAGCCGCGCGCAATCATCACGCCGGCGCAGTTGGTCTGCGTCCACATGCGGTGTGCATCGGCCGCCGTCTTGATGTCGCCGTTGCCGAGCACGGGAATGTCGAGCGCCTCCACCACGCGGGCAATCTCGTCCCAGTTGGCCGAGCCCGAGTACATCTGCGTCCGCGTGCGCGCGTGCAGCGCCAGCATGCGCGCGCCGGCGTCCTGGCAGCGCAACGCGATGCCCACCGGGTCACGCCGGTCCTCGCTCCACCCGCTGCGAATCTTCACGCTGACCGGGAGGTGCGTTCCCGCCACGACGGCGCGGATGACGGCCTGCACCAGGTCGAGATCCTTGAGGCAGCCGGAGCCGCCATTGCGACGGACGACCTTCTTCACCGGGCAGCCGAAATTGATGTCGATGTAGTCGGGCTGGAACACGTCGGTGACCAGCCGCGCGGCCGCGCCCATCGCGTCGGGCTCGGCGCCAAAGATCTGCACGCCGATGGGATGCTCGTCGGGCCCGAAGCGCAACTTGCTCAGGGTGGACTGGTTCTCCCGGCGAATGCCTTCGGCCGACAGAAATTCGGTGACCACGACGTCCGCGCCAAAGCGGCGGCAGAGGCGCCTGAACGGCGACTCCGACACGCCCGCCATCGGCGCCAGGAAGACAGGCACCACGGCGCTGACCGGGAAGGGAAAAGTGGGCATCGGAAACAACCTAAGCGGAACCCCAAGTCCGTGCAACAACACGATTTGACTTCACTCGTAACGCGGACTAGATTCGCCTCACGATCGACTTCCTTCGCGTCACTGGGGCCCTGTATGGAACTGCGTGAGTTCTTCTCCGAAGATGCCGTTCAGCTCGAACTGGCCGGAACGACCAAGGACGACATCCTCAAGGAACTCATCGGCCTGCTCCGGCTCGATGACAAGAACGAGCAGATGCTGTTCAAGATGCTCAAGCGCCGGGAAAACCTCGGCTCCACTGGCATCGGTCGCGGCATCGCCATTCCCCATTGCCGCTCCCTTGTGGTCGACAAGCTGCGCGTCGCGTTTGGCCGCAAGCGCGATGGCGTCGACTTCAAGGCCATGGACGGCCAGCCGGTGCACTTCTTTTTCCTGATCGTCGCGCCTCCGCTGGAGGTCTCCAATCAGTACCTCCCCGTGCTTGGCAAGATCGCACAGTTCTCCAAGGAGCCCGACCTCCCTGAGCGCCTGCTGGCGCTCACCGGGTCGGCGCAGTTCATGCAGTTGCTCGAGGAGAAGGGCATCTAACCGGGGCGCTCCACGACGACGCGCTCGACGTCGAGCCGCAACCGGCGATGCACGCGCCACGACTGCAGCAGCGCCGCGACGATGAGCCCCGACGTGAGGCCCCACCAGATGCCGGGGCCGCCGAGATGCGCACCGAAGCCAAGCAGCGCCGACAGCGGTATGCCGATGGCCCAGAAACCGCACAGGTGCAGCAGCATCGGCACCGTGGAGTCGCCCGTGCCTCGCGCCAGTCCGCCCGCCACGGCCTGCGTTCCGTCGAAGACCTGGAAGACGCCGGCAATGGGGATGAGCGACGCCGCCACGGCAATGATCGCCGGATCCTGCGTGAACCACTGCGCGATGGCGCGCGGAAAGGCGAGCATCAGCGCACCGCTGACGGCCATGAAGCCGACGCCCAGCACCCAGGCGCCGGCGGCATGTCGTCGAGCCGACGGCATGTCGCGACGGCCCACCGCATGTCCGACGAGCGCAGCAGCGGCGTTCGAAAAACCGACCGGCACCATGAACGTGAGCGACGCCAGGCTCAGCGCCACCTCATGGCCAGCCAGGGGCACCGTGCCGAGCCAGCCGAACATCAACGTCGCCAGGGCAAACGCACCGGCCTCGAAGAACCACTGCAATCCGATGGGCAGCCCCAGGCGCAAGGTGCGCCACAACGGCCCCGCCTCGGCGGCCG
>DATCGU010000186.1:0-4803 GCA_036508735.1 Gemmatimonadaceae bacterium
GTTGATGCGCGGATCCGGGTTCAACGGGTCCGCGTTCTTGTTTTCCCTGTCTCGAGGTACCGAGTCATTCAGGACACCACCAAGCGGCCGCCACGCGTCAACCGGCAGATTCGCATCAGCCCAGTGCGCGTGATCGGAGCCGATGGATCCCAGCTGGGCATCATGGAAGTTGATGCGGCGCTGTCCCAGGCCGTGGAGCAGGGGTTCGACCTGGTCGAGGTGGCGCCGCTGGCGCGCCCTCCCGTGGTCCGCATCATGGACTACGGCAAGTACAAGTTCGAGATGGCCAAGCAGGCGCGGACGGCCAAGAAGAAACAGCACGTGATCCTGCTCAAGGAAGTGAAGTATCGTCCCGGCATCGAGGATCACGATTTCGACACGAAGACGCGCCATGCCCGGCGCTTCCTCGGAGAAGGCAACAAGGTGAAGGTGACATTGATGTTCCGCGGCCGTCAGATCGCCCATCCGGAGCTCGGAAGGGCAGTGGTCGACCGGGTTGCATCCGAACTTGCGGACGTGGCGAAGGTCGAGGTTTCGGCCAAGCTCGAAGGCAAGTCGCTGACCATGATACTCACGTCAAAGTAGGCGAGGCCTGCATATGCCGAAGATGAAACGTCACTCGGGCGCGAAGAAGCGCTTCTCGATCACCGGGACGGGCAAGGTGCGCCGCCTGAAGGCGTACAAGAGCCACATCCTCACGAAGAAGACGTCCAAGCGGAAGCGGAATCTTCGCCGCCCCACGATTGTGGAGACCAACGGTGAAGCCAAGAAAATCAAGCGCCTGTTGTCGGCGTAAGGAGTAGCGATGCCCCGCGCAAAGAATACCCCCTCGCGCCTCAAGCGCAGAAAGCAGGTAATGAAGGCCGCCAAGGGCTACTACGGTGCCCGCAGCAAGCTGTGGCGGCCAGCCAAGGAAGCGGTGGAGCGCGCTTGGCGCTACGCCTACCGCGACCGGAAGAACAAGAAGCGGGAGTTTCGCCGGCTGTGGGTCATCCGCATCAATGCGGGCGCCCACCTCAACGGCATGAACTACTCGAACTTCATCAATGGCCTCCTGAAGGCGGGCATTGAGATCGACCGGAAGATCCTGTCGGATATTGCCATCCAGGATCCGGCAGCGTTTACCGCGCTCGCCGAGAAGGCCCGCGCCGCGCTGACCACCGCCGCGTAGCACGCGAAGCAGCAGTCTGGACCGGCAGGGGGCCTCTGGGTTCCCTGCCGGTTTTGCATTGGGGGAGGGCGGATGACGGATGACGGATGAAGAACCTTGGGAGTCCCCTGTCGTGTCGCGTGCCGCACCGCTCTCGCGCTACATTTCGTCCGTTCGGCTTCATCCGTCAGCTGTCATCCGTCATCTGTCATCCGAAATGATCCTCGACGAGTTCAAGAACGCCGCCGACGCGCTGCGCCAGGACGGCCCGGCACAAGTGGCCGCCGCCGGCTCGCTGGACGCCTGGACCGAGGTGCGCACGGCACTGGTCGGACGCACCAGCGGGCGCCTGTCGGACCTGATGAGCGCGCTCGGCACCCTGCCCAAGGAAGATCGCCGCGAAGCGGGGCTTCTGGCCAACGCCGTGAAGCAGGAACTCGAGGCGCTGCTCGATGCGCGTCGGGCGGAGCTGGCGCGCGAACAGCAGAAAGGTCCGGCGATCGACCGCACCATGCCGGGGCGCGCCACTTGGCAGGGAACGGTGCATCCGGTGTCGCTGGTGATCGACGAGGTCATCGACATCTTCCGCGAACTGGGCTTCACCATCGCCCTCGGCCCGGAAGCCGAGCAGCCGTGGTACAACTTTGGCGCCCTCAACTTCCCGGCCGATCATCCGGCGATGGACCTGCACGACACGCTGTACCTGGAGGGCGACCTGCTGCTGCGCACGCACACGTCGCCGGTGCAGGTGCGCACGCTGCAGCAGTACATGCCGCCCATCCGCATTCTCGCGCCGGGCAACGTGTACCGCGCGGACCCCTTCGACGCGTCGCACGCGCCGATGTTCGCGCAGATCGAAGGGCTGGTGGTGGACGAGGGCATCACGTTCGCCGACCTCAAGGCGACGCTCACGCGCTTTGCCAACCGGTTCTTCGGCGAGACGAAGACGCGCTTCCGCCCGTCGTTCTTCCCGTTCACCGAACCGTCCGCCGAGATGGACGTGCGCTGCGGCGTCTGCAAGGGGAGCGGCTGCCCGGTGTGCAAGGACAGCGGCTGGGTGGAGATCCTGGGCTCGGGGATGGTGCACCCCTCCGTGCTGGAGAACGCGGGCATCGACAGCGAGAAGTACACCGGGTGGGCGTTCGGCATGGGGCCGGCGCGCACCGCCCTGTCGCGTTACGGCATTCCCGACATCCGCATCCTGTACGATTCTGACGTGCGCTTCCTGGAGCAGTTCGCCCGATGAACATCTCCCATGACTGGCTGCGGGCCTTCGTCCCGCACGCGCTGAGCGCCGAACGGGTGCGCGACCTGCTCACCGCGCACGTGGCGACGGTGGAAGGCTTCGAGCGGCTGCGCGCCGACCTCGCGCCGTTCGTCGTGGCGCGCGTGGTGGAGTCGGAGAAGGTGCCCGACACCAAGCTGTCGTTCAACAAGGTGGACGACGGATCGGGGACGCTGCTCGAGGTCGTCTGCGGCGCGCCCATCGTGACGGTCGGCGCCATGTATCCGTTCGCGCGCAGCGGCACGATGATGCCGGCAGGATTCAAGATCGAGAAGAAGAAGATCCGCGGTTTCACCTCGAACGGCATGCTGTGCTCGGCGCGGGAGTTGGGGCTTGGTGAGGATGCCTCGGGGATCATGGAACTCGACACCGATGCGGCGCCGGGCACGCCGCTGCTCAGCGTGCTGCCGCTGGGAGACGTGCGCTTGGTGCTGGACGTGCTGCCCAACCGCCCCGACCTGCTGTCGCACCTGGGCGTGGCGCGCGAACTGAGCGCCCTTGTCGGCGTGGCGATGACGTCGCCGCTCGACGCCATGCTGCCGTCTGATGCCGACGGCGCGCCGGCCGGCCGCGGCGTCGCCGGCGGCAGCATCCTTGGCGACGCGGCGCGCGATGCCGGCCAGGCGTCGAGCGGAGGTGCGACCGTTCGCCTGGAAGACGCCGAAGGATGCCCACAGTACCTGGGCGCGGTGATCCGTGGCATCACGGTGGGTCCGAGCCCGGCGTGGCTGCGTGCGCGCGTGGAAGCCGCGGGTGTGCGCTCCATCAACAACGTGGTGGACGTGACCAACTACGTGCTGCATGGGCTCGGCCAGCCGATGCACGCGTTCGATCTCGGGACGCTCGCCGAGCAGACCATCGTGGTGCGCCGCGCGCGCGCCGGAGAGAAGCTGGTGACGCTCGACGGCGTGGAACGCACGCTTACGCCCGAGATGACCATGATTGCCGACACGCGGCAGAGCATCGCCGTGGCGGGCGTGATGGGGGGGCGCGAGTCGGAGGTGACCGGGAAGACCACGGACGTGCTGCTCGAAGTGGCGTATTTCGATCCCAGGCGCACGCGCCGCACGCGCCGCACGCTGGGCTTGTCCACCGACGCGAGCTACCGGTTCGAGCGCGGCATCGACCCGCTGGGCTTGGAGACCGCCTTGCAGGTGGCAGCGTCCCTGATGGTGGCGGTGGCCGGCGGACACGTGGACGGTGGGATGATTGCCGTGGGCGCCGTACCCGCGGCGCTGCCGCCGGTGACGCTGCGCCCGTCGCGCGTGGCGAGGGTGCTGGGCGCCGAAGTGAGCGCCGAGGAGATCGTGCGGTACTTGCGAAGTGTCGGGTTCGGAGTGGAGGACGAAGTGCGGGGTCACGTTGATTCCGGCGTGCGGGGAACACTGGTGGTGACGCCGCCATCGTGGAGACGCGATGTCGCGCACGAGGTGGACCTCATCGAGGACGTCGCGCGGCTGCATGGATACGATCGCCTGCCCGAGACCATCGAGGCATACCGGCCCACCACCGTTCCCGATCATCCGCTGTACGTGACCGGGCGTCGCGTGCGTGACGCGCTCGTGGCGGCCGGTCTCGCCGAAGTGCGGCCGATGCCGTTCCTCAAGGGAGATGACGCGTCGCACTGGCGCGTGACCAACCCGCTCTCAGCGGACGAGCCGCACCTGCGTACCTCGGTGCTGCAGTCGCTGAAGCCGCTGGCCGAGTACAACCTCAACCGCATGCAGGGTGATGTGCGGATCTTCGAGGTGGGGTCGGCATTCGGCGGAAAGGGCACGGGCAGGGGCACGGGCACGGTGGAGGAAGAGGTACGGGTGGGAATCCTGATGATGGGAGCCCGGGCGCCTCGCCACTTCACGGATGGCGCCACGCCGGCCGCCATGGACGCGTGGGATGCCAAGGCACTGGCCGAGCGCGCGACGCGGTCCATCTACCCCGCGGCGTCGGTGGAACTGTCCGTGGGTGAGGAACCCCTGTTGTGGCGTGTGGCGGTCGATGGTCGATCAGTCGGAGAAGTGACGCGGCTGACGCTCGACGCGCCGGTCTGGGCTTTGCCGGCGTTCGGCATTGAGCTTGTGCTCGGGCCCATGCCGCTCGCCGCAGTCGCCGCGCCGGGCATGTCGGCCCATGCGGGCGCGGGCCTGCCGGCGGTGCCGCCCCTTCCTTCCGTGCAATACATGCCGATGCCAACCACACCGGCCGCCCTGTTCGACCTGGCGTTGCTGGTGCCGGACGATACGTCGGCAGGCGACGTCGAACGCGTGCTGAGAACAAGCGGCGGGGACCTGCTGGAGCGCCTGGAGCTGTTTGATGAGTTCCGCGGTCCCGGCGTCCCGGACGGCATGCGGTCGCTTGCCTGGCGGTTGAC
>DATCGU010000187.1:0-35231 GCA_036508735.1 Gemmatimonadaceae bacterium
CGGCTGGCGATGCAGGATCTCGAAGATCGTGCGGCCGATGGCTTCGTCGCGCGAGACGCCCTGCATGCCCGTTTCGCGCTTGCGGTTCCAGGCCTGGATGCGGTACTCGCGGTCGATCACGTACACCGCCAGCGGCAGCGAGTCGATGATCTTCTCGGTGAAGCGGCGCTCGCGGTCGATTTCCACCGTGCGCGCCGCCACCTCCACCTCGAGCTGGCGCGAGCGCTCGGCGTGCGCGAGTTCCGGCGCCAGCAGGTTGGCCACCGACGCGATGAGCATGCTCTCCTCGGCCACGAGCGCGCGGGCGAGGCGCAGCACCAGGGCACCCACGCGCCGGTCACCGGCCGTGACCTTTACGGCAAGCACGCCGCCGGCTCCGCGGCCGTCCAGCAGCGCGGCATCCACCGCCGCCTCCGTGGCCTGCGCGTCGCCCGCCGCCCACGTGCGCACCAGGCCATCCGCCGTGTGAAGCCACAGGGAGCATTCGCTGGCGTCGAGGCCCCGCCGCAGGGTGTCGAGCGCCACGGCGATGCTCGTCTCGAGCGGCCGGTTGGCGTTGAACTCCGCAATGATATCGGCAAGCGCGTCGAGCGCGCGGGGGGTCGTTGCCTGGGCGGCGGGAAGGTCGGTCACTGTGGTCGGTTGGGATTCTGAAATGCGAAGCTACGCCACGGTGCGGAGCAGGACAAGATGACCGAAAAGATGGAGCTTCCGGGACCAAGGAGGTTCGAGGTAAAGGCGATCAGGGAGTGATGTTCTTTGATGTCAGGTGCGAGGCGCCAGGTGCACGATCTCGCACCTGGCATCTAGCATCTAGCTCCTAGCACCTGGCATCTGCTAGTCCGGCAGTTCCACGGCCTCGCCGAGGGCCGACTCGAACCGGTCGCCGCCGCTGATCACCGTGAAGCGGTTGCCCACGATGCGCACTTCGATCGTGCGGCCACGGACCCGGACGCCGGAAAGCGTGAGCTGCTCGAGACCGCACGGGAACGGATCGATGATAACGCCGCCCTCGTGCGGCTGCACGCCGGCCACGTACTGCAGGATGAGGTCGGCAACCCACGAGTGCTGGTAGTCGTCGATGCCGCGGTACACCGACGCCTGTCCGGTGAACGGGTTGTAGTGCTCGAAACAGTTGGGCCGTCGCAGGTCGCCATCATGGAACATCATGCGCACGAACCGCTTGATGAGGTCACCGGCGTGCTTGCGCAGCGAAGGTGCGCCAAGGCGCGATGCGGCCGCCAGCGCCTCCACCATGTGGCTGTTGGTCATCGGCCACGTTCGCCCATTCCACGGGCAGGCGTGCCGCTTCCCCTTCCATTCGGCCTCCGCGTTGAACAGCGGATCGTCGAGGCTCGACGACGGCACGGGAAAGTCGCTCCAGAACAGCCTCGGGTTGAGCAGCGACTGTTTGAGGCCCTTCACGTGGGACTCATCGACGATGTCGGTGAAGTACGGGTAGAAGCAGACGGCCGCCTTCACGCCGGTGCGTCCCCCGCCGCCGGGGCGCACGTCGGAGAACATCCCCGACTCGGCGTCCCACATCTCCTCGCGCACGGCATCGCGCGTGGCCGTGGCGAGCCCCTTCCACCGCGACGCCTTGCCGCCGCCGCGTGTCGCGAAGCGCTCGAGGGCGCGAAACAGCACGTACGCGTATACCGTGACGTCGATTCCCTTCAGGCGGATGCGATTCTCCCATCCGTGCCGGTCGGCGTCGGGATCCACCGCCTGGTAGCGGCTCATGTACTCCTGCCCCGTCTCGTACTGGTCGACGACATCGAACATGCCGCTGCCTTCGGCGTCGCGCGTGCGCACCAGCCACCCGGCGAAGCGCGCCATCGCCGGGTAGAGCTCGGCGATGAAGGCATCATTGGGCCAGGCCGCCTCCAGCGCCATCAGCGCGCCCCCCCAGTCGGCGTGATAGTAGTCCGTGCCGATGCGGTGGTTGGCGTAGACCCGGCCGTGCAGCGAACCGTCGGCCTTCTGGTTGCCGAAGAACGTGCGCAACACGCCGCGCGCATGCGCCGGATCGTCAAGCCAGCGCAGTTCGCGCACGTGGCACTGCGCCGAGTACGAGATGGGCTGGTGGAAGAACCCGATGCCCTCGCACATCGACGGCCAGCGGTGGTTGCCGTGCCCCCCGGCGGTGGCGTTGAGGTGCAGGCCGTACCAGCGGTACCAGTAGTAACTCTCGATGTACGGGTCGGAACAGCGCAGCTGCGGCACGCGCTCGAACCAGGCGTGCCAGCGGCGCCGGCTGGCACCGGCGATCGTGCCGTGCGTCGGACGCACCGGGCGCGGCGCCTCGCCGACGCGCAGCGCGTCATCATCCGCCGTGATCTTCATGGCGAAGACGGCCGACGCGCCCTGGTACTCGATGTCCACGGCGCGGTGCACGGCAGCGTAGAACAGTCCCTCCGGCGAGATGCCCTCGTCGCGCACCTCGCGCGGCAGCGCGCCGGCGCGCCACTTCTCCACGAAGGGCGTGAAACGCCAATAGGGCTGAGGCGCGCTCTTCTCGCTGCGGTAGGCGGCCCAACTGGTGGCTTCACCCACGCAGGCCAGCTCGGCGCGCACGCGCAGCGGCTGCTCGCGCCGGTCGCTGAGCACGCGGGGAAAGCGCACGGCACCCTTCCAGTCAGCCTCGCCCATTGGAACGGCGGCGCCGTCCTGTGCCGTCCACGCCACCAGGTGTATCCGCACGGGGGCGAAGGACGCGAACCGCCACTCCGAAACGAAGACGCCTCCCGGGTGGACGGTGCGCACTTCGGTGGCGGTGATCCCCGCGTCCAGCTTGTACGTGACCGTGAGGTCGGCGGGAGTCCAGCGCCGCGCCGTGGCGCGGATCGCGATTTCCCGCCCGTCGGCGTCGAGCACCGTGATCGTGAACAGCGGGGCGAACGCGTACTGGTAGACGGTGGCTTCGTCCCAGTAGCCGGGCGTGTCCAGCCAGGCCGGGAACGTCGGCGCAAACAGGGTGCCGTCGCCGGCGCCCAGGTACCACTTGTCGTCGCGCGCGAGAAGTTCGATGGGGTCGAGCATCAACCGGCCGCGTCAGTTCTTGATGGCGCCCGCCGGCGACTGCGGCGACGCCGGACTCGCCGGCGGTGGCTCGGGGTTGAGCCTTCTCAGCTCGGCCTCGGCGGCGTTGCCCATCTCCAGCAGCGCCTGGGATTCCGCGGTGATCACGGGCTCGACCGCGCCGGGGCCAGCCATCGCTCCCGCCGTCGGCGCGCCGCCGAGCGGCACTTTGCCGCCGCCCTCCTGCTTTCCGCCGCACGCAACCGTTCCAACGGCCGCCAGCACCAGCATGGCCAACGAAGCACCTCGAAGGACTCCCCGCTTGAGCATGATGAGCTGCTTCCGTAAGAGAAGGCCCCAGCTCCGCCCTACCGGCCGAGGAGCGGATCCTTGAAGTGACACCGCAGGCACATCGCCTTGTTCTTCCCGCCCAACCGCTCGGCGTCGAAACCCGGGCCGTGCGGATTGATGCGCCACCCCAACTGCGAGTGGCACTGCTGGCAGTCGCGCTGCTGGTGACAACTTACGCAATTTCCGAGGTCCTGGCGCGCTGCCCGCCCGTGCTGGAACATCCACTGCGGCTGGGCATTGTGGAAGCCCACGCCGCGAATGCCGCCCCGGCCCGTGCCGACGCCCATCGAGTTGTGACAGCTGCGACAGAATACCTCGGTGCTGTGACAGGTGGAGCAGTCGGTGCCGCGGCCATAGGCGGCCGTGCTGTGCCGCGAAACGAAGTTGGCCTGATGGTACCGGCGGGTCACCTTCTCGCCCTTGTGGCAGTCGGCGCAGAACCGCTGGGCATGGCATCCCTGGCAACTGGTGGGATCCGCCGCGGCCCCCTCCCCGTGCGTCCGGACAAAGCCGTCGCGGTGCACTCGCACGGTGCGGCGGGCGGAATCACCGGCGTGCGGCGCCGGCACCCAGCTGGTGGCGGCTGGCGTCCTCGTCGCCGGAATGACGCTCGACAGCGGCGACGCCTGATCCACGGGACGCCGCAGCTGCACGCCGCGCCCCGCGGCCTCGCGTGCCGAGGGCAGCAGCGCTATCTGCTTGCGGGCACCGGTGCCCGTGTGGCAGGTCTGGCAGCTCGCTTGTGCATGGCAGTTCGCGCAACGCGCCACGTTCTCGAGCGCGGCCCGGCCATGCGCCTCCGCATACCCGTTGCGTTCGTGATCGGCCGGCGTCGGGTAGGTCGGCGCCTTGCCGGCGACGAGCCTGGCCACCCGCGCGTCGCTCTTGAGCGCCGAGATCACCGGGACGCGCGCGGAGTTGGCGTGGCAGCGCGCACAGCTCTCACGCGCATGGCACGTGGCGCACGACGCGGACGCGCGGTCGGACCCCGGCGCGTGCGCCGTGAGGAAATCGGTGCGCGCGTGCGACGGCGGCTTGGGAAGGCGCGCGATGTCGGCGTCCGTCAGCCCAGTGACGTCGGTGAGGGGCCGGTGGCACGTGGCACACGCGTTGCCGTCAGCCAGGTGCGCCGTGGCACGGTGTTGGTGGCAGCCGATGCACCGCTCGGGCGTGGCGCGGGCGATATCCATCCACGCGGCACCGGCCTGGCGCGCGTGGCACGAGGCACAGGTGACCGTGTCGTTGCCGGCGGCCGCCTTCGCGATGTGCACGGTGTGCGAGAAGCGCAACGTGCCGGAACTCCGCGTGGAACGCCCGGCAAACGCCACGACCTCGTGTTCCTTCCCGTCGTGGCACGCCCGGCATTGCGCGGCGCCGGGAAACGCCGTGGCCGGATCGCCGGCGACCACGCCGGCATGGCATCCGGTGCAGCTCGGGAAGAGCGGGGCGTGATCGGCGTGCGGAAAGCCCGTCGTGCCCTGCGCAGCCAGGACGAACGGAAAGAGCAGCGCGCCGGCGACGCGAAGGACCCGGGACGTCAGGTGCGTGATCATGGTGTGGCCCTCCCACGCGCGCCCGGATCGCCGCCCGCCGTCCATTCGAGGCGGAGGGAGGCACGACGCTGGCTCCAGTCGGTGACGGCGAGACCATTGGAGCCGGTGTTCCGGTACAGGCCTGCGTCGAACGAGAGGCGCACGTCCGGGGTCAGCCGGATGGCGCCGTCGGCGGCAAGGCCGACCACGCGTCCCGTGCCCACGCGGAACTCGTAGATGTTTTGCAGGGCGGAGCCCTGCACGCCGAGGAACGCGTCGCTGGAGGCAAGCCATCGCAGGCTCGCCGTCGCGTCACTGCTGGAGGCGCCGAAGCCCACGTCCACGTCGTAGTTCGCTCCCGCGCTCCAATGCGCGCGCGGCTGCCAGCTCACGTCGGCGCCGGCCCGCCAGCCGTTCGTGCGCAGGTCGAGGCCGGCGTCGGTCTCGCGGTACTTGCGATAGCCCCCATGCAGGCCGGCCGTGGCCGAGCCGCGCGGCGCGCGATACGTCAGCACGGTCCTCGCCTCGTCGTAGCCCACCGGCGAGAAGGCGCCCCAGATGGTCCACAACTCGAAGAACGGCAGGTGGCGTCGCGCCTCGGCCATCAGCGACCACGGCCGTGCGGACGTCGTCGCGGCGCGCAGGCGGACCTCTTCCCACTCGCCCGACGCGATGTTGTTCACGAGGCTCGCGTCGAGCGTCGCCAGCCCCAGGCGGACCGACGCGTCGAGCGCGGCCCGTTCCGAGTAGAGCTGCGACCGGTTGGCCGCCATCGTGCGCTGGTAGACGCCGGCCACCGACGAATTGGCGGTGGGACGGTACCGCCCGCGCGCGCCGAAGAGGAGCCCGGCATCGTCCGCGGGGAGGTCGTCCACCGCGCCGAAGAGCGCGCTGTTCGTGCGTTCATCGGTGCCGGCGAGCAGGCTCCAGCCGCCGAAGACCTCGAGCATGCCGTGGCCCTGCTCGCGGCGGAACGACAGGCCGTCGAAGTCGAAGACGCCGAGTCCGCTCGACGTCCACTGGCGGCCGAGGCGCAGGCGACCGATGCCCCGGTCCGCCTCGACGTAGGCCATGAGGACGTCGAAGTGATCGTCGGCGCGCGGCCAGGTGATGTCGCCGCTCGTCAGCTGGGAGCGCGCGCGCACCTGGGCCTGGACGCTGATGCCCTGCCCGAGGCCCCACGCCGCCACGGAGAGGTCCTGCAGGACGGGCACGAGGTTGACGCGGCTTCCCGAGCGCTTCCAGCGGCAGTACTCGTCGACGCCACAGAATGCGGGAATGCCCGAGGGGAGCGTGCGCCACGCCTCGGTGCCCGACACGGTGGCGGCCGCCACGCTGTCGTTCACCAGCGGCCGCACGTCGATGCTCTGGACCGACGTGACGCCCGAAATGCGCACGCCCTGGGCGGGAACGGCGGTGGCGAATGCCGTCGCGAGCGCGATGGCGATGCTGCTGCGGACTCTCATCGTCCGCCTCCTTTCCTGGCGCGGGACGAGAGGTTCACGGCATGGCAGGCGGCGCACTCGCGACCCGCGTTGTGCGTGCCCTGCTTCGGGTGACAGGCGAGGCACAGCGACCGCGACGCGGTGAGCTCGGCCGCGCTGGCGGCGGTGTGACAGGCGGTGCAGTCGTCATGCACGGCGCGGTCGTGCCCGACGCTGGCCGTCGGATGGCAGGCCAGGCAGTTCCGCGCCGGATCGTGGTGCAGGTCGTGACAGGCATTGCAGCTGTCCGCCGCGCGCGGCGCGACGGGCGTTCCGTGGCACTCGACGCACTCGAACGGCTCGTGCACGTCGTGCCGGAAGACGACCGTCCGGGTCACCGGACCAGACTTGCGGGCCGATACGTCGAACCGGACCCGCGCCGCGACGCCGTGGTTCAGCTCGGCGGCCGCGTGGCAGGCGGCGCACGCGCCCGCCCGGGCGTCGGCCGCGTGATGACATGCCCGGCAATCGTCCGGCACCTTGAGCTTCATCACGCGGCTCGAGGCGGAGAAGGTGTGGCAGTTGGCGCACTTGATGGTGATGTGTCGCGCGTGGCTGAAGCCGGGCGTGTCGCCGAGGCGGGGCTTTGCCGCCTCCGCAATGCTGGCCCTCGGCGCCTGGGTCGCCTGGCGGAGCGCGGCACGGCGCGGCGCGTCGGCGTGCGCGGGCACCCACGCCACGCCCGCCAGGGCAGCCAGCGAGAGCACCGGCACGAGCCGCGTCAGCCGGAGCGGCGCCCGGTCATTCAACCAGATCCGAATCATCGCGCGTCTCCGCGTGGAGATATCCGTGGGTCGTATGGACGAGGGGCTGGCAGACCGAGCATCGATCTACCAGCCCCGCGCGTCGTCACGCTGCATCTGCTGCCGGGGCAATAACCCTACCTGCCCCCGGCGAAGCCCTTGGCCGCCTTCTGGAGTTGCGGCGTGAGGTCGATGCCCGCGGCGGCGACCACGCCGTAGTCCGACTTCAGCTGGTTGATCGAGGCGATCATCAACTGCTCGAGGAGGAACGGGTTGTGGATGATGCCGCCCGCCTTGGACGTCAGGCTGATGTTGAACTGCACCCCGTTGCAGACGCTGTACGCCTTGGTGGTTGCGAAGGTGCAGTCCGCCGCCTTCGGGCCCGCCTTGATGAGCGTGATGAGGCGGTTGGCTTCGCCCACCAGCAGCGTCACGCGCGCCTCCGCCGTCACCGTGGCGTTGCGGGCCAGCGTCTCGGAACCGTGGCAGCCGCCGCTCACGCAGGAGCGGAAGCTCTGCGTCGCGATCTCGCAGTCCTGGGCGACCGTCGGCAGTCCGTTGGCGCCGACGCACGGCGTGGCGAGGAACCGGTGCCCGGTGCTGAAGACCGTGGTCTTGGTGAGCGGGTCGGTGCCCTCATACTTCGACACGTGGCAGGTCGCGCACAGGCCCGGGTTCTTCGTGGCGTCGCCATGCGAGCTGACGATCGCGCCCCCGTTGACCATGCTGGCCGGAATCCAGCCGGCGGTGCCGAAGAGCGTCGGGCCTTCCGGCGAGTGCACGCTGTTGCGCGTGGTGACCTCGGCCGACGTCCCGTTGCGGCGGTGGCACTTCGTGCAGAGGTTGTTGTCGAGGTTCGTCGTGTTGATCGGGAAGCGCAGCTGGGCCGAGTTGGCGGAGCCGTGCGGGTCATGGCACGCCGCGCAGGTGACGTCGAGCATCGCGCCGTTCTTCTCGACGTAGTTGTGCGTGACGTTGGCCTGCGTGGTCAGGAATCCCTGCGCCGTGTGGCAGGCCTGGCAGCTGGGATCGGTGCTGCTGTGCGAGGTCGCGAACGTCTTCGAGTGTCCGCTGACCTTCCACTCCTCGAGGAACGGGTCGTGCGAGCCGCTGTGGCACTCGCCGCAGCCGTTGGCCAGTCCCGTGTCGGCCTTGATGGACGCCAGCGGGCGGTTGCCGCTCGTCGGGCTGCTGATGTGCGTCAGGCCGGCGCCGTGGCAGGACTCGCACTGCACGTCGTGGTACCGCGCGGTGGTGCTGTCACCCGCAAAGCCACCCGCGGTGGCGAGATTGCCGTAGGCGCCGGTCGTGTGGCAACCATTGCAGTACCCCGCCTGCGAACCGCTGGCGACCAGGTCGCTCCACGCAACGGCGTGCTTGGTGTCGACCCAGCTCGCCTGGATCTCGGCGTGGCAGGACCCGCAGACCGTCTTCTTGTTGGTGGCGTCGGAATAGCCGACGAAGTTCGCCGCCGCCGCCTTCGGCGCCGCGAAGTTGGTCCCGTCGCGATAGACGATCTTCTCGTCCGTGCATCCGGAAAGGGCGAGCGCGGCGGCCGCAACGGCCAGCGTCGAGAGCAGAAGGGTGTGTGAGCGTTGCATATCGTAGGTATCCTCGGCGGGACCATAAAAGCCATCGGGTGGACCGCACCTTCGTAAGACCAGGCTGCGGGAGCCCGTCCAGCGCACTGCGTCAGTGGGCACGACCCACTGCTGCATCGCAATGTCGACCGAGGAACATCACGATCAATAAGGCCAATCTGTATTTTTGCGTAGGGCATCGACCCACTAGCCAGCAACGACGGGGCGATGAGGTTTGACACCTCACCGCCCCGTTCCCCTACAGATGCCTTCACCCTAG
Source organism: Gemmatimonadaceae bacterium (assembly GCA_036508735.1). Lineage (GTDB taxonomy): Bacteria > Gemmatimonadota > Gemmatimonadetes > Gemmatimonadales > Gemmatimonadaceae > PNKL01. The sequence goes on from DATCGU010000187.1 coordinate 8,992, forward strand.
TCCGTCGATTCCCCTTCGGCCCGTGTGGGTGATTCCACGCCCTCCGACGCCTCACCGGGCGCCGCCGTCCATCGCTTCACCAGCAGTACGATCAACCCAGCGCCCCCGACGACGAGCAGCGCCGGCAGGGCGTACACCAGCAGGTTGAATCCGTGGGCCGCGGGCTCGAGCAGGATCCACTCACCGTACTTGGAGATGAAGTAGTCCTTCACCTGCTGTTCGCTCTCGCCCTTCGCCAGACGCTCCTTGACCACGGTGCGCATCTGCTGCGACAACTCGGACGGCGAGTCCTGGATGGAGAGCCCCTGGCAAACGGGACAGCGAAGCTCCGACGCCACTGCCTTGGTCTTGTCCTCGAGCACCGGGTCGTTCTTCTGCGCTTCGCTGAGCGACCCCAGCACCTGCACGCGCAACGCACCGGAATCCTGCGGCGCTCCCTTGGGAGCAGCCGGGAGTGCCGGCGCCTGGGCTGCTGCGGCCGTCACGGCCACCGTCGCCACCAGCAACGCTGCCAGGGCCGGCGCCTGCACCGCGCGCCCGAATCCGCGAAATCGTGTCATCGTCCCGTCCTCGCCTTCACGTCCTTACCCGCCGCATCGGCCTTGGCACTATCGCCGGCGCCTTTCGCCGCGCCGGCCGCCGCGCCCGCAACCATCAGGGAGTCGATCTTTCGCCGCAGCACCGTCGGCGTCACAGGCCCGGTGTTCTTGTACGCCACCCGGCCGTTCACGTCCAGGAAGAACGTCTCGGGCACGCCGTACAGGCCATAGTCTATGGCCACGCGCGCCCCGGGATCGTCTACCGACGGGTACGACTGCCCGCCCATTTCGGCAATCCACGCTCTCCCCTTGTCCGGCACATCGTTGTAGAGGACGCCGAGGAACGTCACCGGCTTGCCGATGTATTCCTGCGCGACCATCGACAGCAGGCTGTGCTCGTCGCGGCACGCGAGGCACCACGACGCCCAGAAATTCAGCACCACCACCTGCCCTCGCAGGCTCGCCAGTCGCACCGTGTCGCCCATGGGGCGCCGCAGTTCGCCCTGCCCCGGCGCGAACACGGCCAGCTGAAAGGCGGGTGCCTCGCGTCCGGGCAGGGGCGACGGAATGTTGTTCGGATCGCGCGTCATTCCCCACGCCAGCAACCCGATGACGGGCGCGGCCGTCGCCGCGGCTATGGTCGCGCGCTTCCAGTTCATGGCTGCAGCTCCGTGGCCAATTGCCCGGCCGCGAGGGAGCGGGCCGCGAGGGCGCTGGCCGCTGCCGCCGGGCGCTTCCGCGTGGGCAGCATGCCGATGATGGCCCCGAAGACGATCACGAAGCCGCCAAGCCAGATCCACGAAACGAGCGGTTCCCAGATGACCTTGACCGTCGCGTTCGACCCATCCTCCCTGAACGCCATCAGGTTGAGATAGAGGTCACCCGTGAGCGAGCTGCGCACCTGCGGCGTCGGCACCGGCTGCTGCGACGTGGGATAGTAGTTCATGCGCGGCTCCACGATGCCCACCACGCGGTTGCCGTCCATCACTTCCATCGTGGCGCCGATGACCTGGCGCTGCTTCTCCTCGCGTCCCCACACCTGCCTGAGGCGCAGCGTCCTGCCGGCCAGCGTGATCGTCTCGCCGGGCTTGAGCGTCGCCTCACGCTCGGTCTTGAACGTGCCCGACGCCGCCACACCGAACGCCACCAGCACGATGCCGAGGTGCGCGATGTAGCCGCCGTAGCGGCGGCGGTTGCCGGCCACCAGTCGCGAGAGCGCCACCGGCCAGGCTTCCCCGTGCGCCCGCACCCGGGCATTGGCGCCACTCACGAACTCGCCAATGTTCACCGCCGCCGCGAACGCGGCAAAGGCGAACGCGAGGATCGCGTACGGATTGCGCGCGCCAGCCACCAGGCCGGCCGCACCGGCCAGCAATCCGAGGATCACGCCCGGAAGCAGCTTGCCCCTGAGTTCGGGCCCCGGCGCCTTCTTCCATGGCAGCGCCGGCCCCACCCCCATCAGGAACAGGAGCGCCACCATCAGCGGCAGCGACATCCGGTTGAAGAACGGCTCGCCCACGCTCACCTTCACGCCGCGCACCAGCTCGGCGACGAGCGGGAACAGCGTCCCGATGAGCACCGTGAACATGAAGACGGTGAGGAACAGGTTGTTCAGCAGGAACACCGACTCGCGCGAGACCGCCGCGTCGAGGCTGCCGGTGGACCCGAGCTTGTCGCTGTTGCCCGCGACCATCACCAGCGTCGACAGCAGCACGATGGCGATGAAGCCGAGGAAGTAGTAGCCGATGGTGCCCTGCGTGAACGCGTGCACCGACGAGATGATGCCCGACCGCGTGAGGAACGTGCCGAGGATGGTCAGCACGAAGGTGCCGACCATCAGGTTGAGGTTCCACAGCTTCAGCATGCCGCGCCGTTCCTGCACCATTGCCGAGTGCAGGTAGGCCGTGCAGGTGAGCCACGGGATGAACGACGCGTTCTCGACGGGATCCCATGCCCAGTAACCGCCCCATCCCAGCACTTCGTACGACCACCACATGCCGGCGATGATGGCTGCGGTGAGGAACCCCCACGCGCTCAGCGTCCAGCGGCGCGACAGGCGCATCCAGTCGTCACTCGCCACCTCGCCCGAGAGCATGGCGCCCATGGCAAAGGCGAATGGCACGGTCATTCCCACATAGCCCAGGTACAGCAGCGGCGGGTGCACCGCCATGAGGATGTGGTTCTGCAGCAGCGGGTTGGGCCCGGGGCCGTCCGCCAGCACCGGATACACCGCGAGGAACGGGTTGGCCGGGCCGATGAGCAGGATGTGGAAGAAGAGCGCGACCAGCAGCAGCGTGGTGGCGGCATACGGCACCAGGTTGCCCTCGCGGTTGCGATTGAACCAGACGACCGCGGCCGCGTACATCGCGAGCACCCACGCCCAGAACACGATGGAGCCTTCCAGCGCGCCCCACAGCGAGATGATGGTGTAGAGCAGCGGCGTGGCGCGGCTGCCCACCTGCGCGACGTACGAGATGCTGAAGTCGTGCGACACCAGCCCCCACACCAGGGCCAGCGTGGCCACGGTGACGAGCACGAAGTTGGTGTACACGGCGGCATAGCCAAGCATCAGCCAGTCGCGACGGCCGCGCCGCACGGCGACCGGTATGAGGATCGCCCCCAGCGCGGTGATCACCAGGCCGACGAGGATCGCGTTGGACGCGAGCAGCCGGGTCATGCGCCGGTTCCCTTCATGATGGTCTTGTACATGTCGGAGGGACGCCCTCCCTTGGAGGGTGCCTTGTACTCGTTGGAATGCTTCACCATGAGGCTGGTGCTCTGGAAGACGCCATCGCGTCCGTAACGCCCCTCGACCACCACGCCGATGCCGTCCTTGAACATCTGCGGCGGCGCCCCCTTGGAGCGCACGGCAATCTCGCCGGCGCCGTCGGTGACGCGGAACTGCAGGCTGAGGGTCTTGTCATCCCACACCACCGAACCGGGCTTGACCTGGCCACCCAGCCGCACCGGCACGTCGTAGCCCTTCTCTCCCTTGGCTTCCAGTTCCGTCGGCGTCCAGAAGTAGACCACGTTGCTGTCGAGGCCGCCGTATATGAGCCAGGCGAAGGCGATGGCGAGCACGCCCACGGCCGCCAGCGCTCCCCACTTGGTCTTCTTCTTCATCGTCATGTCCGGAAGCCTCCCTTTGCCGCCGATTCGTATTCTGCCCGGGCGCGACGCACCGAACCCACGGCGCGCGCCAGCATCACCGCGAGCACCAGCCAGGTGATGGCGTATGACGCCACCAGATACCCGATGCCGTTCACGACGTCGTTACTCATCGTTGCCTCCCAGCGCCGCGGCCTGCTGCGCATGTTCCGCGGCCCGCTCGTATCGCGCCGCCACGTAGCGGCGCTGAATGAACCAGATGGCGAGCAGCGTGAACGCCGCCACGTTCAGCAGGATCCCCCGCAGGTACTCCGGCGACAGCGACTGCGGCGTGGTCTGCAGCTGGTGGAGCGTGCGCCACCACTTCACCGACATCCAGACGATCGGGACGTTGATGGCGCCGAGGATCCCCACCGCGGCACTCCATTGTCCGCGCCGCTGTGGATCCTCGACGAACGACCGCAGGGCCAGATACCCCACAAAAATGAGAAAGAGCACCAGCGTGCTGGTGAGCCGTGCGTCCCACGACCACCAGACGCCCCACGTCGGGCGTCCCCACAGCATGCCGAGCACCAGCGTGAGCCCGCAGAAGATCGACCCGACCTCGGCGGCCGAGGCAGCCAGCAGGTCGGCGCGTTCGTCCTCTTTCCAGAGGAAGTAGAGCGAGGCGAGCAGCACGATGCCGAACGCGAAGAACGTGATCCAGGCGGCGGGCACATGCACGTACCACATCTTCTGCAGGTGGCCCATCATGACATCGGCCGGTGACGTCAGGACGGCGAAGAGTTGCGTGAAGATGAAGAAGGGGAAGGCGATCCAGCCGATCGCCGGCCATGGGCCGGCCTTGGGCGGATCGAAAGCACTTGGGTTCAGCTGGGACATGTCTGGCGTCAAACCTCGATCACGTATTCAAAGGCCAGGAAGGTTGCCACAAGGAAGATCACGTCGAACGCCGAGAGCATCTGCACCCACGCGCCGGCTTCGTGCATCAGGTCGCCGTTCAGCAAGACCTTCGTGGCCGTCGTGGACGCGAGCAGCACGGGGATGAGCATCGGATACAGCAGGAGCGGGAGCAGCACTTCGCGGGCGCGGCTGCGGCTCGACATCGCCGCGTAGAATGTCCCGAGTGCCACGATGCCGATCACGCCGAGCATCATGACTCCGACAAGGGCCGGCCATTGCGCCGGGACTACCACCTGGAAGAGCACGATGCCGACCGCGACGACGATCACCAGCATCGCCGTCACGAAGATCAGGTTGGCAATCAGCTTGCCGGCGAAGATGGCCCAGCGCGAACCGGGATAGAGCAGCAGCGCCTCGAGCGCGCCGCCGTCGAGTTCCACCTGGTACGAGCGGTTGAAGGCGAGCACGCCGGCAAAGAGCACGGCCAGCCAGAGCGCGCCGGCGGCCGCCGCGCGGAGCGCCGGCGTGTCCGGACCCAGCGTCAGGCCAAACAGCACGAGGATGGTCACTCCGAGCGACGCCACCGCGTTGAAGCCCGCCTTGGAGCGCCGCTCGGTGGTGAGGTCCTTCCATACGATGGCGCGCGTGCGCCGGAGGTCGTCGCGGAAGGCCATCAGGAAATCCCGGCCGCGCCCGCCGGCGCGGTGATCGCCTCGGGCGAGACGCCGTCGTGCCTGAGGTCGGCAGCCGACGGCGTGTGCACCCGTCCGTCACGGATGGTGACCGTTCGGTCAAGCACGCCCTGCGCCGGCACGAGGTCGTGCAGCACGACGACCGCCGCGCCTCCGGCCGCGTTCAACTCGCGAATGAAGCCATTCATCAGGGAGATGCCGGCCACGTCAAGGTTGTTGTAGGGCTCGTCGAGCAGCAGCAGTCGCGGGCGCTGCAGGATGAGCCGCGCCAACGACAATCGCCGCTGCATGCCGGCCGAGAAGCCACGCACGTGCTCGTGCATGACGTGGGTCAGCCCCACGCGCTCGAGGGCCGCGTCGATGTCGGCCGACGGAAAGCCCAGCATGGTGGCGGCAAAGGCGAGGTTCTCGCGCGCCGACAAGTCATCGTAGAGCCCCGGGATGTGCGAGAAAAACCCGACATGGTGCCTCACGTCGTCGCCTTCGGTCTTGACGTTGGCTCCGTAGACGAAGCAGTCGCCGGCAGACGCCTTGAGCAGCGTGGCGACGATGCGCATGAACGTGCTCTTGCCGCAACCGTTGTGGCCGAGGAGTCCGACCATCTCACCGGCACGCACCTGGAGATTGACTCCGCGCAGCACCCAGCGGGCACCGAAGCGGCGCGCCACACCGCGCGCATCGAGCGCGAGTTCTGGTGCCAGAAGGGGGGCTGAATTCTGCACAGCAGTAATGAGTGGATTGGGCACTTCAGTTACCAGCGTCGATGCACCGAAGATTTGTACGGGTTTGCCTTACTTGGCTGGAATCGTGATTCTCACCATTGGGATAAAGCGCTGCGGGGTCCGGCTTTGCACCGAACCCCGCGAAAGTCGATGGAGCGTATCGGGATCGAACCGATGACCTTCCGGTTGCAAACCGGATGCTCTCCCAGCTGAGCTAACGCCCCGCGAAAAGGAATCTAGTGGCGGACGAAGCGCAGTGGGAGATGGGAGATGGTCGAAGAGCGCTCAAGGATAGTGAGGCAGCGACGCCTCGTTGCTGGAACGGTTCTACTGCGGAACTCCCGATAGAACGGATTTCGCGGATTCTCGCGGATACCGCCAACTGCAGGGCGTCACCGACGAATGAAATCCGCGCGATCCGCGCAATCGGCAGTTCCGCAGGAGAAACGAGAAGGGCGCCCGACTCCCTCCGGACGCCCTCTATCGACTATCGACCATCGACCATCGACTATCGTCTGTCCCCTCCTACTCGTGCGCCGGCAGCGGCTCCATGGTCGCCGGATCACACGGCACCTGCACTTCATCGCGGTACGGCGAGGTCATCAGGAAGACGCGCATCTTGGGGAACCCGTCCATGAACTGGGAATACAGCCAGCCAAAGGCGCCAAGGAAGCCCACAAAGAGCGCCAGCTCCCACTTGCCGAGCGGCGCCATGCCGGCCGCGCGCGGCCCGTAGATCGACGGATATACCTCGATGTAGCGCACCAGCCAAAGGCCCACGAACGAGCACGCGGCGAAGAACATCATCGACGGCGTCCACGTCTTCGCCTTCACGCCCAGCAGGCCGAAGAACGGCAGCGCGAACGTCAGCACCACGGCGGCAAGGGTCACCGGCTTCCAGGCGCCGGTCAGGCGCAACGCGAAGAAGTGGGTCTCCTCGGGCATGTTGGCGTACCAGATCACCAGGTACTGCGAGAACGTCAGGTAGCCCCAGAACGCGGTGAACGCAAAGCAGAGCTTGCCGATGTCGTGGTACTGCGTTTCGGTGATCAGGTCCTGCGCGCCGAGGTGCCGGCTGAACCAGCGCACCAGGCCGCTGAAGATCATGAGGGCTACCAGCCAGCCCCCCATGAACTCCAGCCATCCGTACATCGTGCTGAAGAAGCGGTAGTCCAGCGACATCGACTGGTCCCAAGCCAGCACGCACCAGCCGAAGCCGAATAGCAGGGCCATGAAGACGGCCAGCTTGCCCTGCAGGCTGTGCGTCGAGTGGAGCTCGCGGCGCTCGTCGCGGAATCCGCGGCGCATCGCCGCGCGGATGCCGGCGGCCCATGCGGCGCCGCGCTCCGGCGCGATGCCGACGTCGAGGCGCACCGACGTCCAGACGTACCAGACCTGCAGGAACACCAGCAGGCCCATGACCCCGATGGACCGCCCCCAGAAGAAGGCGTGCCCAAAGTACAGGTTCTTCTCGTGGGCCAGCTCGCCGGTGCCCGGCAGGTTCCACCAGGTGTAGACGTACTTATTCCCCACGAAGACCGTCAGCAGGAGGCACACGAAGGCGAACGGCAGGAAAGCGACGAAGCCCTCCATGATGCGGATGATCGATCGCGACCAGCGCGCGGTGGTAATGCGCTGGACGGCGACGAACATCACCGCGGCCGACGCGATCGTCGTGAAGAAGAGCCAGTTGACGTGGAACGCCTGCCAGGCGCGTCCATTGCCGCGCAGGACGCCGTAGGTGAAGACGGCGAACCCCGCGAGGAACATGGCGAGGAAGGCCTGCTTGATCTGCGCGGGAATCGGCTTGTCGATCGCCGAGAGCACGCGATCGCGCGAGGGAGCAGGAGTTTCGTGGCCGCTCATGGTTGGTGGCCCTCGTTCTTGGGCGCGGCCGTCGGCGTGGCGGCCGGCTTGGCGGCCGGCGTGGCGGCCCTGGGCCAGGCGGTCACCCTGGGATGCGCGTACACCGACGGGCGGTTGGGTCCGATGCGCGTGGGGCCCGGCAATTTGTCGCCGGTCTCGCCCGGCAGGCCGCGGGGTGTCGTGTCAGCCACGATGCCCGGCAGCGCGCCCTGCAAAGCACGGATGTAGTTCACCACATCCCAGCGATCCCCCTCCTCAATGCGATTGTAGCTGGGCATCAGACCGCGCCCGTTGCGCATCATCCCCCAGATGTAGCCGTCGGTGAACGCCTTGGCGCGATCGGACGTCAGCGGCATGGGCACCATGCCAAGCGTCGTCGCGGTCCCGTTGCCCACGCCCGAGCGGCCGTGACAGACGGCACAGTTGATCTGGTAGTAGACGCGCCCGCGCTGCACCGACCCGGAGTCGGCCGGCACTGAATTGGCGAGCGTCGACATCGAGTCGATGGTGCCAGGCAGCTGCGCATACGACACCCGCCATTCGGGCATCATGGTGCCGTCGGTCGAGACCGACCCGTGCGGGCTGCCGCGGAATCCCTTCGTTTCCGCCGAATCGGCGTTGAACACCTGCCAGGTGCCCACCGACGGCTGCTGCTTGAAGTCGGTGAACCAGCTGCAGGCGCCGAGCGCCAGCGAAAGCGTGGCGACGACCGCGCGGCAAAGCATCGCGCGGCGAAGCATCGCGCTAGCGTTCACCGCGCACCTCCACCGCCCCATGCTTCCTGAGCAGCGCCTCAGCCGACGCGAACTGCTTTGGCGAGCACTCCACCCAGATGCCGAAGTCACCGTGACTGAAGCGTGGGTCGTAGCCGACGGTCAGGGTCAGCCGCGGGATGCGTGCGTTGATGAACAAGCCGGCCACCGTGGAGAGGGCGCCGATGAGCACGAAGACCTCGAAGCCGAAGATCGTATACGGGATCCACGACGAGATCGCCTTGCCGCCGACCACCAGCGGCCAGGCATTCGACGCCCAGATGGCCATCCAGTAGCCGAACACGCAGCCCGAGAGCCCGCCCACGAGCATGAACATGCGCACCGGGCTCGGGGGCGCTTCCACGGCGTGGTCGATCTCGTGGCGCGGCGTCGGCGTGAACACCGTGACGTCGCCGAGCTTCTTCTGCTTGAGCTCGGTGATGGCGTCGACCGCGCCGTCGAGCTCCCTGAAGTGACCCAGAACCCCGCGCATCAGTGCGTCCCCGGAATTTCAGGTTCGAAGTCGTCCGCCGTCTCCGGCGTGTGCGCGTGCAGACGCTTCAACCGCGGCGGCACGATCTCCTTGACCTCGGAAATCGCGATGATCGGCAACTGCTTGACGAACAGCAGGAACCACATGAAGAACCAGCCGAACGAGCCGAGCAGGATGCTGTAGTCCACCCAGGTGGGCGCGTACGTCGTCCACTGCCACGGTTCGTATTCGTGCGACAGCGAGGGCACGACGATGACGAAGCGTTCGAACCACATGCCGATGTTGATGGTGATCGACAGCATCCACAGCCACGCCGGGTTGCGGCGGAGCTTCTGCGAGAAGAGCGACAGCGGAAGGATCATGTTGCAGGTGAGCATGATCCACGCCGCCCACCACCACTGCCCGAAGACGCGGTTCCAGAAGAAGTCCTGCTCGGCCTGCACGCCGCCGTACCACGCGATGAAGAACTCGACCATGTAGGCGCAGCCCACGATCAACGACGTGGTCAGGCAGAGCTTGGCCGCCGCGTCGAGGTGGTTGAGCGTGACGTAGTGCTCGAGATGGAACCACTTCCGGATGGGGATGATGATCGTGAAGACCATCCCGATGCCCGAGAAGATGGCGCCGGCCACGAAGTAGGGCGGGAAGATCGTGGTGTGCCAGCCCGGCGTGAGCGCCATGGCGAAGTCGAACGACACCACCGAGTGCACCGAGAGCACCAGCGGCGTGCTGACCGCGGCGAGGAACAGGTAGGCGCGGGCGAAGTGCCGCCACTCGCGCTCGCTATTGCGCCAGCCGAACGACAGGAACGCAAGGAGCGCGCGGCGCGTCGGGTTCTTCTCGCGGTCGCGCAGCACCGCAATGTCGGGGATGAGGCCGACGAAGAGGAAGGTCGTGGAGATGGTGAGGTACGTCGAGATGGCGAACACGTCCCAGACGAGCGGGCTCTTGAACTGTGGCCAGAGCAGGCGCCAGTTGGGATACGGAATCAGCCAGAAGAACTTCCACGGCCGGCCAAGATGGAGAATCGGGAAGAGCCCGGCCGTCATGACGGCGAACACCGTCATCGCCTCGGCCGCCCGGTAGATCGTGGTGCGGAAGCCGGCCCGGAACAGGTACAGGATGGCCGAGATGAGCGTGCCCGCGTGGCCGATGCCCACCCAGAAGACGAAGCTGACGATGTAGACACCCCACATCACCGGGGGATTGTACCCCGCCACCCCCAGCCCCTGGTTGATCTGGTACATCCAGGCGCTGATGCCGATCATCAGGCAGATGACGGCGGTGAAGAGGGCCGCGAACCACGCCTTGGTGGGACGCAGCGTGGCGATGATTTCGTCGTCGACCTGCTCATACGTCGTGACGGCCGGGAGCTGCACGTTGGCCGACGCAATGTTCGGCCGCCTCGGCTCGCTGGCGATGCTTGCCATCGTCCTCGCCCCCTTACGCCGTGGCCCCGGCCGAAGCCGGGTGGTTGATCTTCTTCAGGTAGACGACGGCCGTGAACGTGTTCAGTTCCTCGAACACGTGATACGCGCGACGGTCATCGATGAGCTTGGTGACGGACCAGTTCTCGTCGGCCGCGTCGCCAAACACGATGGCGCGCGACGGGCAGGCCTGCGCGCAGGCCGACGTGAACTCGTCCGCCTGCAGCTCGCGGTTCTCCACCTTGGCGCGCGTCTCGGCCTGGCGGATGCGCTGCACGCAGAACGAGCATTTCTCCATGACGCCCTTGCCGCGCACCGTGACGTCGGGGTTCAGCTGCCACTGGAGCGGCTCGGGGAAGGCGTACTGCGGGGCCTCCTCGTTGCCGTACCCGAACCAGTTGAAGTAGCGCACCTTGTACGGGCAGTTGTTGGAGCAGTAGCGCGTGCCGACGCACCGGTTGTAGACCTGCACGTTGAGGCCGTCGGGCGAGTGGTACGTGGCGTACACCGGGCACACTGGTTCGCACGGCGCGTTGCCGCAGTGCTGGCACATCATCGGCACGAAGCGCGTCTCGGCGCCCGGCTGGTCCGGATTCCACGCCACGTCCTTGTACTCGCGGTCGATCTCGTAGTAGCGCTCGAGACGAATCCATGCCATCTCGCGCGAGCGCGTGATGTTGGCGCCAGGGAACTTGCGGTCGGGATGCAGGATGGGGCCCTGCCACTCCGCGCCGACCGTCGGGATGTTGTTCTCGGCGTAGCACGCCGTGACGCAGGCCGAACATCCGGTGCACTTGGCCAGGTCGATGGTCATCGCCCAGCGGCGCTTGGCGCGCCCCATCGGGTGCTGCGGGTCGTACTCGCCCTTCATGTTCGACTTGGGGTCACCCAGCTCGCCCTGCGCGTCGTTGGCCACCGGCGCGCGGAGCCCGGGAAGGAACTCGGCGGGTGCCTGGCCCGGAAACTTCTCGACTTTCTCGGTCTCGCCCGCGAGGAGCTGCTCGAGGGTCTGGGCCCGCGCGATGCCACGCCCGTGCTGTCGCCCCGACCCTTCGGTGGTGACGATCATCGAATGGCCTTCGGACTTCGCCACCGAGCATCGCGCACCGACCAGCTGGTAGCCGCCCGCCGAGTCATTTGACGCGGGGAGCAGACCCCAGGAGCTGTGCCCCGTGCCGTCCGCGTATCGTCCTGCGCCGGTATGTCCCCGGCCAAGCATCACCGCGATGGTGTCGGGGCGCAGGCCGATGTAGAGGAAAGCCGGCGCGGTGATCGAACCCGCGGCCGTCTTCACCGTCACGTGGTCACCGGCCTCCACGCCCAGCTTCTTCCCTGTCTCGGGGTGCATCTCGACCACGGTCTGCCAGCAGATCTTGGTGACCGGGTCCGGCAGCTCCTGCAGCCAGGGCTTGTTGGCGCCGCGGCCATCGCCCATCAGCAGGTTGGCGTAGGTCGCCAGGTAGTACTCGCCCGACGCCTCGCCGATGGCTGCGGGCTTGAGCGTCTTGGCCACGGGAGCGACGCGCGCCGGCAGCGTGCCCGGGAGCACGCCCGTGGGGAGCGCCGCCTGCAACTGCGCGTTGCCTCCGATGTGCGCGGCGATGACGCCACGGAAGTCGGGCGGGAACTTGGCGGCATCGAGTGCGTGCTGCCTCTCCTCGGCCGGATCGAGCTTGCAGGGGAAGCACGGCAGCGGGGTGAGCGACGAGATGAGGACATCGGCCGTCTGCCGCGTGTTGAAGACCGGGTCCATCGTGGGCTGCTGCAGCCCGAGCGTCCCCGTCATCGGCTCGGCAATTCCCCAGCTCTCGAGCGAATGGTGATCGGGGAGGATGAGGTCGCACAGCGCGGTCGTCTCATCGGGCACCGACGAGAACGACACCTTGAAGGGCACCTTGGCCGCGGCCGCGGCGAATCCGAGGCCGGCGGGGGTGGTGTACACCGGATTGGCGCCGCGCACGAAGAGCGCCGGCACCTCGCCCGCCTCCATCGCGGCCACGACATCGTTGAGCACCGCCGGCGCGGCAATGCCGTCCCACGCGCCGTACGATTCCGCCGGCTTCACCGTGACGCCGACGTTGCCGAACGTCCTGTTGAGAGTGGCCACTTCGGTGGCCATGTCGAGCGCCCGCGGTCCAGAACCGCCGGCGATGAAGAGCGACGGCCTGGTCGCCGCGACCTCCTTCTTCAGCGATTCGAGCGTCTTCTGCGGCACGTCCGTGGCCTTGGCCGCGTCGGACGGCGTCAGCTTGCCGGCGAGCATCTGCGCGATGAAGCCCGCGGTGCCCGGCTTCGGCGCGATCCACAGGTCGGCGTTGAGGCCGGTCAGCGGACGGCGCGGGCCGATGTACACCAGGCGCGGCGCCCCCTCGATCTTGCCGCGCGCTTCCGCGAAGTCGAGCTGCTGCGGCACCGGAAGGCCCCAGCCATCGAGGAAATCCGCGGCAAACGAGACGATGAGCCTGGCCGCACCGAAGTCGAGCTTCGGCCAGGCCACGCCATAGACCGCCTTGTTCGCGGCGATCGTCGCGTACGGCGTCTCCGCGTCGTAGCCGATGTGCGGCGGCATGCCGCGGTAGGCCAGCCACGTGTCGATGAACGTGAACAGCAGGCCCTGCTCGTGCTGGTTGATGAACACCGCATTGCCGGCCTTGCCGCTCTGCCGGGCCTTGTCCACGCCGTGGTGCAGCGCGTCGATGGCCTTGTCCCACGAAATCGGGACGAGCTTGCCGCCCTCGCGCACCATCGGGCCGCGAAAGCGGTCGGGATTGTAGAGGCCCTGCAGGGCCGCTTGACCGCGCGCGCACAGCGCGCCCCGGCTGACGGGATGATCCGGATTGCCCTCGATCTTGATGGCGCGACCGTCGCGGGTCTCGACGATCACGCCACAACCCGCCGCGCACTCGCGGCAGGTCGTGGCGTAGAAGTTGGAGACGCCCGGCACCGTGTTGTCCGGCGACGCGACGTAGGGAATCAGTTTCTCGACCGCATCGGTGCTGCAGCCGACCATCGCCGTCGCGGCACCGGCGACGCCAAGGACCTTCAGGAAGTCGCGGCGCTTGACGCCGTTCGACGTTTCCACGGGAGTCGTCATGCGTCGCGTCTTAGTAGTGGCAATTGGAACAGTCGTACGAGGCCGGCTTCCGGACTCCGCGCTTTTCGTCGGCGAGCGCCGCGGAGTCGGGTTGGTAGCCGGCCGCGCGCATGCCCTCGGCGCGGGAGTAGCCGTTGACGTGGCAGGAGACGCACCAGCCCATGTTGAGCGTGGCGTACTGGAAGACCTGCGGCATGTTCTGCACCTGGCCGTGGCACGCCTGGCAGGTGATGCCGGCGCTGATGTGGCGAACGTGCGTGAAGCGCACGTACTCCGGCACCTTGTGCACGCGCACCCAGGGAATGGGCCGCTTCTTGTTCCAGGCTTCGGCGACCTTCTTCACCTCCGGGCGATCGATGGCGGTGATCGTGTGGCAGCCCATGCAGGTGGCGACCGCCGGCAAGCCGGGATCGGGCGACTTGAACGCCGCGAAGTGACAGTAGACGCAGTTGATCTGCAGCGTGTTGACGTGCACGGGGTGCGGGAAGATGACGGGCTGCACCGGCGAACGGCCGGTGCCCTGGCCGAGGTAATGGGTGTAGCCCGAGGCGCCGCTGTAGCCAAACGGCCCGGGCTTGGCCTTGCCCAGGGCCTCGCGATTCGCCTTCTGCGTGGCCGTCTCGGTTGTGCCCGCAACAACGGGGCTGGCCTGGTCGTTGCCCGCGTATGCGGACATCAGCGTGGAAGCGACGGCAACCACCACCACTCCGGGAATCGCCAACCATTTCCTGCGTCCCGTCATCGGGTGTCGTCCGGGAGAGAGGCCCAAGGGCAAATTGCGCCCCATGAAGGACTCAGGGGGGCGCCGAGAACGTCTGAAAATCGCCACGGGTCATGGAGGGCGCAAGGCGAACGCTGCCTACTGCGCGGAGCGTGCCGGCGCAACCGCCGTCGTGCCGTGGTGGACGGGGCCTACGGGCCTTCCATCGGTTCCGGGCCTCCGGACGCCGCGTCGTCGCGCCGCTTCCACGGCCCCTTGGCGAGGCCGCGCGTGATACGATCGATGGTCCGCAGCACCTCGATGGCGCTGGCGCGCAGCATGGCCACCTCGCGCGCATCGGGCCTGGCGCGAAAGGCGAGGCTGCGCAGCGCGCGCATGACGAGTTCCGGGTTGCGCGTGCGGAAGAAGGCGATGGCCTCGAGTGCCGCCTCGGTGTCGGCGAAGAGGCGCTCCCACTCTTCGTGGGAGGCCGGGGGCGACGGATGCCGGTGCGCGTCGACGCGGCGGGTGGCGTCACCGGCGACGAGGTGGAACTCGTACAGCGCCACGAGCACCGCCTGCGCCAGGTTGAGCGAGGAGTGCTCGGTGGTGGGAATCATGCAGAGCACATGGGCGCGGTCGAGCGCCTCATTGGGGAGGCCGTGGTCCTCCTGCCCGAACAAGAGGGCGACGCGGTGTCCTTCGGTCAGGTCGTCGACGTAACGCGAGGCGAGGTCGCGCGGGGCGACGCGTTCCCACTTGGCGGACCGCCGCTTGCCGGCGAAGGCGACGACGTGTGCGCAGTCGGCGAGGGCCTCGTCCAGCGTGTCGAAGTGCCGGATGCGTTCCACCACGTCGCGGGTATCGTGGGCGACGCCCTCGATGCGGTACGGGTCGTAGGGGCACGGCTTCACGAGGCGGAGGTCGTGCACACCCATGTTCTTCATCGATCGCACGGTGGCGGCGATGTTGACGGGGTCCTGGGGATAGAGGAAGACGACGCTCAGGTTGTCGAGGAGGGACATGCGACGAAGATAACGGATTTCGGATTCCGGATCGTGATTCCGGATTCCGAATTCCATTCCGGGATCCGGAATCCCGAATCCCGGTTACATTTCGACATGGACCTGCTCGTTGACCTCTTTCACCGCCTCCGCGACCTCGACGCGCTGGTCGTCTGGGCCGGATATACCGGCCTGGCGGTCATCATCTTCACCGAGACGGGGCTGTTCTTCGGCTTCTTCCTGCCCGGCGACTCACTCTTGGTGACGGCCGGGTTGCTCTCCGCCACGCCCGCGTCGCCGGTGAAGTTCGACATCGTCGCGCTCGGCATCCTGCTGAGCGCGGCGGCGATCCTCGGCGACAACACGAACTACTGGGTGGGCCGCCTGTCGGGGCCAAAGATCTTCCGCCGCGACGATTCGCTGTTCTTCAAGAAGAAATACGTCGACGAGGCCCACGCCTTCTATGAGAAGTACGGCGCCATCACCGTGGTGCTGTGCCGGTTCATGCCGATCATCCGCACCTTCGCCCCGTTGGTGGCCGGTGTGGCGCGGATGCGGTATCGCGTGTTCCTGATGTACAGCATTGCGGGCGGGACGGCGTGGATCTGCTCGATGCTCGCCACCGGCTACCTGCTTGGACGCTACGTGCCCGGGGTGGCGCAACACGTGGAGCAGGTCATCATCGCCGTGGTGCTGATCTCGATCTCGCCGGCCATCATCGGCGGCATCAGGGCACGCCGGGCGGTCCGCCGGGGTACGTGACGCGGGAAAGGCGCTACATTTGGTTCGTCCACCTGAAGCCCCCCTGGAGACCAGCATATGGCACACACGCTTCCTGCCCTCGGATACGCCGTCAACGCGCTCGAGCCGCACATCGATGCGCTGACGATGACCATCCATCACGACAAGCACCACAACGCCTACGTCACCAACCTCAACGCCGCCATCGACAAGGCGCCGGAGCTGGCGAACTGGACCCTCGGCGACCTCTGCCGAAACATCGCCCAGGTGCCGGAGAGCGTGCGTACCGCGGTGCGCAACAACGGCGGCGGACACTGGAACCACTCGCTGTTCTGGGAACTGATGGCGCCCAATGCCGGCGGCGCGCCGAGCGGTGACATCGGCGCGGCGATCACCAAGACGTTCGGCGACTTCGGCAAGTTCCGTGACGCCTTCAAGGCGGCCGCCAC
This sequence comes from Gemmatimonadaceae bacterium, assembly GCA_036508735.1. Lineage (GTDB taxonomy): Bacteria > Gemmatimonadota > Gemmatimonadetes > Gemmatimonadales > Gemmatimonadaceae > PNKL01. The sequence continues at coordinate 25,482 of DATCGU010000187.1, forward strand.
CAGCCGGTTCGGCTCGGGGTGGGCATGGCTGGTGGCGGGACGCGACGGCGCGCTCACCATTGAGAGCACGCCCAATCAGGACAACCCGCTGATGGACGGCAAGCACGCGGTGCTGGGCCTCGACGTGTGGGAGCACGCGTACTACCTCAAGTACCAGAACCGCCGCCCCGACTACGTGGATGCGTGGTGGAACGTGGTGAACTGGGGCGAAGTGGCCAAGCGGTACGCGGCGCGGTAGTTCGCGGCGCAAGTTGTTCGGCGCCCGGCGGAGGACGATCTCCGTCGGGCGCTCGTGCTACGAGAGCTTCCGCCGCGTGACGGTGTCGCGCCGGGCGCGCTGCGAGCTGCCGGCGACGAGGGTGTCGACGCCCGCTTCACCATCGTCGTAGACGCCGCCCGGAGGCGGCGGGCCGGCGATGGCGCCGAGCAGGGGCGGCGTGATGAACGTCGTCACCACCACCATGGCCATCACGGCGCCGAACTGCGGTCCGGCCAGCACGCCGGCGGCCGCGCCCATTTGCGCGAAGATCAGCCCCACCTCGCCGCGCGGCACCATGGCCACGCCGACGAGCAGCTTGCGGCCGTCGTACCACCACGGCGCCCAACCGGCCGCAACCTTGCCGAGCACCGCGACGACCGTGATGACGAGCCCGAGCCCGAGCGCCGCGGGCGACACCAGCGCCGCAAGGTCGACCTGCGCGCCCACCGACGCAAAGAAGACCGGCACGAGCACGTGCCCGAGCGGCGCCGTGGCCCGCTCGATGTCGTGGCGCTGCGGCGTGCGGTGCATCACGAGCCCGGCGGCGAACGCCCCGATGATCGTCGCTGAGCCGACCTTCTCGGCGAACGCGGCATCGACGAACGCAAAAGCGAGCGCCGCGACGCCGAGCGCGCCGGCGACCTGGAGCCGCTCGACCGCAGCCATCAGCGGCTTCGCCAGCACCATGCCGAGCACGAGCGCGCCGGCGATAAATCCCACGGCGACGAACGTGATGCGCGCGATGCCGGCCGCCGAGACGGCGCCGCCGGCGACGATGCCCCCGACCACCGCGAGGATGATCAGCCCGATGACGTCATCGAGCACGGCGGCGCCTAAGACGACCTGCCCTTCCGATGTGTGCAGCCGGCCGACGTCGCCGAGGACGCGCGCCGAGATGCCGATGGACGTGGCGGTGAGCGCGGCACCGATGACGAGGGCCGTGAGCATCGACAGCCCCATGGCGAGCGCAGCCCCCACGCCGCCGGCGAACGGGAGAACGACGCCGGTGATGCCGACCGCGAGCGCGGCGCCGCCGACGCGCCGCAGCTTGTCGAGGTCGGTCTCGAGCCCGATCTGGAACAGGAGCAGGAGCACGCCGAACTCGCTGAGGACGTGCACCACCACGTCGTCGGGATGCAGGATGCCCAGCACCGAGCCGCCGAGCAGCACGCCGGCGACGAGCTCGCCGAGCACGGCCGGTTGCCGCAGGCGCTGGGCCAGCTCGCCGAGCAGCTTGGTGGCCGCGAAGACCGCGGCGAGCGTGAGCAGCAGCGTCGCCATGTCGTGACGCGGGGCCGTGGGGTCAGCCAGCACGGCCCACGGTGCCATCATCGCGCCGCTTCGCCCTCGAGGTACGTATAGCCTTCGAGCCCCGCCACGTAGTCGGCGATGAACATGTTCGCCTCGTCACGGGTGATGCCGCTGGCGCCCTGTACCTTGCGACGAAAGGTGGCCAGCAGGTCGGAGGCACGGAACTGCACGTAGTTGAGCACCTCGGTAACCGTATCGCCGTGCACGAGGTCGGTGATCTCGTAGCCGCCTTCGCGCAGCCGGACGTGCACCGCGTTGGTGTCGCCGAACAGGTTGTGGAGGTCGCCGAGGATCTCCTGGTACGCCCCGGTGAGGAAGATCCCCAGAATGTACGGATCGCCGTCGGTGAACGGGTGCAGTTCGAGCGACGGGTTGCCGTCCTTCTGGCCGACGAAGCGGTCGATCTTGCCATCGGAATCGCAACTCACGTCCTGCAGCGTGCCCCGGCGCGTCGGCTCCTCGTCGAGCCGGTGGATCGGCATGATGGGGAACAGCTGGTCGATAGCCCAGTTGTCGGGGAGCGACTGGAAGAGCGAGAAGTTGCAGAAGTAGCGGTCGACGAGCGCGGCATCGAGGTCGTTGATGATGTCCTCGAACTCGTCCGGGTGCCGGTGGGCGGCGGCGCGGACGGCGTTGATCGTGCACAGGTGGAGCAGCTCGGCATTGGCCCGCTCGCGCAGGGACAGCACGCCGTTGTTGAAGAACCCCTGGGCCTTCTCCTTGTCGTACGACGCGTCATGGTACGCCTCGCGGACGCGGCGCATGGAGACGTTCTTGCGCGACACGGCCTTGAGGTCATCGGCCATCTCGTGCAGCAGCGCGTGATCGTCCTCGGTGACGACCGGCGTGGAGGTCTCCACCTGCGACTCGACCTCGATGACGCTCATCAGCATGAGGGCGTGGTGCGCCGTCAGCGCCCGCCCCGACTCGCTGATGAGGTTCGGCATCGGCTGCTCGTGCTCGCGGCACATCTCGGCGAGCGTGTACACGATGTCGTTGGCGTACTCCTGCACCGTGTAGTTCATCGACGCCTGGTTGGTGCTCTGCGACCCGTCGTAGTCCACGCCCAGCCCGCCGCCAACGTCCACGTGGGTGAGCGCGAGCCCCATGCGGCGCAGCTCGACGTAGAAGCGCGCCACCTCTCCCATCGCCCGCTTGATGTAGCGGATGTCGGTGATCTGCGAGCCCAGGTGGAAGTGCACGAGCTTGAGGATGTCCAGCCGCCCGGCGGTACGCAGGCGCTCGATGAGGGCAACCAGCTGCGCCGAGTTGAGGCCGAACTTGGACTTCTCGCCGCCCGACTGCGCCCAGCGCCCCGAGCCCTCGGTGGAAAGCTTGATGCGCACGCCGGCCGTGGGGACGACCCCCAGTTCGTCGGCCGCCTGCAGCAGCACGTCGAGTTCGCTCACTTGCTCGATGACGATGAACACCGTGTGTCCCAGCTTCTGCCCCATGAGGGCGAGGCGCATGAACTCCTCGTCTTTGTAGCCGTTGCAGACGATCACGTGATCCGTGCGCGCGGACAGGGCGAGCACCGCCTGGAGTTCGGGCTTGGAGCCGCACTCGAGGCCCACGCCGCACGACTGGCCGAACGCGAGGATCTCCTCGACGACGTGGCGCTGCTGGTTGACCTTGATCGGGTAGACCGTGGTGTACTGCCCGCTATAGCCGAACTCCTGGATGGCATTCTGGAACGCGGCGTGCAACGCCTCGATGCGCGAACGCAGGATGTCGGAGAAGCGCAGCAACACAGGCAGTGCCACGCCCTGCGCCTCGAGGTCCTGGGCGAGCTCGAAGAGGTCGAGCGTGCGCTCGGCGTGTGCCTTGTCGGGGCGGACGACCACGTGCCCCCGCTCGGAGACGTCGAAGAACCCGTCGCCCCAGCCTTCCACGTTGTAGAGGGCCTTGGCGGCGTCGGTCGTCCAGCGCTGCGGCTCGGCGGCGGAGCTGGAATCCACGGGGGCGGTAGTTGTCATCAGGGGAGGAAAACTAGGGACTCGGACGGGAGAAGCTAGGTGCTCTCTTACCCCACCGCCCGCTTGTAGAACGCCTTCAGCCCGAACCACCACGCGATCACGGTCACTGCCGTGAGCGCCAGCGCCGCAAGGGCCGGGTCCATGTGCGGCACACTGGGGGTCAGCACCCCCCGCATGCCCTCGGACGCATAGACGAGCGGGTTGATGAGCACCGCCTTCTGCAGCCACGGCACCACGCGCAGTCCGTCCCACGGGTAGTAGGCGCAGCCGAAAAACAGCATGGGCGCCACGATGAACGAGAACATCAGGCCAATCTGGTTCACGTTCACCGCGGTCCCCAGCCACAGTCCCATCGTGGAGAAGGCCGAGGCGGCCAGGATCATCATGCCGATCGTCAGGCCGAAACTCGACAGCGTCAGCCCCGGTGCACTCCCCATGATGACGCGCCCGAGCGGCAGGACGATGAGCCCGGCGAAGACGCCCTGGATGACACCGACCACCACCAGCTCGAGCGCCACGAGATGCGTGGACAGCGGGGCGAGCAGCCGGTCCTCAATCTCCTTGGTGGCGCCGAACGACGCGACCATCGGCAACGCCACTGACTGCACCGCCGAGAGCGCGAGGCTGACGGCGAGCACGCCGGGCAGCAGGGTGGTGACGTACGCCCCGGGAAGCATCCGCATCTTCGGCAAGAGGTAGCCGAACACGATCATCAGCAGCGTCGGCTGCATGAGCGTGCGCACGAGGGTGTAACCGATCTCGCGGCGGGCGACGCGCAGGTCGCGCGCGAGCATCGCCACGAAGACGTCGGACGCGGGTGCGGCGAAACGTTCGGTCAATCGAGCCTCCGCCCGGTGAGCGTGATGAACAGCGTCTCCAGCGACGGCTTGGCGAGGTTGATGTTCCGCACCGTGCGGTCGCGCCCTTCCACGGCCTTGATGAGCGCGGGAAGCGCCTCGCCGCCACGCCCGGAGAAGGCGCGCAGGTCGCTGCCGTGGACGTCGACGCGCGACACGCCGGCCACGGCGCGGCAGGCGATGGCCGCTTCGTCCGCCGGACCGTCGAGCAGGAGGTCGACCAGCGTCTCACCCGGCGCCTGCGCCTTGAGCGCCGCGGGCGTGTCGCACGCGAGCAGCCTGCCGTGGTCGATGATCGCCAGGCGACCGCAGAGCTGGTCGGCCTCTTCCATGTAGTGGGTCGTCAGGACAATGGTGCGGCCGTCGCGCTGCAACGCGCGCAGGATGTCCCAGATCGCCAGGCGCGCCTGCGGATCGAGCCCCACCGTCGGCTCGTCGAGGAAGATCACCTGCGGCTCGTGCAGGAGCGCCCGCGCGATCATCAGGCGCTGCTGCTGCCCGCCCGACAGGGTGTCGACCATGGAATCGGCCTTGTCGCTGATGCCGAGCTGCTCCAGCAGTGCCCCGGACCGCTCCGCGTTGAAGGCGCGCGGAAGGCCGAAGTAGGCGCCGTGGAAGAGCAGGTTCTCCAGGACGGTGAGGCCGCGATCGGGATTGGGACGCTGCGGCACGACCCCGATGCGCCGGCGCACCAGTTCGCCCTGCGTGGCCACGTCGGCCCCGCCGACGAACGCCTGCCCGGAGGTGGCACGCACACGGGTGGTGAGAATGCCGATGGTCGTCGTCTTGCCCGCACCATTCGGTCCGAGCAGGCCAAAGAACTCACCCGGCTGGATGGTGAGGTCGAGACCGTCGAGCGCGAGGACCGCGCCGGGCAGGCTCGGGCGGGCGGCGCTGCTGCGACGGCGAGCGGGCGGCGCCGGATACGACTTGCGCAGGGCACGGGTTTCGATGGCCGGGGGCACGGAGGAATAGTCGTGCGTGCCGTGCCTCGGGGCAAGCGATGGCGGCGCGGGTCCCACTCGCGCTGAGGGGCGGAGGCAGACATCTTGGTGCCGCGCGACGCAGCGCCCCGTTCTTCACACCTGAGGCCCCCCATGAAGAAGCTGGTGAAGACAGCAGCTTGGATCGGCGGTGTGGTCGTCGTCATCGTGGCCGTGGCTGGTTCTGCGCTGTACGTCACCACCCAGCGACGACTCGACAAGAAGTGGGTGGTCGCCGGACACCGGCTGGCGATTGCCACGGATTCCCTGGCCCTCTTGCGAGGTCGTCACCTGGCGACGACCATCTCGAAGTGCGGCGACTGCCACAAGCCGGACTTCGGCGGCGGCCTCTTCATCGACGCGCCGCCGGTAGCCAGGCTGTACACGGCCAACCTGACGCGCGGCAAGGGGGGTATTGGCGGCCAGCTGAGTGACCTGGACTGGGAACGCGCCATCCGCCACGGCGTGAAGCCCGACGGATCGGCGCTGCTGATGATGCCGTCCCTGGAGTTCCAGAACATGACCGACGAGGACACGGCGGCGTTGATCGCCTTCCTCAAGACGCTGCCGCCGGTGGATCGCCAGCCCGGGAAGAACAGCGTCGGTCCCATCGGCCGCGCGCTCTTCGCCAAGGGTGACCTCGCGCTCGTGACCGCCGAGCTGATCAACCACACGGCCGCGCACCCGGCGCCGGTGCCCATGGGCGTGTCGGTGGAGTATGGCCGGTACATCGCCGACATCGGCGGCTGCAAGGGCTGTCACGGTCCCGGCCTGTCGGGCGGCCACATTCCCGGCACGCCCCCCGAGTGGAAACTGGCGGCGAACATCACGCCGGCCGGAATCGGGCACTACCAAGAGGAGGACTTCTTCCGCGCGCTTCGCGAAGGAAAGCGTCCCGGCGGCGTGCCGCTCGATTCGTTGATGCCGTACCGCTTCACCCGGAACATGTCGGACGACGAGATCCGCGCCGTCTACCTATACCTGAAGACGGTGCCGCCGAAGGAATTCGGGAACAGGTAGCGAGGGTCGCTCACGGAGACCGGAGCAGCACGAAGGTCACGGAGAACGCGCCACGAACTATCTCGCCTGCTCCAGCAACGTGATGAGCGCCGCCTTGGGCGCATACCCGACCTGCCGCGCGACTTCCTGCCCGTCCTTGAGCACGATGAGCGTCGGGATGCCACGCACGCCGAAGCCCTGCGGCGACACCGGATTCTGGTCGGAGTTGACCTTGACGACGAGCAGTTCTCCCGCCCGTTCATGCGCCAGTTCGTCGAGCAACGGCGCCATCATCTTGCAGGGACCGCACCAGTCGGCGTAGAAGTCCACGAGCACGGGCACCGTGGTGCCGTTGATCATCTTCGAGAGATACTCATCCGTGGCGTGCACGGGACGATCGAGGAGCAGCGGCTTCTGGCACTCGGCGCACTTTGGAAGGCCGGCGAGCCGGTCGAGCTTGACGCGGTTGAGCGTGCTGCAGAACGGGCACGCGACGACCGCGACGGCGACGGCCTTCCCGGGGTCGCTGGTCACGGTGCCGTCTCCAGTGCGGCGAGCACGCGCGCGAGCCGTTCGCGAATCACCAGCGCCACCGGGTGCAACGCGGGATTCGCGGCAACGCCCAGCACGACGACGGGGTCGATGGCGGCCACCACGGTACGCCCGGCGGCTTGGTCACGACGCACGATCACGTTGCACGGGAGCAGCAGCCCGAGGTCGGGGTCGGCCTGGAGCGCTTCCAGCGCGTGCGGTGGGCTGCACGCCCCGAGGATCACGTACGGCGGCGTGTCGACGTTGAGCTTCTTCCGGAAGGTCGCGCGCAGGTCGGCTTCCATCAGGACGCCGAATCCCTCGGCGGCGAGCGCGGCGCGCGTGGCCTCGACGGTGGCGTCGAACGGGCGGTCGAGGCTGATGGAAAGTCCGTAGGTGGTCGCGTTGGTCATTGACTGCAATTGAAAGAACTATACTACTATATCGCTATAAATGTAATTATGCAAGGCCGGCGATGTCTCGCACCGAGACCGGAGCGGAACGAAGCCTACGGCTTCCTGTTGATCTGATCCTGCCCCTTCTTGAGGAACGGGATGCCGTTCTTCATCCAGTCGGGCTCGGGCGCTCCGAGGAGCTTGGCGCCGAAGAACGCCTGCATCTTGGCGTCGATGTCCTTCTGGTTGGCGCGCTTGGTCGGGTTGTGCTCGTCGCCGTTGTAGACCACGAGGTACGCTTCCTTCTGCAGTCGCCGCATGGCGGAGTAGAACTCGATGCCCTGGTACCACGGCACCGCGCCGTCGTTGTCGTTGGCCATGAACAGCACCGGCGTCGTGACACGATCGAGCTTGAACAGCGGCGAGTTCTCGATGAACCGTTCGGGGTACTGCCACAACGACCCGCCGATGCGGCTCTGCGAATGCTCGTACTGCATCTGGCGGAGCACCCCGGACTGCCAGCGGACGCCGCCGTATGCCGACGTCATGTTGACGACGGTCGCATTGGGGACCGCGGCCGCGAACATGTTGGTGGCCGTGATCAGGTACGCCGACTGGTAGCCGCCCCACGACTGGCCGGTGACGCCGAGCCGCTTGGGATCCACGAAGCCGCGGGCCACCAGTGCCTGCACGCCCGGGATGATCGCCTTGGCGGCGCTCGGTCCGGGATACCCGTCGGTGTAGACGATGTCCGGGAAGAAGACGAGATAGCCGAGCGCGTTGTAGACGTCCGGGTTCACGGTGTTGCGCCCGGCCGGCGCCACGTAGTTGTACAGGCCGTCCGAGAGGCGCTCGTAGAAGTACGTGATCATCGGGTACTTCTTGTTCGCGTCGAACCCTTCGGGCTTGTAGAGCATCCCCTTCAGCGGGACATTGTCGGAATTCAGCCAGCTGACGAGTTCCACCGAGCCACGCGGGTACTCGCTCTCCTGCGGGTTGGCGTTCGACACCTTGCGCACCGCGCCGATGCTCGGGCCCGTCCACAAGTCCGGGAACTCGCGATACGTCTGTTGCGTCATCAGGAACTGGTCGGCCTTCCTCGCCTTCTGCAGCGCGGCGTAGTTCTTCGGCCCCCTGACGATGCTCGCCGGTGCGGCGCTGGCGCCCAGCTTCGCCTGCGCGTAGCCGCTCTCCTTGTTTTCATTGTTGAACGCGCGCAGGTACAGCGGCTCTGCGGGATCGAGGAAGCGATCCTCGGAATCGAGGTTCACCACGCGATAGGTGACGCCACTCGCGCGGCCGGCGCCGGCCGTGAGGTTCTTCGGCGCCGCGACGCCGGTGGGATCCACCTCCCACACGTCATACCGGTCGTACACGAGCACGCGCGCGTCGTCCTTGGACCAGCCGCCGAGTCCATACGACGGCACGACGTCCGGCATGTCGAACTCCTCGTTCTCGAACTTCACGCCCTTGATGGCGGCCGTGATCTCCACCTGCTTGCCGCCCACCGTGGCGTGCGAAAACCACTTGCCGTTCTCGAAGAAGGTGACGTACTTGCCGCCCGGCGACAGTTGCGCCCCCTCGAGCTTCTTGGCGATGAGCGTGCGGGCTCCCGTGGTGGCGTCGAGCACGTAGGCATCGCTGCCGCCCTCGCCCCACGTCGACTCGACGGCGTACTGCACCGCATTCAGCGCGAGCGCCACGCGGCCGTTGTCGGCGATGGTCACCTGGCGCAGCGAGTCGTTGCCGAGCCGGGCCCACTTTTTCGCCGCCGGCTGGTAGATGGCCACCCACGTCCGGCTGCGCTCGCGCGCGGCGTTCACCTTCTGCACGGGCATGATCTGCGTGTCCTTGTAGTGCCACAGATCGTAGATGGCCTTGTCGGTGAGCGAGTCGGCCGGAATCGAATCGAGGGGAAGCGGCGCCAGGGCGAACTGCAGGGCGCTTCCGTCGCGCACGAAGTCCACGCGCCCCCGGTCGGCAATGAGCTGCTCGGCACCGACCATCGCGCCGTCCACGACCTTCGCCGCGACGATCGGACCCTTCTGCCCCTTGGCGAGCACGAGCGACGCGTAGTAGAGCGCGTAGCGCGGCTTGGCCGCGGCCGCATCGTCCCGATCGCTCACGAAGGCCACCTGCGCTCCCTTGCGATCGACGGCGAGCGACTTGTAGTTGCCCTTGCCCGCGGCGAGCGTGGTGATCGTACCCGCGACGAGGTCGCGCACGTACACGCCTGACTTCGCGGTGTCGGCAGAGGTCGTGGCGTAGACGAGCACCTTCTCGCTCTCGTCGAACAGGTACGATGTCACGTCGTCGATCTTCACCTCCGCGCCGGTCGTCAGGTCACGCAGCATCAGCGGAGCCGCGGGATCGCTGCGCGCGCCACCCGCCGCCGCGCCGCCACGTCCACCGCGGGCGCCGGCCCCCCCGGCCCCCCCC
>DATCGU010000188.1:0-5768 GCA_036508735.1 Gemmatimonadaceae bacterium
GGGGGGATGCGTCGACGCGGCCCCCGTCTCTCATCCCCAGCCTCCACTCATCCCCCTCTACCAAGCCCCCGCACCCCGCACTCACACCGTTCGCTCAGCTATCAGCCTCATAATTTCGCCCGGCTGCGCATGCCGGCCGAGCTTCGACTTCTCGAAGATTGGCGCGCCGTCGACCGCCACCTCGAATCGCCCACCGCTGCTGGGCGTGAGGGCGACGAGGGCGCTGGGATACTGTTCACGAATCGCGGCCGCCAGACCGGTGGCCCTGGGTTCGTAGTTTCAGATGACGCAGAACTCGATGGTGATTTGCACGCGTGGGCCCTGGTTGGGAGTCAGCGGAAAGTAATATCGGCGTCAGCGCGTCCGTTGCGTCGCAAAGGTCCGGCGCAGGTAGAGGAGCGACGGGATGAGCAGCACGGCACCCGCCGCAAGCGCCCAGGCCACGATCACGAGCGTGATTCGCGGTGCGACGGTGTTCCTGATGGTCAGGTCCGACGGCACCAGATACGGGAACTGGGCGAATGCCCATCCCCACAAGATGAGTGACAGCTGCGCCGCAGCGGCGAGCCGCGCCACGGTGTAGCGTCGCCACCACAGGGCTCCGATGGCGGTGATCGCCGACAGTCCGGTGGCGACCTGGAAGGGCACGGCCCACGCCGAGCCTACGAGCCCGGCCCGCATCAACGGTGCGTCGCGATGCGCGACGGCGAGCGCACCGAACGCCGCCGCGAACACGGCCACTGCCGCGACGAGCGCGCGTCGCCGGAAGTCTTCGCGCAGCGGGCCGTCCTGCGTCTCGTACGCGAGATAGACGGCGGCGAGCATGGCGAAGAGCGCCAGCGCCAGCACGCCCACGGCCACCGGAAACGGCGACCACCAGGGCGCCACGAACACGCTGCGGAAGGACGCCGCGCCGATCTGCGCCTGCGCGACGCCGACCGCGCCAGTGGAGACGGCGCCGATCACGACGCCGAGCGTCAGCGGGGTGAACGTGCTCGCCACGGCAAAGATGCGCCCCCAGTTGCGGCGCTCCTCCTGCGAGCGGCTACCGTAGCCGCGGAACACGAACGCGACGCCGCGCAGCACGATCCCCACCAGCATCAACGCGAGCGGAATGTGCAGCACCGTGCCGAGCGTGGCGAAGGCCGCCGGGAAGGCGGTGAAGGTGAGCACCACCACGAGCACGAGCCAGACGTGATTGGCTTCCCAGATGGGGCCGATGGTGTGGGCGATGAAGTCGCGCTGCTGGTTGCGTCGCGGTCCGCTGGCGAACAGGTCCCAGACGCCGGCCCCGAAATCGGCGCCCCCGGTGAGTACATACACGTTCAGCGCCACGACGATGATGCCGGCGAACAGCTCGGGAAGGCCGAGGGGGGCAGGCACGAAGGTCACGCGCGCACCTCGAGCGGCCCGCGCACGTCGCCCGCCGGCTCACCGGCGGTCTCGCGCACCATGGCGCCAATCACCGCCACGACCACCCCACCGAGCACGACGTACAGGAGCGTGAACACGGTGAGGGGCACGATGAGTCCGGGCATCGGCGTGACGGCGTCGGAGGTACGAAGCAATCCCTGCACCACCCAGGGCTGGCGCCCGACTTCGGTGACCATCCACCCGACCTCGGTGGCGATGAAACCGAAAGGCGCCACGAGCACCAGCGCGAGCAACAGCCACGGCTGCTCGGCGATCTCCCTCTTGCGCCACGCCACCCACGCCGCCCACAGCGCCACCATCGCCATTGCCGTTCCCAGCGCGACCATGACCTGGAAACTTACGTGCACCGGAGCCACCGGCGGCCAGTCGGCGCGTGGAAATGCGGTGAGTCCCTTCACCTCGGCGTTCCATTCGTGGAACGCGAGCAACGACAGGCCGTGCGGAATCTCCAGTGCGTACCGCGTCGTGGCGGCCTGAGCATCGGGCCAGCCGCCGATGCGCAGGGGTGCGCCGCGCTGGGTGAGGAACTGTCCCTCGAGGGCGGCCAATTTTGCGGGCTGCGAGCTGGCGACCAGCCGGGCACTGATGTCGCCGGAGAGCGGCTGCAGCAGGGCGGCCGGCGCGCCTACCCAGAGCGCCACGATGAGCGCTCTGCGGTGAAAGTCGCGCGTCGCGCCGTGTCGCAGCATCCATGCATGCACGCCCGCCACGGCAAGGCCCGTGGCGGCGTAGGAGGCGAGCACCATGTGCAGCGCCTGCGGGAACGCGGCCGGGCTCAGCATGCCGGCCACCGGATCCACCGCCACAATCCGTCCGGCAGCCATCGTCACGCCGGTGGGGGTGTTCATCCACGCGTTGACCATGAGCACGAAGACGGCCGACGCGGCACCACTCACCGCCACGACGATGCCGGCCAGCAGGTGCGCGCGTGGCGAGAGCCGCTCCCAGCCGAAGAGGTACACGCCCAGGAAGATCGCCTCGGTGAAGAAGGCGAATCCTTCGAGCGAGAACGGGACGCCGACGATGGGGCCGGCGAAGCGCATGAATCCGGGCCAGAGCAGCCCAAGCTCAAACGAGAGCACGGTGCCCGAGACGGCGCCCACGGCGAAAAGGATCGCCACCCCCTTGGCCCACCGTCGTGCCAGCTCCAGGTACACGGCTTCCCTGGTGCGGAGCCACCGCCATTCCGCCAGCACCATCATCAGGGGCATGGCGACCCCGATCTCGGCGAACACGATGTGGAAGCCAAGGGATATCGCCATCTGCGACCGGGCGGCGAGCAGGTCGGTCATGCGGTACGCTCACAGGGTGACAGGCACGATTGGGTCAGCACGGCATTCCGCAGCAACGGGAGATTTCTGGTTGGTTCAAGTCTTCGTGGTCTGGCTCGCCAGCTCGGGACGGCGCGGCGTGCGCCTCCGGTACGCAAAGATGACGACAATCACTGAAAGTAGCCAAGCCGGAACGTCACCGACACGCTCGTACACGGTGCCCTGGCTCATGAGGTGGACGACGGCGTCAATGCGCTCGGCCCGAAACGGCCGCGACTGCACCACGATGCGGCCCACCGGGTCGACGATGGCGCTGACACCGCTGTTGGTGCTCCGAACGAGGTATCGGCGGTGCTCGATGGACCGGAAGGTCGAAAGGGCCAGGTGCTCCCACGGCTCCGACGTGTCACCGAACCAGGCGTCGTTGGTGATGTTCACCAGGATTTCCGGGTGCGCGTGAGCGACCATGCGATTGGTGAAGGCCGGCAGGATGTCCTCGTAGCAGATGAGCACCGAGGCGTGGTGCGTGCCCGTCTTCGTCTCGAACGGCAGCGGATCGAACGCCGTTCCCGGGAGGAAGTGCCCGGTGTTCGGTGACCACTCGCGGAGAACGGGCCACGTTTCGGCAAAGGGGAGCGTCTCGCTGAAAAGGAGAAGGTTCCTCTTGTCGTAGCGCCCGGTGATGTTGCCCTGCGCGTCGCTGCTGAAGGCGCTGTTGAAGAACGCCACGCGCCTCGGGTCCGGATCGTCGCGGACGATGACGCCGCCGAAGATGGTTTGCACGTCCAGGTGCTGCGTGACGCTGGCCTTGTATAGCGCCCTGTAACGGTCTTCGGTGACGCGGAAGTTCACCGACGTCTCGCTCCATACGACGAGATCGACGCCAGCCTCCACCAACTGGCGGGTCATCTGCTGGTGCCGGGCCAGGCCTTCGAGGGCCTGCTCGCGCTTCTGGAGGAGCCCCATGTTGCCCTGCACGATGCCCACGTGCACTGGCTCCGAGGCCTGCGCGCGTGCGTCCACCCGCGCGATGCGCCAAAAGCCGAACAGCGCCGACACGGCAACGCCGCCGAAGCCGCCGAGCACGATGCAGCGGCGAACGGAGCGCCTGGCGAGCCGCGCGTGGATCAGCTCCTCGATGGAGAGGTTGACACCGAGGAGCATCACGCCTACGAGAACCGGCCCGCCAAGCTCCGCGATCTGGGCGAGCGGCAGCGCGTTGTGCACCGTGGCGCCGAAGTGCCACGGAAAGAGCAGGGGAAAGATCAGCTCGCTCGCGGAGAAGGCGCCGAGGGCCACAACGACGTGCGGCCATTCGCGCTGCGTCCCCCGGGCGTACAGCCAGGCCATGAGCGCCATGCGCCCGCCCTGGTAGGCGCAGATCATGAATGCCAGGAGCAGGCACACGGCCGCCGGAAGGCCGCTGAAGGAGCGCAGCATGTTGGTTAGCCAGTAGAAGCCGGCCACGTTCATGGTGAGTCCCGCAAGGAACCCGAGGGTCAACGCGCGCGCCGGCGTTTGCCCGCGGAGCGCGAGCAGCAGGGGAACGAAGGCAACGAGAGCCAGCGGCCAGACGTTCACGCCGGGAAAGGCGAGCCAGTAGAGGAGGCCGGTGAGTACCGCCGCCGAGCCAGTCACGGTGGGGCCGAGCGGCAAGGCTCGCCCTTGCTGGGTCATGTCATGGCCTTGGCTGCGCTGGCAATCACGCGTGCTCGATGGTTCGGCCGGGCGGCATCACCGGGCGCATGGCGCGCGCGATGAGCCAGAGGCCGGCGAGCACCGGCACCAGGCTCAGCCACTGTCCCGTATGGATGGGGAAACCCAGCCACCGCTCGATCTCACGGAACGGCGGCATGCTGCGCCACGGTTCGGGGTAGACGTCCTTGAACTGCTCGACGACGATGCGAAGGGCGAAGTAGAGCGTGAGAAACGTGCCGGCGATGAGTCCCGAGCCGATGGGCCGGATGTTGCGACGCTCGACGGCGCGGAGCGCCAGGTAGGTGACGGGGCCGATCATGAAATCGTAGAGTTGCGCCGGATGCCGTGGCACGAGGTCGTGCCGTGCGAAGACGACGGCCCAGGGCACTGCGGCGGGGCGCCCAATGACCTCGGAATTGAAGAAGTTGCCGATGCGCACCCAGCCCACCGCCAGCGCCACGGCGGGAGCGAAATAGTCGGACAACTTGGTCCACGTGATGTGATGGCGGCGGCTGAACGCCCACAGTGCCACGACGAGTCCCGCCGCGACCCCATGCGATGCGATACCGCCCTGCCATACCGCGAAGACGCGGAGCGGATGCGCGAGGTAGTCGTTCGGCGAATAGAACAGGCAGTACCCGAGCCGTCCGCCGACGAGGACCGCGGGGACGCTGAAATACAGGAACTGTTCGGCAAACTCCGGGGATTCGCCAAACCGCCGCACGCGTGCGAACCAGACGGCAAATCCGGTCACCAGGGCAAGGCCGAAACAGATTCCGTAATAGCGGACGGTCAGCGGTCCAAAGTGCACCAGCACGGGATCGACGTTCCAGACAATAGGGTCAGGCATTCGCAATTCGGTGTGTCGGCTGGTTAGGGTTAAACTAGCCTGACGACGCACACTGCGTTGCCGAGTGACTCTGCGTTGTCAACTCGAGGGTGCCCCTAATGAAACGATCGTCCTTCGGCGCGCTCGCAAGGCGTCACCGCCTTGCCCTTTCCCTCTTCGCAGTCGTCGCAGCCAGCGCGGTGATCTTGCCTGCATGTGGCGGCAGTCCCGGCGGCGGCCTCACTCCGCCCACCACCGGCGTTGCGACGTCGATGACGATCAGCGTGACGTCGTCGCCGGCTTCGGGGACGGTGCTGGTGGGTGTGACGCGGCAGTACGCCGTCGAGGTACGCGACCAGAACAACGTGATCATGACCGGGGCCACGGCGACGTGGAGCCTCGTTGGCGCGGCGGGCGTCGCGACGATCACGACAGCCGGCGGCCTTGCCACGTGTTCCGCGGCGGGCACCATCACCGTGCTGGCGACGGGGCCGGTCAATCAGTCAGGGACGAATCTCACGGCGAACGCAACGCTG
>DATCGU010000189.1:0-2956 GCA_036508735.1 Gemmatimonadaceae bacterium
CGGTACTTCTGTCCCAGCTGCCACGCGAAACGCCTCGCGATCTGGACCCAGTGGTTGGATGCCACGCTGCTCGCGCCCGTGCCGCACCGGCAAGTGGTCCTCGCGATCCCGAAGCGGCTCCGCGCGTATTGCCTGTACCGCCGACGAGCGCTCGGCGAGATCGCCCGTGTCGCCGCGCGCACGCTCACGGCTGCGATCCGCGCGCTGACGGGCGAGCGCGACCTCGCGGTGGGCATCGTCGCCTGCTTGCAGACGCACGGCTCGCGGGCCAACTGACACCCGCACCTGCACCTCCTCGTCACCGTCTGATCGTCCTGGATGACTGGGGGCTGGCCCCGCTGGCCGACCGCGAACGACGCGATCTGCTCGAAGTGATCGAGGACCGCAGCGGCCGGCGCGCCACCCTCGTGACCAGCCAAGTGCCGGTCGACCACTGGCACGACTTGATCGGCGACGCCACGTTTGGCGATGCGATCATGGATCGCCTGGTGCACCATGCCCATCGCATCACGCTGACCGGCGCGTCGCTCCGGCGGCTGTCTTCCACTCCCACTGAGTCCTCGACCGAAGCCTGATCACCCACCCCCAGCGTCGCTCCGCTCCGATGGTGTCCGACATGCCGTGCAATCGCTGTCCGACTTGGAGTGCAACGAGTGTCCGATAAGGTGTGTAACGGCTGTCCGACTTCAGTGAAATCCGCACGCAGCCTCGACCGTGCGACACGACCGTCGTAAATTTCACGATTCCCCGGCTCCTAGGTCTTCGTCGGCATAGAAAGATTCGGACTGCCCAGCGGCGGAAGCGCAACGGCGACCACATCGGATGCGGCGGTCGACTTAGATCGCTATGATATGGGCATGCTAACAAACATCCTGATTTTCGCCGGGCTGCTGATCGCCCCGTCGCCGGCCGGCCGCACTCCGGTCGCTCCTCCTGCCCAGCCGTGCACCTCTCCCGTGAATGCGTGCGAGCAGTGGATCGTGTTCGGCAGCGGGCCGGCGCGCTCCATGACGTACAGCTCATACCCGCTCGCCAAGCCGAACGCGACGGTGACCCGGGCACTCATCATGGTGCATGGCGCCGGCCGTAACGCGGACCACTACTTCAGCACGGCGTTGGCCGCGGCGTTCCTCGCTGGCGCGCTCGAGAACACGGTCGTGGTCGCGCCGCGCTTCATCGCCTCACCCGACAAGCCCGAGGCGAACGAGGTCCTCTGGACCAACAGCTGGCGATCGGGCGGCAACTCGCCGTCGAACCCCACGCTCACGTCGTTCGACTTGCTCGACGAGATCGTGCGCCGCCTCGCCGACAAGAAGACGTTTCCGAACCTCACGAAGATCGTCATCGCCGGCCACTCGGCCGGCGGGCAGGTCGCGACGCGCTACGAGATGGTGAACAAGCTGCACGGACTCGCCGGCGTGACCATGACGTATGTCGTCGCGAACCCGTCGAGCTACGCGTGGCCGGCCGCGGTGCGGCCGCTGCCCGTCGGCAACGCCGACCCGGCGACGGCGGACAAGGAGGCGCTCGGCGCGAACGGTGAAAAGGTCAACACGCAGTTCACCTTCGGACCGTTCGACGCGACGAAAGCGCCGAACTACGACCGCTGGCCGGCGGGCCTGGCAGACCTCACCGGCTATGTGGCGTCGATGAGCGCCGATCAGCTCCGGACGCAGCTCGTCGAACGCCCCACGACGTACCTCCTGGGGCAGGTGGACGTGCTCCCGCTCGGCGGTTTCGATTCATCGCCCACGGCCATGGCGCAGGGCCCGACGCGCCGTGCGCGCGGAGAGGCGTTCTTCAAGTACCTGACCGAGACGCTCGGTGCGAAACACAGGGCGATCATCGTGCCCGAGTGCGGCCACAATGACCGCTGCATCTTCACGACCGATATTGTCTTGCCGGCCATCTTTCCGAAGGACTAGGCGTATCCCCTCGGGGCAGCCTCCAACCAAGGCATCGGCCATCCCCCCGCGCCCGGCGGCAGAAGCGCAATTCGTTGGACAGTTGAACGACCCCCGGAGGGCATATTGACATCGGAGTCGCAAAGATTGTGTGGTGTGATCGCCGTCGTGGCGACGATCACCGCGGGGCTGGAACTCATCGAACGAGATTGGCTTCGTGGCGCCAGCGGGTTCCTTCTCGTTGCGACCTTCGCGCTCATTGCCACTGGCCTGCCTGATCGATCAAAGGCGGGGAAGCTTCTCAGCTACGCGTCCCTCGCTGGAGCCATGATCCTCTGGGGCGTCCGGCGGTTTGGTTTCTGATCGTGTTATGTCATCCGCACCATACGAAGTCCACGAAGTGAACGTCGCGGCGCGACAGGTGGCTGGCGTGCGGGCGCAGGTCCCACGCGGCCGGGTCGCGCAGGAGTTCGGACGCCACTTGGATTACGTGTATGCGGCGGCGGGTGCGGGCGCCGTTCACCTCGACGGGCAGAACATCTTTATCTATCGCGCGGCGACGGCGGATGAGTTGACGGTCGATTTCTGCGTCGGTGTCACGGCCCCGTTCGCGGCCGTTGGTCCGGTGGAGCCGTTCCAGACCCCGCAGGGTGTCGCCGCGATGACAACGCACGTCGGAGAACCAGGATCTGCGTTCCTTTCTGGAGGAAGATATGAAAGCCTTGATTATCAGTGCGGACAATTTTGAGGACTCTGAGCTGCTGGTCCCCTACTACCGGCTGAAGGAGGCGGGCGTCGAAGTGACAGTGGCTTCCCTGAGTCACGGGGCCATCAAGGGCAAGCATGGCTACGAAGTGGCCGTGGACAAGAACCTTGACGAGGTCAACCCTGACGACTATGGAATCCTGGTTCTGCCCGGGGGCGGAGCGCCGATGGTTGTGAGAAAAGAGCCGCAGGCGCTTAAGATCGCCCGGAGCTTTTTTGCTCGCAACAAACCGGTTGCCGCGATCTGTCACGGGCCGCAGATCTTGATCAGCGCCAGCCTTTTGAAG
>DATCGU010000190.1:0-21526 GCA_036508735.1 Gemmatimonadaceae bacterium
CGCCGGCGAGTACTGGCTGAACGGCACGCTGGTGTCGTCCATGAAGGACGACGAGCTCGCGCGCGTGCGCAACAAGGAGATCGGGTTTGTCTTCCAGACGTTCAACCTGCTCCCACGCGCGACCGCGCTGCACAACGTCGAGCTCCCGCTGGTGTACGCCGGCATGGGGGCCAAGAAGCGCAAGGAACAGGCCGCCGCGGCGTTGGAGCGCGTGCAGCTGGGCAGCCGCATGCTGCATCGTCCCAACGAGCTCTCCGGCGGACAGCGCCAGCGCGTGGCCATTGCCCGCGCGCTCGTCAACAACCCGTCGATCCTGCTGGCCGACGAACCGACCGGCAACCTCGACTCGGAGACGTCGCAGGAGATCATGCGGGTGTTCGAGACGCTCGCCGAGCAGGGCCAGACGGTGATCATGGTGACGCACGAGGCCGAGATTGCCGAGCACGCCCGCCGGGTCGTGGTGCTGCGCGACGGGCAGATTTCCAGTGATGACCGCCGCGAGCGGTTCCTGGCGTCACGGGCAGCGATGGCGTAGGTACCAGGTACCAGGTGCTAGGTGCTAGGTGCTAGGTGCTAGGTGCTAGGTGCTAGAGGGTAGGTACCAGAGGGAGGGCAGACGCGGCGACCGAAAGGCGCAGTCTGCCCTCCCTTTGCTTTCTACCACCAACCACCAGCCACCAACGTGCCTTCGGCCCGAAACCTACCCCACCGGGCGTCGTACTGATTTCATGCTCTTCCTTGAAGCGATTCGCCTCGCGCTGTCCACCATCCGGGCCCAGAAGCTGAAGAGCTTCTTCACGCTGCTCGGTGTCTGCATCGGGGTGATGTTCCTCATCGCCGTCGTGTCCATCGTCGAGGGCATGGGGCGCTACATGGAGCAGGACCTCATCGGCAAGTTGATCGGGGTCAACTCCTTCGAGCTGCGAAACCGCCCCAACATCAACATGGGCGACGTGGACCCGTCGGTCTTCGAGGAATATCGCCGCCGTCCGCGCCTGTACCACGATGACTTGCGCCCGGTGGTCGAGGCGCTGCCTGCCGGGACGCGATGGGCGCTCGTCAGTGACAACAACCTCAAGATCTCCTCGCGCTACTCCAGCGGGCCGCGCAGCGCCCAGATCAGCGCGGTCGAGGGCGACTACTTCGCCATCCGGAAGTTCACCATCGTCGAGGGCCGCGAGTTCACGCCGCAGGAGCTCGCCATGGGCACGCCGGTGGTGATCATCGGCCAGGACGTGGTGAAGCGGCTCTTCCCCGGAGTGAGTCCCATCGGGCGCGAGCTGCGCATGGGCGGGCTGCCCTACACCGTCGTCGGCGTGCTCGAGTCGCAGGGCAGTGCCATCGGCATCTCGTTCGACAACCAGGTGTTCGCGCCGTGGCTGTCGCCGGTGCACCGCCTGATGAACCGCGTCCCCAACATGATCGACGCGATCATCGTCCAGGTGCCGACCGCCTCGCAGATGACCGAAACGCAGGAACGCGTGCGGCAGGTGATGCGCGCCCGGCACAAGCTCCGGCCGGCCCAGCCCGACAACTTCACCATGCAGACCTCCGAGAGCGCGCTCGCCTTCTGGAACAAGATCAAGCGCTATTTGGTCCTTGCCGGGATCGCGCTCCCCGCCATCGGGCTCGTCGTGGGCGCCATCGTGATCATGAACATCATGCTGGTGGCGGTGGCCGAGCGCACGCGCGAGATCGGCATCCGCAAGGCGTTGGGCGCGCGGCGCGTCGACATCCTGTCGCAGTTCCTCGTCGAGGCCGCCACGCTCAGCACCGTCGGCGCGGCCCTCGGCGTCGCACTCGGCATCGGGCTGGCCAAGCTCATCTCGGCCGTCAGTCCGCTCCCGGCCACGGTGGCTCCCTGGTCGATCGTCGTCGGCGTCGCCCTCGGCGCCGGTGTGGGAATCATCAGCGGCGTCTACCCCGCCAGCCGCGCGTCGATGCTCGACCCC
Source organism: Gemmatimonadaceae bacterium (assembly GCA_036508735.1). Classification (GTDB taxonomy): domain Bacteria; phylum Gemmatimonadota; class Gemmatimonadetes; order Gemmatimonadales; family Gemmatimonadaceae; genus PNKL01. Next base: position 1,953 of record DATCGU010000190.1, read on the forward strand.
ATCGCCGCCCTGCGCCAGGAATAACCATGACCACGCTCGCGCAGCGCGCGTACTACATCGTCGAGGGGGTGCGCATTGCCCTCGAAGCCCTCAAGGCAAACCGCGTCCGGGCGGGGCTGACCATCCTTGGCATCGCGGTGGGCGTCTTCGTGGTCGTGGTCATCTCGGCGGCCGTGCACGGCATCAACGTGAGTGTCGCCAAGGATCTTGAGTCCACCGGTCCGACGACCTTTTACGTGCAACGCTATCCCATCACGTTCGAGGCGTGCGACGGCACCGGCGACACGTGCAAGTGGCTGCAGAACCCGCCCATCAGCTTTGCCGAGATGGACGCGCTGAACCGCCTCGAGGGTGCGGCGACCGTGGGAGCGGCGATGTTCTGGAGCGGCTCGGTGAAGTACCGCGACCGTCAACTCCCGTCGGCCAGCATCGAGGCGTACTCGGGCAACTGGGCGGCACTCAACGCGCCCGAGATCATGGAGGGCCGCGCGTTCACCGAACAGGAGGCGCGCGCCGCAGCGCGCGTCGTGGTGCTGACGACCGTCACCGCCGAACGACTGTTCGGAGACAAGGATCCGCTGAACCGCGAGATCATGGTGAACGGCACGCCGTTCCTGGTCATCGGCGTCTACCGCGACAATGCCAGCTTCCTGATGGAGGGCGGCGATCGCGCCAAGATCGTGATGCCCATCCAGTCGCTGAACCGCCGCCTGAACGTACCGATCCGCGACATGGGACTCGCCGTGAAGCCGCGCGAGGGCTACCGCCCTGACGAGTTGATCGACGACGTCACGGCGACCCTGCGCGGCATGCGCGGCCTGCGCCCGGGACGCGAGGCGAACTTCGCCACGATCACGCAGGACAAGATCATGGATGTCTACAACAAGATCTTCGGGATGTTCTTCCTGGTGATGATCGCGTTGTCGGCCGTCGGGTTGATCGTGGGCGGCGTCGGCGTGGTGGCCATCATGATGATCTCGGTGACCGAACGGACGCGCGAGATCGGCGTGCGCAAGGCGCTGGGCGCGACCCGCAACACCATCCTCTGGCAGTTCCTCATCGAGGCGGTGACGCTCACCGGCATCGGGGGCGCCATCGGGCTGTTCGTCGGCTGGGGCGTCGCCCTGCTCGTGCGGCAGTACAGCCCGATCGCCGCATCCGTGCCAGCAATGGCGGTCGTGGCCGCGCTCGGGGCCAGTGCGGTGACGGGCATCCTGTTCGGCATGCTGCCCGCGGCCCGGGCGGCGCGGCTGGACCCCGTCGACGCACTCAGGTACGAATGAGCTAGAGGCTAGGAGCTAGGAGCTAGTTGACCTCCAGCATCTAGTAGCACCTAGCACCTAGCACCTAGCACCTAGCACCTAGCCTCTGCCTCTTCGAAACCCCCGCCGAGCCGCCGTCGTAAGGCCCTCGTGCCCTTCCTTGAAGCCATCCGTCTCGCCCTGGATACCATCCGGGTCCAGAAGCTCAAGAGCTTCTTCACCCTCCTCGGCGTGATGATCGGCGTGATGTTCCTCATCGCCGTCATCTCGATCGTCGAGGGGATGAGCCAGTACGTGGAGAACGACTTCGCCGGCAAGATCATCGGCGTCAACACGTACAATTTCCGCCGACGCCCCGACTTCACGCCCAACGAGAGCGAGGACCAGTGGCGGGAGTACCAGCGCCGTCCGCGCATCTACGCCGCCGAAGCGGAGCTGGTGCGCAAGACCATCCCGCCGGGTTCCCGCGCCGCCATCACCAACGAGAACTTCCTGTACGCGGTGGGCGGCTCGGGGCGCCCGCGGCAAGTGCAGGCGGTGGCGACCGAGGCCGACTACTTCCAGATCAAGAAGTTCGGCATCACCAACGGGCGGGCCTTCACGCAGCAGGAGGTGCAGGCCGGGTCGCGCGTGCTGGTGGTCGGCGTCGAGGTGGCCGAGTACTTCTTCGCGGGACTCGACCCCGTCGGCCGCGAGCTGCGCATCAGGGGCATCCCGTACGAGATCATCGGCGTGATCGAGAAGCAGGGCTCCGTGTTCGGCTTCTCCATGGACCGGCTGGCCATCGCGCCGTGGACGTCGCCGCTGCAGCGCGCGATCCGGCCGCGCGGCGACATCGAGACCCTGCTGGTGCAGGCGCCGTCGCTGGAACTCGTGCAGGACGGAATCGAGAGCGCCCGCGAGGTGCTGCGCGGCGCGCGCCACCTGCCGCCCGGCAAGCCCGACAACTTCGCCCTCGAGACGCAGGACTCGGCCATGGAATTCTTCCGGGGACTGAAATCGAAGATGGTCGTCTTCGGCACGGCGCTTCCCGCCATCGGGCTGGTGGTGGGCGCGCTGGTGATCATGAACATCATGCTGGTGGCGGTGGCCGAGCGCACCCGCGAGATCGGCATCCGCAAGGCGCTGGGCGCGACGCGCGCCGACATCCTGTGGCAGTTCCTCATCGAGGCGGCCACGCTCTCGTGCATCGGCGCCGCCATCGGCATCGGGTTCGGCATTGCGCTGGCCAAGGTGGTCGCGGCGGTGACGCCGCTGCCCGCGGCGGTGGCGGTCTGGTCCATCTTCGCCGCCCTGGCGCTGGGCGCCGGCGTCGGGATCGTGGCCGGCGTGTATCCCGCCAGCCGGGCGGCGCGGCTCGACCCCATCGCCGCGCTGCGGCAGGAATAGGCGATGCGCTTCTGGGACAAGGTCAAGATGTCGCTGGAGGGCGTGACCATTGCCTTCGACGCGATCCGTGCCAACAAGGTGCGGGCGGCCCTGACGATATCCGGCGTGGCGGTCGGCGTGTTCGTGGTGGTGGCCATGGGCGCCACCATCCACGGCATCCGGCAGAGCTTCCAGCAGGACCTCGACGAATTCGGGGCGAACACCTTCCAGGTGCGCCGCCGCGGCATCGGGATAAACTCGTGCGACGGCACCGACGAGAATTGTCCCGACCGGCGCAACCCGCGCATCACGCTCGACGACTGGCTGGCCATCCGACGGCTGCCCGAGGTGGCGCACGCCATGGGGTGGCTGTTCGACCAGGAAGATTTCACCTACCGCAATCGCACCATCAAGGGCGTTGGCATCGACGCGCAAAGCGCCGACTGGATCCAGACCGACATCGCCGACATCTCCCCGGGGCGATCATTCTCGGAGTCGGAGCACGACGCGGCGGCCCCGGTGATCGTGGTGAACGACTCGCTGAAGAGCCAGCTGTTCGGGGACAGCGACCCGATCGGCAAGGAGATCATGGTCGGCGCCATGCAGTTCACGGTCATCGGGGTGTACCACACGAAGGCCGGCTTCCTGAAGTCGATGGACGGCCGCGGTCCCGACAAGCCGCGCGCGGTGGTGCCGATGATGACGGGCTGGCGCAAGATGCCGGTCTGGCGCAACATGCTGATCATGGTGAAGCCAAGGGACGGCGTGGCGCGCGACGATGCCATGGACGCCGTGACGGCGCTGTTGCGCGGGCGCCGCGGCCTGCATCCCAGCCAGCCGAACAACTTCTACTTGATCGGCATGGAGCGCATGCTCGACGTATTCAACCAGCTGTTCGGCGCGATCTTCATCGTCGGCCTCGCGCTCTCGGCGGTCGGGCTGCTGGTGGGCGGCGTCGGCGTGGTGGCCATCATGATGATCTCGGTGACCGAGCGCACGCGGGAGATCGGCGTGCGGAAGGCGCTGGGCGCGACGCGCGGCACGATTCTCTGGCAGTTCCTGGTGGAGGCGGCAACGCTGACGAGCCTGGGATCGGTGATCGGTCTGGCCATCGGCGCGGGGCTGGCCGCGGTAGTGAGGGCCAACTTCCCGTCCATACCGGCATCCGTGCCGCTGGAAAGCGTGGTGGCCGCCATCGTCGCGGCGGTCCTTACCGGCGTGGTGTTCGGCATGATGCCGGCGCTGCGCGCCTCGCGGCTCGACCCCGTGGACGCGTTGCGGTACGAGTAGCGGCGGCACGCGCGCGCCACCACGCCGGCGCCACTGCGGCAGAAGACACGGGTGCAGCCCGCCGTCTACCGTCTACCGTCTGCTACTGCTTGCACACCGCGTTCGGCGACGACGGCTTCGGCTTGTCCACGACCATGCGGTGGTCGGCGTTGGCCACCGCCAGCGCGACGTCGTGCACGAGCTGGGTCACCGCCGCCATGTGCGGGTAGTCGATGTACTCCGCCTCGTCCGTCACCTGGTGGTAGTCGGCATGCAGTCCGGTGGTGAAGAAGGTCACCGGAATGCCGAAGCGCGCGTACATCGCATGGTCGGAGCGGCAGTAGATGTTTTCTGGATGCCCCGGCGCGTCGAACGTGTAGTCGAAGGAGAACGGCTGCTTTCGCATCTTGTTCACCATCTCGACGAGGTCGCCGAGCTCGGTGGACAGCCGGCGGGAGCCGACGAGCTGCAGGTACGCCGGGCCGCCCCCCTTGATGTCGCCCGCGGCACCGCGTCCCACCATGTCCATGTTGAGCTGCGCGACGATCGAGTCGAGCGGCACGGTGGGGTGCCTGGTGTACCAGTCCGACCCGACGAGCCCGATCTCCTCGCCCGTGTGCCAGACGAAGAGCATCGAGCGCTTCGGCTTCACCTTGTCGCCGGCAAACGCCTCGGCGATCTCGGCCACCGCCACGGTGCCCGAGCCGTCGTCATCGGCGCCGTTGGCGATGGAATCGAGCCGCGCGCGGCGGATCACACGGATGGAGTCGACGTTGACCTTGATCGCGGCAAGCTGCGTTGGCGTCGGCGTCTTGCCCTCACCGAGCTCGCCCTTCAGCCGCTCGACCTGGAGGTTGTACGCGCGCAGTGAGTCGTGGTCCACCGCCTGGGATTGCACCCCGAGGTGATCGTTGTGCGCGCCGAGGGCGACGTACTCGTGCTTGAGGACCGGATCGCTGCCTTCGACCATCGCCACCACGTTGCGGGCCGAGGTGGGCGACTCACGCAGCTGCACCTTGCCGCTGTAGTGCGCGGTCACCGTCCCCCACTTGGCGGCGGCGAGGGGCCCCCCGACCAGTGCCTGCGCCATCGCATCGGAGGCGATGATCACCGGCGGCAGCGACATGGTCATTCCGCCCGACACCGGCGAGACGCTCTCGTCCTTCATGAGGAATCCGCGGATGGCCGAAGGCGCGCCGTCAAGCAACGGCAGCACGACGCCCACCGCGCCCGCCACCGGGCGAGTGAGCGCCGAGGTGAACTGCACCTGCAGTCCCTTGGCCGCCATCTCCGGCGTGAAACCGAAGACGACCACCTTGCCCTTGGTCTGGTCGGCCGTGAGGTGCACCGAGGTGTCGCCGATCAGGCCGCCGAAGACGACATCAGCGCCGTCGAAAGGCTTGGTCACCCACTGCGCGAACACCCCGTAGTCCTTCCGGAATTCGAACGTCGTACCCCCGACGACCACCGGCGAGGTTACCCACGTGCGCCGTACCAGCGGCACGGTCTGGAAGAAGGTGCCGCTATCCCCCATCGGCGCGAGGCCCATCTTCTTCGCCCAATCGGCGATGATGCCCGTGGCCTTGTCATTGTAGGGCGTGCCGCTGCTGCGTCCCCCCAAGGAGTCATCCGCGTACACGTACAGCCGGGACATCAGGTCTTCGGCCGTTATGGCGGGATGGGTGGGCTTGGCCTGCCGCTTCACCGGCAGTTGCTGGGCGTTGGCGGCACCGGCCGCGAGCACGAGAAGTGCCGACAGGGCGAATCGGAGGGAGAGCATCACGGAAGCGGGTTGCGGGGAGGGCTGACGTCGACGGCCGCCACGGCGGGTGCCTGGGCGGTCCCGAACCCTACGAAGGTCGCGGTGTAGGAGTTCCGGCGCCAGCCACGGGCGGCCCACACGGCTGCCCGGCTCGCCGAAGCAGCCTAACAAACATGGGGAGGCAAGCGTTTAATATTGCGACGGCCGGACGCTCGGCTCCGGCACACCAACTTTTGGAGGTAGGATGAAGCTCATTCGGTTACTTGCCGCAGCCGCGATGGCGCTGACGGCGACCACGGCGATGGCGCAGGGCGGCGCGGGTGGCGGCCAGGGCGGCGGCCAGCGCATGATGGACATGATGATGAAGGACATCACGCTCAGCGATGTCCAGAAGGCGAAGATCGACTCGATCGTCGCCGGCGCTCGCGCGGAGAGCATGAAGCTCCGCGAAGGGCTGGAGCCCGGCACCCAGCCGAGCCCCGAGCTCCGCGAGAAGATGACCGCTGTCACCGCCAAGCGGAACGAAGCCATCAAGGCCGTTCTGACGCCTGACCAGCAGACCATTTTCGCCAAGAACCTGGCATCGATGCCGGCCATGGGACGGCCGCGGCCGCCGCGCTAGGCAGCACAGCGACCTTTCGTTCGACCAGCGGGCCAGGGTGACCAGTTCACCGTGGCCCGCTTTGCATTCGCCACCCTGGCGTCAGCGACCCCGCGCCATCGCCTGCGATGCCATCCGGTCCACCAGCGACGGCAGCAGGAGCTTGAGCCACATGCCCAGTCGGGCGCGCGCCGTCATCACCAGTTCGCGGTCACGGTGTTCCGCAGCATCGAGCAGCTGCCTGGTGCATTCGGCGACGGTCATCATCGCCGCCTCATTGACGGGACTCCTGCCGAGCGGCTTTCCGTCGGCGCCGAGGTTGCGCTGACGCGAGCCCGTGCCGACGAACCCCGGGCAGATCACGGTCACCGAGACGCCCGAACCCGCAAGCTCGATGCGCAGCGAATCGCAGAACGCGTTCAGCGCCGCCTTGGCCGCCGAGTAGCCCGTGCGCATCGGCACTCCCGTCTTGCCGGCGAGGCTCGACACGGCGACCAGCCGTCCGCGTGCGGCCCGGAGGTGCGGCAGCGCGGCCAGCGTGCAGTACACCGCACCCAGGTAGTTCACGCGCACGAGGCGCTCGAACAGGGTCCAGTCTTCAACGTCTTCGGCGCGCGCCCACATCGCCTGCCCCGCATTGCAGATCAGCGTATCGATGCGCCCGAAACGGGCCACGGCGCGGTCGATGAGCCCTCGGCATTGCGCCTCATCGGTGATGTCGCACGCCACCACCTCGACCTCGGCGCCCTGCGCTCGGCAGGCATCGCCCACCTCCTGCAGGCGCGCCGCGTTACGGGCGGCGAGCACGAGGCGCGCACCGTGGCCGGCAAGGGTACGCGCCACGTCCGCACCGATGCCAAGCGAGGCACCGGTGAGTACCACCACCTGACCGCGCCAGGCGCTCACGCAGTGCCCGCGGGTACGTCGACGGCGGCGATGGCCTGCACCTCGATGTGGTAGCCGTAGTGCAGCGCGTTGACGGGCACGACGGCGCGCGCCGGGCGATGTGCGCCCATCAGCTTGGCGTAGGCCAGGTTGAAGCGTCCCCAGAGCTCCATGTCGGAGACGTAGACCGTTACCTGCAGCAGGTGAGCAAGGTCGCTGCCGGCGACACGCAGGATCGCGGATATGTTGGCGAACACCTGCTCGGTCTGTTCCTCGATGGACCCCACCCGGTGCGCCTTCTGGCCGGGAACGATGGGAAGCTGTCCGGCGACGTAGACACAACCGTTGTGCACCATGGCCTGTGAGTAGTGGCCAGCGGGGGACGGGGCATCGGGAGTCGTGATGGAGTGCATGGAATAGTGGATAGTTGATAGTCGATAGCGGATAGCGGATAGCGGATAGCGTAGAACGTACAGCGTAAAGCTTACAGCTTCTCCTGTCTTTCGGCGTACTGACCAGTGCGGAATCCCGAGCGGGCAGACGAGGGAGCTGGCCATCTGGTGATCCACGTCACATCACTGTGCGGGGGCGACTGGCGGGTCCTCGCCGCGGGCTGTACTGTCATGGGGACGCGATGCCGTGTTGCATGCCTGCTGTTTCATCGAGACAAGAGCCCCGTGCTGTGCGAACCTCCTTCCGCACCCGCTCGGCCTGCCCCGCGCGGGAACCGATTGGCCCCCAGCGAACGACGATGCGTCCGGCGAGACTGCGGTGCCGCCCCAGCTTCACGCTGGTGGAGGTCATGGCCGTCATCACGATCCTTGGAGTGCTCTCGAGCCTCAGCATCGGCCAGTCCCGGAAGATGGTTGACCGCGCCCGCGTGACCCGGGCCATCGAAGAAATTCACATGATGTCACTCGAGTTGAGCACGCTGGACACGCTACCCTCGTCTCTCGCTGGCATCCGCCGGGGCGGCATGCTCGACCCGTGGGGACGTCCCTACCAGTACTTGCTGTTCCCTCCATCCATCACCCGTAACGGCCGCATCGATCCCCCGCAGGGCGCGCGGAAGGACCGTTTTCTGGTGCCCATCAACTCCCGGTTCGATCTGTACAGCCTCGGAGCCGACGGGCTGTCGACACCGCCGCTGACCGCGGCCAAGAGCCGAGATGACGTCATCTATGCCAATGACGGCGGCTACATTGGCCTGGCGTCGGGTTACTAGCGCATGAACCCCCTGCTGCGGCGCTTCGGGGTCATCGGCACGCGGGTCGGTCGCCGGTACCTCGTGCTGTTCCTGGTTGCGGCTCTCGTGCCAGCGCTGCTGCTCTCGGTGACCGGTGGCTGGTACGTGCGGTCCATGCTCGAGCAGCAGGCACGCGATGGCTTGTCCCGCCTCGCCAAGAGCGTCTCGCTCTCACTGCTGGTTGCGCTGACGAATGCAAGCCGCGACGTGCGTGCCGTGGTGCGGCAGCCAGGCGGGCTCTCCCCGGCGGACCAGCGACTCGGCCTCTCCACCGAGCTGATGGTGATCTCAGGCCGTGACTGGGCGCCCCGCCTGACCACCGATGAGTTGGCGCAACTGTCGGCCGGCCGCGTGCTGCTCAAGGTGCGCCCGAAGGTCGGCAACAGTGAGATCCTGCTCGGGATAGCCAGTGCCGGGACGTCGAGCGGGGAGGACACGCGGTGGTTCACCGTGAATCCGCAGGTCTTCTGGACTCCCCTCAGCGAGGTGGTGGGCGGCGAGGACGCCACCATGTGCGTTTTCGAGCTCGGCCACTGGACACGCGTGCGCTGCAGCGACGATGTCACGCCGGAAGCCGAGGACGTCGCCCGCGAGGTCGCGAGAGGGACCACTGAAAGCAGCGGGATTACTACGGCCGGCAATTGGGTCGTTGCGCACCGCGACGTCTTCCTCCGGTACAACCTCGGCGCAAACAGCTGGCGGCTGGTCACGCTCAAGTCGCGCGAGCGCGTCCTGGCGAGCGCGTCGGGCTTCACGACGACCGCGGGCCTGCTCCTCTTCACCGCGCTCGTCCTGGTGTTCGTGCTGAGCCATGTGCAGATCCGGCGCAGCACCGTCCCGCTGCAGCAGCTTCGCGACGCCAGCACGCGAGTGGCGGAGGGGCACCTCGACGTGCGGGTCCCGGTGCGCGGCAACGACGAGTACGCCGAAGTCGGTGTGGCGTTCAACGGCATGACGACGGCGCTGCAGCAGCAGGTCAAGCTGCTCCACGGCATGGAAGCGATCGACCGCTCCGTGTTGGCCAACCGGCAGATCGGCCTGCTGGTGGAGACGGCTCTGGCGCAGCTCGGCGAAACTCACGACAGCGGATCGGTGGCGCTCCTCGTGCTCAGGGCGCATCCGCGCGACGCCGCCGACATCTGGTGGCGCGAGGCGCGGGGTCGCGTCACGCAGCACGGCGAACTGACGCTCCCCGCGGGAGAACGCGCCGAGCTGATCGCCTCGACGACCGCCCTGTGCGTTGCCGGCGACGACGCACGCGAGTTCGTGCAGCGGTCACGCGGCGGCGCATCCCGCATTCCCAGCCTGGTGCTTCCCCTGCGACACGGCAGCCAGCTGCTGGGCGCTGTCAGCCTTCACAACTGGCACGACGGCACCGCGGACCGCGGACCCCGCACCGTGCAGCGCCTGACGGAACGCATCGCACTCGCGCTGGCGAACGTCCAACTCGTGGACCAGCTGGACGAACTCTCGGTCGGCACGCTGAGCGCCTTCGCCCGGACGATCGAGACCAACTCCTTCTGGTCTGGCGGGCATGCCGAGCGGGTGACCGCCGTGGCGATGGCGCTGGGGAGACAGCTGGGTGTCACGGACGAGGAGGAGGCGTTCCTTCATCGCGGGAGTCTTCTGCACGACATCGGCAAGATCGGCATTCCGAGATCCGTGCTCGACAAGGCCGGCCCGCTCGACGCCGGCGAGTGGGTACTGATGCGCCAGCATCCCGGGCTTGGCGAACGCATCCTGCAGCCAATCCCGGCGTTCGCCGACGTCCTTCCGATCGTGCGCTCGCACCACGAGCGGTTCGACGGGTCGGGCTATCCCGATGGCCTGGCCGGTGAAGCGATACATCCACTCGCCCGCATCGTCTCGGTCGCCGACGTCTTCGACGCGCTCGTATGGGATCGACCCTACCGGCCGGCGAATTCGCCGGCGGCCGCGGTCGACCAAATCGTCTCCAGCAAGGGGGAGTTTGACCCGAGGGTCGTGGAGGCGTTCAGTCAGCTGGTGCGCGAGGATCTGCTGAAGGCGCTCCCCACAAGGCGCAATCTCCTGCCGCACCTGTACGGCGTCGACCTCCTGCCGGGCTTGCCCGTCGCATGAGCACCGACCCCACCGACCGGCCGACGGACGGGCCCGATCGACGCCGCGTCCAGCGACGCCACGTCGTGCGTCTCACAGGCCGTGGCCGGCGCGCCCTCGACGAGTTTCTCGTGGAAGTCGGCAAATTCTTCACGCTCCCGCCGAAGGACCCTAGCTTCGGCCTGTCTTCCGTCGATCCCCCCCTGATGACGCCCTTGGGATTCGGCGGAATGCGGGACGGCGCGCAGCCACCTGCCCCGCCGAAGCGCCTTCAGCCCCGCACGTGGCTGCCCGCGCTGGCGGTGCTGGTACTCGCCTGCTGGGGCCTTTCCATCTTCGGATGGACTGCGGGCCACGCAACCGTACCGGTGGCGTTTCGCGGTACCTGGGCGAGCGCACATTATGGCTACGAGGGACGCCGGCTGGTTATCACCGAGTCGACGGTGCACGTGATCGTGAGCGAGGACACGAGTTCGCGCCCGGCCGTCGTACGCTCGGCCATCGTGCGCTCGACGCCCAGGGGTCAGCAAGTGGAGCTGGTCTGCGCGACGGAGAACGGAGCAGACACCATCGATGTGACGCTGCTGACCCCCGACAAGCTGGTACTGCGGCGCCCGGACGATGTCGTCTGGGAGCGCCTGGTGGACAGGCACACCTCTGCGCCCGATTCGACAGGCGTCCCGGACGCGCAGCCGCTGCCATCGCGCGGTGCCGCCCGTGACTCGGCGCTGCGCCGGGTGCGCAACTGATCAGACGAACGCCATTAGCGGCGCTGAGGGTCGTCACCCGCCGCGAACCGTGCGGACCACCGCTCCGTCACGTTACATTCGTGCCATGACTCCACTTGATCTCCTGGCCATCGCGCCGCATCCGGACGATGCCGAGCTCATATGCGGCGGTACGCTGGCCAGGCTCTCGCGCGAGGGACGCCGCACGGGAATCCTCGACCTGACGCAGGGCGAGATGGGGACGCGCGGCTCGGTGGCCATCCGCGCCGAGGAAGCGAGCGCCTCGGCCAAGGTGCTGGGAGTCGCCGTGCGCGCGAACCTCGGCCTTGCCGACTCGGCGTTCGAGAACCTTCCGGATACGCGCAAGGCACTGGCGATGGTGCTGCGCCGGCTGCGGCCACAGATCGTCATTGCGCCGGCCCCAAGGGGGCGGCATCCCGACCACCGCGTCGCCGCGCAGCTCGTGCGCGACGCCTGTTTCATGGCCGGAATCCGCAAGCTCGACCCCACCAGCGAGCCGCACCGCCCGCGCAAGCTGCTGTACGCCATCACATATCGCGAGGACCACGTGAAGCCCACCTTCGTGGTGGACATCTCCCGGGACTTCGACACGAAGCTCAGGGCGATCGCCTGCTTCACGTCGCAGTTCGACGGGGCCACGCAGGCCGGAGAGGTGTATCCCACGGGTGAACCGCTGGCCGACGTCATCCGGCACCAGTCGGCGCACTACGGATCGCTCATTCGCTGCGCCTACGGCGAGCCGTTCTACACGCAGGAGACCATGCGGGTGGATGATGTGATGGCGCTGCAGGTGGAGAGCTTCTAGAGCGCGAGAACGCGAGATCGCGAGATCGCTGGCTGCCCCGACAACACACTGGTTCGATGATCGACATTTCCATCACGCTCGCATCCGGCACCCCCGAATGGCCCGGCGACACCCCGTTCTCCTGCGGGTGGACGGCGCAGATCGCCTCGGGTGAGAGCGTCAACGTCTCGATGATCAACACCAGCCCACACGTCGGCACGCACGCCGACGCGCCGCTGCACGTGCGCGACGGCGCGGCCGGCAGTGACCGGTTGCCGCTCGACGCATTTCTCGGCCCGGTGGTGGTCGTGAACCTGGCGCGACACGAAGGCGTCATCGACCGGCAGGCACTGCGCGACGCGGGGCTCACTGCCACTCCCGCGCGGCTGCTGCTGCGAACCGACCGGACGATCGCCCGCGGCGCGTTCCCCGACGGCTGGCCCGCGATTTCGGCCGGGTGCGCCGCTGAGTTGGCCGGCGACGGCCTGCTGCTGCTGGGTGTCGACTGCCCGAGCGTCGACGAGCGCGCGTCGAAAGTGCTCGCGGTGCATCACGCCCTGTTCGATGGCGGCGCGTACGTCCTCGAGAACCTGGACCTCTCGCAGGTGCCATCGGGCCACTACGATCTCATTGCGTTGCCCGTGAAGCTCGCGGGCCTCGACGCGGCGCCGGTACGTGCTATACTCCAACATCCTTAACACCCGACCCTAAACCATGCTCATTCACCTGTCCACCCGTCGCGCTGGCCTTCGCGCTCTCATCGTCGTCGTCACCCTGGGTTCCGTGGTCGTCGCCGCACGGCCGGGCGCAGGCCGAACGGTCCCGTTCGTGGCCCCAGCCGGAGCCGCGTCGGCTGGCACCCTCCATGCATCGGCGCAGGGGGGAGTGATCGTTCAGGTCCGTGACTTCCCGTCGTCCTCCATGCTGTCGGTCGTCGCCTGGAACGCCGCGGCACCGGCCTTCGGCCTGGGCACGGTGGTGTCCCGGTCGGGAAGGCCGGACCGGTACCATCGGCTGTGGGTGAACCAGGATTGGCCCGGGGGTCGCAACGTCACGCAGGCGCAGGGGCTCGACCGGCCACTCAAGGTGGACTCGCTGACGGATACGCAGAACTGCTTCAATGGCAAGTGCACTCCGACGTCGACCTTCGGCGCGCGCATTCTCGACAGCCAGATTCGTGCGAGCAAGGGGGACGTACCGGTGAAGTTCATCACGAGCAGCGGGAGCGAGATCGTCTTCACGCTGCGCCGCGACCTGATCAACGCGTACCTCGGCACGATCGACTCGGTGGTTGCTGCGCTGAAGAAGTAGCCATGAACGATGAGCGCCCACACCCATTACCTCTGGTTCGAAACCAAGCGCCGCCAGGAGATCATCGACATCACCGATGAGGTCGCCGAACAGGTGCGCGTGAGCGGCATCACCGAGGGATTCGTCCTCGTCTCGGCGATGCACATCTCGGCGTCGGTGTTCGTCAACGATCACGAGTCAGGGCTCTGGCACGACATCCTGCACTGGCTCGAGCACACGGTGGCCCCGTGGGACCCCGCGCGGTACCGGCACAACGACACCGGCGAGGACAACGCCGCCGCGCACCTGCGCTCCCTGACGCTCGGCCACGAGGTGATTGTTCCCATCACCGCCGGGGCGCTCGATCTCGGGCCGTGGCAGCGCGTGTTCTACGGCGAGTGGGACGGGCAGCGCCGCAAGCGCGTGGTCATCAAGGTGCTCGGCGACCGGTAACCGCACACCGAAAGGGATGCCGCAAGGGGCAGCGCTGCCATGCACGACGGCCCCACCTGCCCGTGCCCACTATATTTGTTCAATGCCCCTGCCCCCCATCTATCTCGACCACGCCGCCACGACGCCTGTTCGTCCCGAGGTGCTCGAAGCGATGCTGCCGTACTTCGCCACGAAGTTCGGCAACGCCTCCAGCACGCACCGCTGGGGCCGCGAGGCCCGTGCCGCCACCGACACCGCCCGCGAGCGCATCGGGGCCTGCCTCGGCGCCAACGCCGACGAAATCTGCCTGACGTCCGGTGGCACCGAGGCGGACAACCTCGCCGTGCTGGGCGGCTGGCGCATACAGCAAGGGAACGGTCGCCCCGGCCTCGTGACGACGCCCATCGAGCACAAGGCGGTGCTGATGTCGGCGCATCAGGCTGCGCGCGAGGGCGGTGACGAGCGGTTGCTCGACATCGACCCGACCGGCCAGGTGAACCTCGATTCGGCGCGCCGGCTCATCCGCGACGATGTGGCCGTCACCAGCGTGATGTGGGTCAACAACGAGACCGGTGTCATCCAGCCCATCGAGGAGCTGGTCGCCCTGGCCAAGGGCGCAGGCGCCGTCTTCCACACCGACGCCGTGCAGGCCTTCGGCAAGGTGGAAATCGACGCGAGGAAACTGCCGTTCGACCTGTGCTCGGTGAGCGGCCACAAGTTTGGCGCGCCCAAGAGCATCGGGGCCGTCTACGTGCGGCGCGGCACGCCGCTCGCTCCGCTGTTCTTTGGCGGCACGCAGGATCGCGGCCGCCGCCCGGGCACCGAAAACGTTCCCATGGCGGTGGCACTGGCGACAGCCATGGAGCTGACGCTCAAGGAAAAGGACGCCGAGTGCGCGCGGCTGCGCGCGCTGCGGGATCGCCTCGAGGCGGCGCTGCGCTCGCGCGTGCCCGACGCCGTCGTGCACGGCCGTGGCGCCCCGCGCGCGCCGCACATGCTCAGCCTCTCGGTGCCCGGCACGGACAGCGAGTCAATGCTGATGGCGCTCGACCTGCAGGGCGTGGCCTGCTCCAGCGGCTCGGCGTGCCAGAGCGGGAGCGTGACGCCCTCGCACGTGCTGAGCGCGATGGGTGTCAGCTCGGAGCTCGGCAGCGCCGTCGTTCGCATGAGCGTGGGCAAGCTCACGACCGACGAACACATTGACCGTGTGATTGCGCTCTTCCCGGCGTTGATCGAGAAGGCGCGCGCGTTGGCGGGCCGTTTCTAGACGATGGACGGTGGACGATAGTGAGCGCAAAGCCGAGGGTTCTCGTGGCGATGTCGGGCGGCGTGGACAGTTCCGTCGCCGCCGCGCTGCTCGTACGTCAGGGATACGACGTCGTCGGCATCACCATGAAGCTCTTCGAGGACGGCAGCGATCTGCCCGACCGTCCCTGCTGTTCGCTCGACAGCACCAGCGACGCGCGGCGGGTGGCCGAGTTGCTCGGCATCCCGCATTACGTGCTCAACATGGTCGACCACTTCAGCCGCGACGTCATCGCCGAGTTCGTGGCCGAGTACGCGCGCGGACGCACGCCCATTCCGTGCGTACGGTGCAACACGTTCACCAAGTTCAGCGACCTGGTGGCCAAGGCCGACGGCATCGATGCGCAGTACGTGGCCACCGGGCACTACGCGCGCGCCATCGACGGCGACCTGCACCGTGGACTCGACGAGAACAAGGACCAGACGTACTTCCTCTGGGGCATCAATCGCGCCGTTGTGAAGCGGTTGCTGCTGCCGGTGGGGGGCATGACGAAGCCCGAGACGCGGGCGCTGGCACGCGAACTCGCGTTGCCGCGCGTGGCCGACAAGGCCGAGAGCCAGGAAATTTGCTTCGTCCCCGACGGCGACTACGTGCAGATCCTGCGGCGTGAGCTGGGCGACGAGGCGCCGGCGCTGTCGAGCGGAAAGATCGTGACGATGAAAGGACGCGTCGTTGGTCAACATGAGGGTTTCGCCCGATACACCATCGGCCAGCGGCGCGGGCTGCCCGGCGGCTGGGGCGAACCGATGTACGTCGTGGCGCTCCGTCCCGAGACTCGTGAAGTGGTCGTGGGGCCGCGCGAGGCGTTGCTCGGCTCCCGGGTGGCCGCGTCCGGCGTCAACTGGCTGGTGGAGGCGCCACCGCGGGTCGGTGACGAGGTACAGGTGCGCATCCGCCATCGTGCCTCGCTGGCGAGCGCCGTCGTGGACGCCGTGGGCGAAGGAACGGCTGCCTTCTCGCTGGTCTCCCCCGTCTCGGCGATCACGCCGGGACAGAGCGTGGTGATCTATGAGGGGACGCGGGTGCTGGGGGGCGGATTCATCGACTGAGGGCGACGCGGTAACTCCACGTAGAAAGCGCTAGAGCGCCTGCACACGAAAGTTGAGGCTGCCTGAGTAACTGGTGAGCGTCAGTTGGATCGACCAGGTCCCCGCCTTCCCGATTAGGCTCGGCTCTTCCAGGCTGGGGCTGAGCCCCCTGCTGTACACCGTGGCACCCGCCGCGTCCTTGATCACCAGCAGCGTCGATCCGGCCTTGGTGGTGGTCGAGTGGGTGATGGTGGCCCGCGTTCCCGTATTTACCCAGGAGTTGGTGACGGTCGTGGTCACGTTGGTGACGTTGGCAGCCTGGAGCAGGAAGTTGTCCGCTGGGTTGCTGAGCACCTCCGGGTGCCACGGGCTGACCGGGTTACTGCTGCAGGCCCCGAGCGCGCCAAGGGCAAGCAGAGCGACCAGGAACCGGCCGGAGAGCGGACTGCGAGAGGCGAATGTCATCGAGACCTCTTGGACGACGGATGCTGGCTTCACCCGAATTTGACCTTCAGCGAGACTGTCGGGGCGGTCGACGGCCTAGTACTTCAACCCCGCCTTCGCCGCGAATGTTTCCATCGCGGCCTTCGCCTCGGCGGTGAGGTCGTGAGGCGCCTCGATGCGCACCTCGAGCAGCAGGTCGCCCTTTTTTCCTTCGCGCACGATTCCCTGTCCGCGCACGCGAAAGCGCTTGCCGCTGGGCGTGCCGCCCGGAATGGCGATCGTCACCTTCTTCTCGTCGAGCGTCGTCACCGTCACCTTCGAACCAAGCGTCGCCTGCGCGACGTTCACCGGCACCTGCGCGATGAGGTCGAGGCCGTCGCGCGAAAAGAACTTGTCGGGTTCCACCTTGAACGTGATGACGAGATCGCCCGGCGCTCCGCCGCGCCCGCCGCGCCCACCCTGCCCCTTCAGCCGGATCTTCCCGTCGGTATCGGTGCCCGGCGGTACGGTGATGAGCACCTTCTTCTTCGAACGCAACGCACCCTGGCCGTTGCAGGTGCCGCACTTCTCGCTTGGCAGCGTTCCCTTGCCCAGGCACATCGGGCACGGCCGGCTCACCGCAAAGCCGCCCTGTCCAAATAAAATCGATCCTCGTCCATTGCACTCGGGGCACTGGCTGATCCGGGCGCCCTTGGCCGCGCCGCTGCCCCCGCATACCGCGCACTCTTCGTTCACCTCGAGCTCGATGGGCACCTTGCCGCCGATGACCGCGGTGCGAAACGGCACCTCGAGCGTCGTCTCGATGCTCTGCCCCTTCTCGGGGGCGTTCGACGGCGGACGCGGCTGGCCACCACCGCCGAACATCGAACTGAACAGGTCGCCCAGGCCACCGAGTCCGCCGACGTCGAAGTCCTCGAACTTCCCCCCCCCCGCGGGTGCACCGGTGGCCGACCGCGCACCAGGGCGCGCGCCGCCGCGGAAGCCGCCGGTGGAGCCACCGCCCGGGCGGCGGGCGAAATCGCCGAACGCGCCAAGGCGCCGCATCTCGTCGTATTGCTTGCGCTGCTTCGCGTCACCCAGGACGTTGTACGCCTCCGAAATCTCCTTGAAGCGCTCGGCCGCCTTGGGGTCGCTCTTGTTCGAGTCGGGGTGATGCTGCTTCGCCAGCCGGCGATACTGCTTCTTGATCTCGTCGGAAGTCGCCTTCTCGGGGACGCCGAGTACGGCGTAGAAGTCCTTGCTGTGCGCCATCAGCCGGTCAACCGTGCCACTGCTTGACGACGACGCGGGCTGGGCGCAGCAGCTGGCCGTTGAAGACGTAGCCCACCTGGTAGACCATGGCCACGCGTTCGTCTTCTTCGGGCAGCGAGGCGGGAATGGCGCTGAGCGACTCGTGCACCGCAGGGTTGAAGATCTCGTCCACGGGATTCACGACCTCGAGCCCGTGCCCGGAAAGCGACTTGAGCACCTTCTTCTCGACCATCGCCACGCCATCGACGATGGCCTGCGCCGGCGTGGTGGATGCGTCGACGTGCGCCACGCGTCCGAGATCATCCAGCGAATCGAGCAGCCCGCTGATGAGCAGGCCCATGCCCTTGAGCTCGGCCTCCTGCCGGTCGCGAACGGTGCGCCGGCGAAAATTCTCGAACTCGGCGAACAGCCGAAGGTACCTGTCCTTCTGTTCCGTCAGCAGGCGAAGCACCTCGGTTTCGGCGACGCTCACGGCATCCGCCGCAGCCTCGGCGGCCAGGGTGGCATCGGCGGGGTCCGGGATCAGCGGTTCTTCGAAGGGTTCGTTCGGGTCAGTCATGTCGGCAGCATTGGGCTGGCGTCGACGGGCGTGGACGATCCGCGCTCCGGACGACTCCTGAATTTCACGGTATGTGGACGTACAGTGCAACCGGCGGACCAACGATTTCTGCCGATTTGACTGCTGCCCTGACGGTCCGTACGGGAGCACCGGGAGTGGCGTTTCGCCCGTTGGCCGGAATCGGCCTTCTCCGGGTATTCGCGCCGGCTGACAACCGTCAGGCGTGGCCCGCCAGCATTCGTCGCACGAGGTTGAGCGCGGCCTGCGCACTGCGCTGGCGTACCTCGTGCCGATCACCCACCAACGAGGCGCGAAAGCTCTTCGCGACGCCGCCGACATCAGCCGCAACGCACACCGTGCCGACGGGCTTGTCCGGAGTTCCGCCTGCGGGGCCGGCAATGCCGGTGATTCCCACACCCACCGACGCGCCCATCAGGGCGCGCACGCCGCCCGCCATCTCGCGCGCCGTCTCCTCGCTCACGGCGCCGTGCACCGCCAAGGTATCGGCGCGGACGCCAAGCTGTCGCACCTTCACGTCGTTGTGGTAGGCAATGACGCCACCGGTCACCACGTCGCTCGAGCCGGGCACCGCGGTGAGCCGTGCGCCGAGCATCCCACCGGTGCAGCTCTCGGCGACGGCAATGGTCATGCCCGCCCCGCGCAGGGCAGTGAGCACGGAGGCCGCGAGGTCGTCATTCCCTTCGCCATACACGTGGTCACCGGCCGCCGCCCTCAGGGCGCCGCCGACACGCGCAAAGCGAGCCTCGGCGTCCTGCGCGGTGACCCCGTGCGCCGTCAGCCTGAGGTCGACTCCCTCCCAGCCGGGCAGGTACGCCAGCGCGAGTTCCTCCAACTGCAGACCCTCGAGGGCGCGCACGCGGTCGGACAGCGCGCTCTCCGAGATGCCGGTGGTGCGAATGGTCAGCGACGCCACCACGGTGGGCTCCCCGGTGACGAGGGCGCGGATGCGCGGCAATAGCGTGTCGGCGAGCATACCGCGCATCTCGCGCGGCACGCCGGGGAGCATGGCGACCCAGCGGCCGCGCCCGTCCTCGAGCCAGATTCCCGGCGCCGAACCGTGGTGATTCTCGAGGATGGTGGCCCCCGCAGGAATCAGCGCCTGCTGCTTGTTGCTCTCCGGAAGGTCGCCGGGCCAGCCCCGTGACTTCCATCGCCGGCGCAGTTTCTCGACGATGGCATCGTCCAGCAGCATCTCGCGCCCGAAGATGGCGGCGATGGATTGCTTGGTGAGGTCGTCG
>DATCGU010000191.1:0-16747 GCA_036508735.1 Gemmatimonadaceae bacterium
ACGGTGGACTTCTTCGCCCCCTTGTACGTGACGCGGGGCACCGGCACCGGCACGATCTCGCCGGTAAACGCTCCGCGCTGCATCGCGGACACGGCCTTCTGTTGCGAGCCGAGCGCGAAGTCGTCGGCCTGGTCGCGCGTAATTCCCCACTGCTTCGCCACGCGCTCGGCGGTGAAACCCATGCCGATGTTCTCCTCGATCATCTGCGGCTGGAGGCGCGTGTGGAAGCCTCCCATCGGCACGGCGCTCATCATCTCGACGCCACCGGCGATGACCACGTCGCACAGCCCGGTCATGATGGACTGGGCCGCCATGGCGACGGTCTGCAACCCCGACGAGCAGAACCGGTTCACCGTGGCGGCCGACACCTCCACCGGAAACCCGGCGCGCAACACGCCCATGCGCCCGATGTTGAGTCCCTGCGCCCCTTCGGGCATTGCGCAGCCCCACAACACGTCCTCGACCAGTGCGGGGTCGAAGTTCACGCGCTGCACCACGGCCTTGAGCACTTCGGCTGACAGGTCCACCGGGTGCACCGTGGCCAGCCCTCCGTCCTTCTTGCCGCGAGCGACGGCCGTGCGGACCGCGCTCACGATGACAGCGTCCTTCATTTGCATGGTCCATTCTCCCGGGCCGCCGCGTGCGGCGCGCCCGCTGAAGTCGTGAGGGCGGTCAGTTGCGCAGCGGCTTGCCGGTCTCGAGCATGTATTGCATGCGCGCCTGGGTTTCCTTGGTGCCCAGCAGGCGCAGGCAGGCGTCGCGTTCAAGATCGATGAGGTCCTGCTCGGTGACTTCCCGTGATGGCCCGTCGCCGCCGGCGAGCACCACGGCGATCTCGTGGCCAATGCGTACGTCGTGCGCACTGGCTTGCCCGGCTTCCTGGAACGAGAAGAGCGCGTAGTCGAGGTTGGCGACGATCTCCCTGCCGAGCGCGCGCATGGTCATGGACGGCGGCGCCACGTAGCCCGGCGCCAGGTCGAGCACGCGCGCCTTGGCATCGGACAGCAGCGCATCGCGGTTCATCGAGATGCGGTCGTCGGCACGCAGGTAGCCCAGGGCGCGGGCTTCGTGCGCGCTGGTGCTCGTCTGGGCGAGCGCGATGAGCTTGAACGCGCGCTTGGCCGCCTCAAACGGGTCGGCGTCCTCGTACGGCTTGAGGTCGTTGACGAACCGAAAGGCGAGTTCCTTGGTGCCGCCTCCAGCGGGAATGATCCCCACGCCCACCTCGACGAGGCCCATGTACAGCTCGGCGTGCGCCTGGACGCGGTCGCAATGCATGGAGAACTCGCAGCCGCCGCCAAGCGTGAGCCCGAACGGTGCGGCCACCACCGGGAATGGCGCCCGGCGCAGCGACATCGACGTCTCCTGGAATCGCGCGATGCCCGCCTCGATCGCCTTCCAGTCACCGCTCATCAGGGCCGGTCCCTGCTGGGCGAGGTTGGCGCCGGCGGTGAAAGTGCGCGCGTCGTCGTTGCCGATCACGAGGCCGACGTAGTGGCCCCTGCCGATGCGGTCGATGGTCCGGGCGACCATCTCGACTACGCCAGTGCCGAGCGTATTCATCTTGCCGCAGAACTCGAGGCAGAGCACGCCGTCACCGAGGTCGATGACGCGCGCTTCCTTGTTCTCGTCCACCATGCGTCCGTCGGCCCGGCGCGCGCCCAGCGACAGCCGGTGCGGGATGGCCGGCACCGGTTGGTATCCTCTCGGTGACGCCATCTGTTCGGCGACGCCGCTGCCCGTGTAGAAGCCATCGGTGGCGTGGTGAAAGAGGAGTGGCGCCTCGAATCCGAGCTGCTCGATCTGTGCGCGCAGCCAGTCGATGCCCAGCGCGTCCATGACGCGGAATGGGCCCACTTCCCAGCCGTAGCCCCACTCGAGGGCCCGGTCGACGCTGGCGATGTCATGCGCCAGTTCCGGGGCGAGACGCGCCGTATGGTAGGCGACGATGCTGAGCAACTTGCGCAGGAAGTTGCCGTAGTTGCCGTTCAGGTCGCGAACCTTGGCGAGCCGTTCCGTCACCGGCAGCTTCAGGAGCGCGTCGATCTCCGGGGTGGAGAGGCGCTGCTGCGGGCGGTACTCCAGTGTGCGCCACTCGAGCGTCTGGATGTCCTTGCCATTCTTCTTGTAGAATCCGCCGCCCGACTTGTCACCGAGCCAGCCGCGCTTGACGATCTCGTGCACCCACCCGGGAAGGGTAAAATCCTCACCCGTTGCCTGCGAGAGCCCGGCGCTCACGTGGACGAGGATGTCGAGGCCCGACAGGTCACCGGTGCGGAAGGTCGCCGTCTTGGCACGCCCGATCAGCGCGCCCGTCAGCCCGTCGACTTCATCGATGGTGAGGTTGAACTCCTCCATCAGCTTGAACGTGGTGAACATCCCGAAGACGCCAAGGCGGTTGGCCACGAAGCCGGGCACGTCCTTGCAGAGCACGATGCCCTTGCCGAGCGTGCGCTCGGAGAATTCACGCATGGCCTCAAGCGTCTCGACCGCCGTGAACGGCGTCGGTATCAACTCGAGAAGGTGCATGTACCGCGGCGGGTTGAAGAAATGCGTGCCGAGGAACTGGCGCTTGAACGCGTCGCTGCGTCCCTCGAGCAAGACGGCCATCGGAATTCCCGATGTGTTCGAGGTGACGATGGCGTGCGGGGCGATGCGCTCGAGCCGCTCAAACAGCTGCTGCTTGGGAGTCGGCTGCTCGACGATGACCTCGACAATCCAGTCGCAGTCGGCGAGCAAATCGAGGTGGTCCGCAATATTGCCGGTGGTGATGAGGGCGGCGCGCCCAGCATCCATGAAGGCTGCGGGCCTGGCCTTGCGGGCTTTCTCGAGGCCGTTGCGGGCCGGCGCCGAACGGTCAGGCGAGGCCGGATCATCACTGCCCGGGACGTCGAGAAGGACAACGGGGAAGCCGGCGGAGGCGGCAAGGGCGGCAATGCCGCTCCCCATGACGCCCGCACCGACGACACCGACCTTGGTGATACGCATCGGGGCTCCTGTAGGGGGCCTTCGGGATTATTGTAGGCGCGGGTCGCAGCGCTCGCCGTGCTCTCCTTGAATGTAGTGCGGACCGGGCGCAGGTGCCGAGTGATGCCCCCTCCCGCAGGAGGCTGCCGGCGGCAAGTTTTCAATGTCCCGAACTCCCGCCGTGCCGATGCCTCCAGACGAAGCCGTGCCCGTCCTTACCAACTTGGCTGCTCTGGTGCTGGAACTCAGCGCCGCGGTGCTGCTTGCGGCGTTGTTCGCCCTGGTGCGTCGGCAGGTGAAGCCGCGGGCGTACTTCGAGCTGTGGGAGCGGGCGTGGACCGTCCTCGCGCTGTCGCTCTTCGCACTCTTCGTGCGGCATATGCATGGCGTGCCGCTTCTCCTGGGTTCGCTCGGCTACCAGGTGGGGAAGCTCACCTTCTTCGGGCTCCTGCTGCTCGGCGCGCTGGCCTACGTGCGTCCCGAACGGCGGCTTCCCGTGGGGCCGGTGACCGCGATGCTGGCCTTCCTTGGCGTCGTGACGGCGTGGGTGTCAGCTGCTTCCAGCACGCTGGTGGCCTGGCAGTCGCCCTTTGCCACGGTGCTTTGCGGCGTCGGGGCGTGGCGGCTGGGCACGCGGAGCCGAGGCCGGAAGACCTTTGGCACTTTCGCCACGTCGGGGGCGATGCTCGTATATGCAGTGACATGGGCGCTGTACGGTGTTGCGATCCTCGCGCCGGAAAACGCGATGACCGGCTTCCTGTCGTCCGTGGTGCGCCACCAGGTCTATCTGGACACGCTCACGCTCGGTGGGCTGGGATTCGGAATGGTGCTTCTCGTCATGGAGGACGCCCGGTGCATCGCCGAGGAGTCGGAGGAGCAGCTGCAGAGCCTGATTGCGTCGACCACCGATGCGTTGCTGCTGCTCGACGGCAACTGGCATGTGCAGACGGCCAATTCGGCGGCGGAACACCTGTTCGACCTGTCGTCGGCGCAGTTGGCCGGGCGCGACTTCCTGTCGCTGGTGGAAGTGAACGATGCGGGGCGGCTGCGCGAGGTGCTGCTGGGATTTGCGTCAGGGGGGAGACAGGACCTGCGTGTCGGCGAGTCGGAGCCGATGCTGGCGCGGCGCGATTCCGGCTTGCCGGTGAGGGTGGAAGGAGCGGTGTGGCGCCTTCCAGGCGACCGCGGAATGCAGGCCATCATCCTGCGCGACGTCACGGTGCGCGAGGAACTGCGCTCGCGCCAGGCGATGCAGGCCAAGACCGATGCCGTGCGTCAGCTGGCCGCGGGCATCGTGCACGACTTCACGAACCTGCTCACGACGATCTCCACCCGCAGTCACCTCTTGCTTGCCGAGTACGACGGCGACGAGCGCGTGCGCGACGCGGTGTCCGAGATCGCGCAGGCGACGGCAAGCGCGGGACGGCTGGCGCGGGACCTGCTGGCGCTGTCGGGGCGGCAGTCGCTGCAGCCGATGTTGCTCGATGTGAACACGGCGATGCACGCACTCGAGGATGCCATCCGCAAAAGGCTCCCCGACGGCGTCACGGCTGACTTTCGCTACGCCATGGACGCCGGACGCATTCGGGTGGACAGCGTGCGGTTCGGCGACGCCATCCTGGTGCTGGCCCAGAATGCAGGCGAGGCGATGGCGGGCACGACGGGGCGCATTCTCGTGGCCACCGCGCGTGGCGTGCGCAGCGCCGAGGCGCGCGCCGCCGGGGTGGATGAGCACGCCGAGTATGCTTACGTCTCGGTGCACGACACGGGACTTGGCTTGTCCGTCGAGGCGCGCGCGCACGTGTTCGAGCCCTTCTACACCACCAAGGGCGCGGGGCGCGGGCTCGGGTTGCCCACGGCGCTCGGCTTCGCCCAGCAGAGTGGCGGATGGCTGTCGGTGCAGTCGTCGCCGGCGGGGACCATCGTTCGCCTCGGGTTCCCTCTGGCGCAGGAGGACGCCCTGACGTCGCGCAGCGTGCCGACGGCCAGTGCGCCCAGTGACATGCACTCGACGGAGCGCTACGCAATGTTGGTGGAGGACGACGACACCGTTCGCCGGGTGGTGCGGCTGGTGCTGCTGCGCGAGGGCTTCAAGGTGATAGAGGCCGCCAATGGCGTGGCCGCCCTCGAGGCATGGCAGGTGGCGCGGCCGGCCCTCACCGTGCTGGTCGCCGACGTCGAGATGCCGCTGATGGGGGGGCCCGAGCTGGCCACACACCTGCTGCAGGCGCATCCGGGAGTGCGCATCATCCTGATGTCCGGTTATGTGGCTGACGACGCCGTGCGCGCGGCCATTCCCGCCGCGGACGTGGCGTTCCTGCAGAAGCCCTTCGACGTGAATGAACTCGTTCGGGTCGTGCGCAACGAACCGGAGCACGTATGAGGTGCGTGGCCGAGATGGCCCTCCCGCCAGGCATGCGATAGTCGCTGCCTGCCGACGGTGCTAGGTTCAACGCACCATGCCGCTCCCCGTCAAGAAAGCCCTCATCCACCTGCGCGCGGCCGACCCGGTGCTTGGAAGCGTCATCGAGCGCGTGGGGCCATGCCGCGCACGCGTCGCCTCCGGGGGGTCGCACTTCGGCGCCGTCGTACGTTCCATCGTCTACCAACAGCTCAGTGGGAGTGCCGCCGCGACCATTCATGGCCGCGTGCTCGCGCTCTTCGGCGGCCGCGAACCGACGCCGCGTGCGCTGCTCAGGCTCGACGACACCATGCTGCGCGGCGCCGGCCTCAGCGGCCAGAAGACGGCGTACCTCAAGGACTTGGCATCGCACGCGGCCTCCCGGCGCTTCCCGCTCGAGCGACTGCACGAATTCGACGACGACGAAGTGATTGCCACGCTGACCACTGTGAAGGGGGTGGGACGCTGGACGGCGCAGATGTTCCTGATGTTCCGCCTGGGACGGGTGGACGTGCTGCCCGACCTCGACCTTGGCATCCAGAAGGGGATCCAGCGCGCATACGGCCTGCGACGACTCCCCACGCCACCGCAGGTACTCAAGCGTGGCGCGCCGTGGGCACCGTATCGCACCATCGCCAGTTGGTACCTGTGGCGGCTGATGGACCTGCCCGCCGACTGACCCTTCGGCATGGAGCGCGCGAGAATGCGAATCGGCGTGACCGGGGCGAGTGGCATGTTGGGCACGGCGCTGGTTCCGGCGCTGCAAGGCGCAGGGCATGAGGTGGTGCGCATCGGGCGCGGGCCGGACGCCGAGGTGCGCTGGAATCCGGCGGCTGGCCTGATCGATGCGGCGGCCTGTGAGGGCGTCGAGGCGTTCGTGCACTTGGCTGGCGCGAATGTCGGCCGGCGTTGGACACCAGCGCGTCGCCGTGAGATTCGCGAGAGCCGCGTTGCGGGCACCACGCTCATCGCGCGCACTGCGGCTGGGCTGGCGCCGCGGCCGCGTGTCCTCGTATGCGCCTCAGCCGTGGGCGTCTATGGGAACTCAGGCGACGCCGTCTGTGACGAGTCCACGCCTCCCGGGCATGACTTCCTCGCCGATGTCGTGCGAGCGTGGGAGTCGAGCGCTGATGCGGCGCGCGTGGCCGGCATTCGCACGGTGCATTTGCGTTTCGGCGTGATCCTGTCGCGCCACGGTGGGGCGCTGGGCAGGCTTCTTCCCGTCTTTCGGCTCGGCGTCGGCGGTTGCGTGGGGAACGGACGGCAGTGGATGAGCTGGGTGTCGGTGGACGACGCCGTCGGCATCGTGCGCTTTGCGCTGGAGCATCGGGAGCTGACCGGCGTGGTGAATGCCACGGCGCCGTCACCGGTGACCAATGCCGAGTTCACGACGACACTGGCCCGTGTCGTTCATCGTCCGGCGCTCTTCCCCGTGCCGGCGCTGGCGCTCACTTTGGTGCTTGGTGAAATGGCGCAGGCTACCCTGCTTGCGAGCCAGCGCGTGATGCCGCGCCGCCTTCTCTCTGCCGGGTATGAATTTCGGCAGGCCACTCTCGAACCGGCGTTGCGCGCTGCGGTGAACGAATGAGCTCGGGCCCGCCGGCCACCGACTTTCACAGCCATCTCGTGCCAGGGGTCGATGACGGCGCCGCCGACATCGCCGAGTCGCGCGCCGCAATCGCCGCCATGGCGCGCGACGGCGTGACTACCGCCATCGTGACTCCGCACTTCGACGGTTCGCTGACGCTCGTGCCGGAGATGGCGCAGGATCGCCTGGCACAACTGGACGTCGGTTTCGCGCGACTCACGGCCGATGCCGAGGTGGCCGCCAGTGGCGTGCGGGTGCTGCGCGGCGTCGAACTGATGCTGGACGTGCCTGATCCAGACGTCAGTGACGAGCGCCTGCGCCTGGCGGGCGGGCGGTTCGTGCTGGTGGAGTACCCGGGCCTGCAGCTTCCGCTTGTCCATGCCGACTATGCCGTGCGGGCCTTGCGGCAGAACGGCTGGCAGCCCGTGGTGGCGCACCCCGAGCGCTATCGCAATGTCGACGAATCGCTCGAGCAACTGCTGCCGCTTCGTTATGCGGGCGCCTACTTCCAGGTGAACGCCGGGTCGTTGATCGGGCTGCACGGCGAGGGTCCCGCGCGCCGCGCCGCGGCGTTGCTCGCCCGCGGCTGGGTGGAATACGGGTCAAGCGACTTCCATGGTCGCGGGGCGCCGGCGGTCTCGGCGGCACGGGCCGCACTTACCGTGCGCGGTGGGGCGGCGCAGGCTGAGGCTCTCTTCTGCGGCAATCCCGCGCGTCTCTTGCGCGGCGAACCGCCGCTGACGGTGGAGCCGCTGGGTGGCGGGGCAAGGAAGGGGCGGCCGTGGTGGGCGCGGCTTCTCGGGCGCTAGCGAGCGCCCTACCTTCGTAGTCCGCGCAGCTGCAGTTCGAAGTCGAGCGAGTTGGTGGCGAGGATGACCGCGACGTCGAACGCCACGCGCCCGGCAATGACCAGGTCGGCCAGGTGCTGGTCGAAGGTCTGCGTGCCGAACTGGGCGCGCCCCTCGGCGAGCACGGCGCGCATCTCGTGCAGGCGGCCGGGGTCGCTAAGCACATCGCGGACGCCGTTGTGCATCAGCAGCAGTTCCGCCGCGAGCACGCGGCCGGTGCCGTCGGCGCGGGGGAGGAGCCGCTGGGCGATCACCGTGCGCAACGACTCCGTGAGATGGAGGCGCATCTGGTCCTGCAGGTCCGCCGGGAAGTTGGCGAGCAGGCCCTTGATCGTGCTGACGACATCAGTTGCCTGAAGCTTGGCGATGACAAGGCGCCCCGATTCGACGGCGCGAAAAGCCATCTCAATCATCTCCGGGCCGACGAGCTCACCTACGACCACCACGTCGGCGTCCTGGTCGAGCGCAGCCCGCATGCCCGCGAAGTACGACTCGGTATCGATGCCGACTTCACGCTGCGTTACCGAGCATTTCTGGCTCTTGTGCAGGAACTCGATGGACGGTTCCACCGACACGATGTGGCGCCGGGACGGGGCCTCCGTGTTGAGGTGGTTTACCAGCGCAGCCAGCGTGCTGGTTCGACCCGACCCAGGGACGCCGCTGACGAGCACCAAGCCGCACTCGGTCAGCACCGTGCGGCCGAGCGCCGACGGCAGGCCGAGCGACTCGAAGGTGGGCAGTACGTCGGGAATGACGCGCATCACCACCATGTAGCTGGAGCGCTGCTTCAGGATGCTGATGCGGAAGCGGGCGATGCCCGGGGCACTCCACGGGCCCGTATAGTCGTGGACCTCATCCAGCGTCGGCGCATTGGGTGCCGTTGCGAGCATGTGCATGGCGAGCTCGCGCGTGTCCAACGCGCCGAGCACCGGGGTGTCGAGCGGAACGAGCTGCCCGTGAATGCGCGCATAAACGACATCGCCGGCGCGGATGTGCACGTCGCTCGCGCCGCGCTGGATCGCTTCGGTGAGGAACTGCCGCAACTTCTCTATCTGCGCCGCGCTTCCACCGGGGCGGAAGCGGCGTTCATCACCGGCGTTGGGCGTGTCGTCAGTCTTCACGGTGGCAAGCGTGTTCACAAAGAGAGATCCTAACGAACGCCGAGGACGGGAAGACCGGGGATCGCAGCGTCAGCGCTCATTGACGATTGGCACGGTGTCGGCGCCACGCCAAGAGGGTTGGGCTGTAGTCTGGCTGTCGCGAAACTGTATACTGGACGAAAGATAGTCAATAGGGTAACTTCGTGTCAAGAGAACCATGGCTTACCAGCCGCACGGTGAGCCGAGACGGGAGGTTCACCTTGCCCGCTGCTGGTCCGGATCCATCCTCGTATACTATATGGATACTGGCGTCACGGGCCTGTTGGGCCTCCGGGCTGCCCGCCTACCCGCGCTGCCGTACAGATTTGTGACCATCTCGCCGCCTCTCTCCTTGACTCCGACTCCTGCGCACCTGACCAAGCTGGAGGTGCGCCACCGGGCACTTGACCTGCAGCGCCGTCGGTTCTGGCGCGAGGTCAGCTATGGCGCGATCATCGTGGCGGCGGACGTGCTGACGCTGGCCACGGTCTTCACGTTCTTCGCCATGCTGCCATTCGGACGGGCGGAGCCGCTTCTCGGGCTGGACGGCCGGTCGTTCCTCAATGGCCTCATTCCCCTGTCGACGTCGGCGCTGACGCGGCGTCTGACGTCGCTGGTGTTCTGCCTGGTGGCGACGCGCTGCTACAGCTTCACGGAACGGCAGTCGATTCCGTGGCGCATGTTCGTGGCCCTTCTGCTCGGCTTGGCGCTTCCCCGCTGGGCGGAAGTCTGGGGGCCGGGACTCATCTGGCGTTGGGTCGCGGTGATCGTCGTGCTGGCCACGGCCTGGCTGGGGCTCGTTGTTCAGCGAGGCGGCCTGTTTCGCGCGCTCAGCTCGATCGATCCCGGCCGGCTGGATCCGTCGCGAACGCTGGTGCTCGGGCCCGGCGCAGAGATCGAGAGGCTGCGCCACGATCGCCTGGCGACCAGCGAGAGCCGTGCGATGCCAGCCACCTATGAACTGACGGCCCGCTGGGGTGAACCAGGGGGCGAGGGCATGCAGCAGTTGTACGATCACATTGCCGACTCGAACGCGGATTCCCTGGTGCTGGTGGGTGCCGTCTCCGACCTGGCACTCCAGAGCGTGATGATTGCCGCGTCGAGCGCGGGTGCGCGCGTGTATGCGACACGGCGGGAGGCGTTCCGCGGCTTCGATGAGCCGACATTCGTGCTCCGGCGCGCCGAGCCGCTGATGCTGCTGTCGCGCCCGGCGTTGGTGGGGTCGCAACTTGTCGTGAAGCGAGTCATGGACGTCGGTGGCGCCGCAGTGGGCCTGGTGGTTCTGGCGCCGGTATTCGCGCTGGTGGCCCTGCTGGTGAAGCTTACCTCGCCCGGGCCGGTGTTGTTCCGTCAGGTGCGGGTGGGACTCGGTGGCGATCCGTTCATCTGCCTGAAGGTTCGCACCATGGTGGCGAACGCCGAACAGCGCCAGGCTGAAGTGGCGGGGGCCAACATTCACGATGGCAAGCAGCGCATTTTCAAGCTGCCCAACGACCCGCGGCTGACGGCGGTGGGCAAGTTCCTGCGTCG
The DNA here is from genome assembly GCA_036508735.1 of Gemmatimonadaceae bacterium. Classification (GTDB taxonomy): domain Bacteria; phylum Gemmatimonadota; class Gemmatimonadetes; order Gemmatimonadales; family Gemmatimonadaceae; genus PNKL01. The sequence continues at coordinate 10,474 of DATCGU010000191.1, forward strand.
GTCCAGCCTGGACGAACTGCCGCAGCTGTGGAACGTGCTGCGGGGCGAGATGTCACTGGTGGGGCCACGGCCGGCGCTTCCGTCCGAGGTCCTGCGGTACGACCCGCACCATTTCGTGCGATTCGAAGTGCTGCCCGGCATCACGGGTCCCTGGCAGGTGGGTGGCCGCAATGCCATTCGCGACTTCGAGGAGGTGGTGCGCCTCGAGGCGAACTACGTGCGCGGGTGGACGCTTTGGCGGGATCTCGTGATCCTGTTTCGCACCATTCCCGCCGTGCTCTCGGCGAAAGGTGCCTTCTGAAAACGTGACGACTCGTCGTCGCGGATCGTTTTGTCTCGGATTCCCGTCTCTCACGCCTTCTTCCCGATCCCTGTGCGTGCTTTCATGAATCGACTTGTGCGCCATGCGGTGCCGACGGCGTTTCTGGTGCTCTCGGCCTGCGCGTCCCGCACGCCCGTTGAAACCGGGCCGCTGCCCGACCGTCCCTGGACGGTGCTCTCGGGTGACGAGGTTCGGGTGCGTGTCTATCGCGAGCCCGAACTCAACGGGCAGTGGGTGGTGAATTCACGGGGCGAAGTGCTGTTGCCCGGCCTGGGGCGGTTGGCGGTGGCGGGTTTGACGGTGGATTCGCTCACCCAACTCGTCTCCGCTGGCTACTCGCGCCGCATCATCGACGCGATCGTCGACGTTGGCATCGTGAGGAATCTGCCCGTCCTGGGCGAGGTTCGGACTCCCGGGGTCTACCAGGTGGAGCCAACCATGACGGTGCAGTTGCTGGTGGCGAAGGCCGGCGGCCTTCGTGGCACGAGCATTCGGTCGCCCTCGATTCTGCTCCAGAAGGGACGTGACGGCACTCGGTACCCGCTCTCGGTCGACCAGCGGCTCGACCGCGTGCCCGTTGACGAAGGTGACGCGATCATGGTGGTGGATCCGAACCCGTGGGACGGGCGGATTGATTCGATTGTCAGGTACGGTGCGTTGGTCACTTTGCTGATGCAATTCCTCATATTCGCGAAGAAATAGCATGACCGCAGAGCAGCTTCCCGTCTATCTGCCGCTTGCCGACGCTAACACGGAAATCGATCTTCGCAGGGCGTGGCAGACGGTCGCGCGCAGCGCCTGGATCATCGTGATTTGCGTGGGACTCGCCACGGCAGCGGCCTTGCTGGCGGTCCGCCGCCTCGAGCCGGTGTACTCAGCGTCGGCAACCGTGCGCATCGAGGAGAAGAAGGATGTTGGTGCCTCGCCGTACGCGTTCTTGAGCACCGACAATACCAACGTGCTGGCCACGGCGACGCAGCTGCTCACAAGTCGCAAGCTGGCCTACGATGTCGTCGACTCGATGGCCATGCGGCTGAGTCTCGTCCAGCCGGTCCGCAAGCAGAACAGTGAGGTGGTGCGCAGTGCCTATGTGAGCGCGGAGGCACCGTCGCAGAACTACCGTCTGGATCGCGCCGCGCGCGGCGAGCGCGAGGTGCGCATGCTGCCGAGCGAGAAGCTGCTGGGCACGTTTCCCGACTCGATGCCGATCTCGATTGAGGGCGGCTGGATTCAGCTGTCGGGCGCCGCTTCCCGCTACGATAGGCTGGTGTTCACCGTATTTCCGCGAAACGATGTGGCGTCGGCGCTGCGGGATGCGATTCGCGTGACGCAAGCCGGCCGCGATGCGAACGTGCTGCGCATCACGTATAGCGGCAAGGATCCGGCCGTGGTCATGCAGGTGCCAAACGTGCTGGCCCGCGCGTACGTGAAGCGGCGTATCGACTTGTCGGCCAGCGGGGCGCGCTCGACGGTCGTATACCTGCAGCGACAGGCGCAGGTCGTCGGCGACCAGTTGGGCGCACAGGAATCACAGATTCGCGATTACCTGCTTGCCCGCGGCGTGTCGAGCGTGGACGGCAAGATCAAGGACCTGGAGTCCGAGCTGGAATTGCTGCGCACCAACATGACCACGATCACGCTGGAACGTGATGCGATCGCCCGCGCCCTCGTTCCACTGCAGCAGCAGGGGGCGGATGGGGCGGACGAGTTCCTCCGGCGCGCGCTGGCGACCCCCGAGTTCCTGGGCATTGCGACGGCGGAACTGAACACACTGCAGCAGCTCCGCTCGGAGCGCGACATCCTGCGTCAGCGCCGGACGGCTGACGATCCCGACATCCAGTCGCTCAACTCCCGCATGGAGACGGTGAGGACACGCATCCAGGATCGTGCCGCGGCCTTCCTCAGCCAGCGCAATTCGCTGGTGGATGACCGCCAGCGTCGAGTCGATTCGATCCAGCGGGCACTGTCGCACATGCCTGAACAGGCCATGGAGTTCCAGCGACTCGAACGCGACCGTCTGGTGCAACTGGAGACCATGAAGCAGGTGCAGATGCGGCTGCAGGAAGCCGAGATCAGCGCCTCCGTGCCCGATTCGTCGGCGCAGGTGCTCGACGACGCGGTGAGCGCGGACATGGTGGGAAATTCGTCGCAGACCCTGATCTTCGCGGTGGCGATCTTCTCGGGCCTCATCGTAGGCGTCGGCGTGGCGTTCCTTCGCGACTGGCTCGATACGACGATTCACGACGAGGCTGACCTGCGAGCCATCGTCGGCGTGCCGGTGATCGGCATCATCCCCAACCTGCAGCAGCAGTCGCGGGGGGGAGCGTACCGACTTCCTCCAGCCCCGGAAGGCGAACCTGGTGCGCCGCCGGCGTCGCGCGACCGGGGGGACGGCGGCAGTTCGGCACCTGGCTCCGTCCGCGAGTACCACACCCCGGCCGCTGAGGCGTATCGGGTACTCCGCACGAACCTCAACTACCTGACGCCTCCGAAGGCACCGCGCGTCATCGTGGTGACGAGTGCCCTGCCTGGCGACGGCAAGACCACCACGGTGGTGAACCTGGCCATCACGCTGGCGCAGCAGGGACAGCGCGTCATCCTGATCGACGCCGAGACGCGCCGCGGCACGGTGCATGAAGCGTTCGGAATTCCGCCGTCGCCCGGATTCTTCGACCTCATGTACGGACAGGCCTCGCCGGGCGAGTGCATCCGGCGCGTCTCGATGGAAACGGGCGGGTCGGTCGATGTTCTCCCCCTGGGCAGCTCGCCGAGCGTGAATCCCGCGGACCTGCTGGTGGCCACGCGGCTGCAGCCACTGTTCGACCGCCTGCGCCAGCAGTACGACTATGTGCTGCTCGACAGTCCGCCGCTCAACCTGTTCACGGACGCGGCGCTGATTGCCTCCAACGCCGATGCCTTGCTGCTCGTGGCGCGTTCGGACAAGACTGACCGTGACGAACTGAAATTCGCCGTGGCCCAGTTGCGCAACACGCAGGTCGTCCTTGCTGGTGCAGTGCTGAATGATGTCGAGCTCCGGCGCGGCTCGCGGTATCGTCAGGGGTACGGCTACTACTACGAATACGGTCGTTGACGACCAGGACGAGACGCACCCATGGCCAGGCACTCTGATCCATCCCTCAGGCACACCGAGCTCGTTCCCGACATCTTCGACACGGGCACGGAGAAGTTGCCGTCGTCGGGGCAGTTCAGTGCGGCGATGCTTGCGGGCTGCCTGCTCGCCGCCGCCGAGGCGCTGATCGCGCCAGCGATCTTTGCGACCACCGTGGCGGTCTCGGTGCTCACCTGGTGGATTCTCGACGCCTCATGGGCGGGCCGCCGTCGCCATTCGTCGCGAGCGTCGTACAAGTGGTACCTTCCCAAGCCGCGCACCGTGTACCTGAGTACCCTGATGCTGATGGGGCTGTGGCTGGCCACCATGTTCGTGTTCCGGGCAAGCGATCCCGCGTTGAGCAGTGGCTTCAGCACGACGCTTCCCGACATGATGCTCGGCATGGACGTGTCGGTGCTGTCCAAGATGAACGGAATGCAGGGACCGCTGGATACGGGTCCGACGATGCTCAAGAGGGTCGACGATGTGGCGCCCTTCTCGCTGTTCGCCCACGGAACGGCCTCCACCATTGCAGTCGCACTGCTCACGTACGCATTGCAGTCGGCGCGCCGCCGCTATCGTCGCGCACGGCGCTCGCGCGATATCGGGGAACAGGGCACGCGGCACCCCGGCGCAGCGCGCTGAGCGGCGCGGGGAGGCCCCGGATGACATTGCCAGTTCGCCCATCCATCGCAGCGCAGGTGATCCAGCGCCACGGTGCGGATCCGGCTTCGAACCTGACGCTGGGGATCTTCTTCCTGGTTACCCTCGCCGGTCTCGCCGGTGGCGGGGGAAGGCTGTTCCCGCCGCTCTACGTAGGGCTTGCGGTGCTGGCCGGGCTGGTCTCCTTCTATCGCGAGCCGGGGCGGTACGTGGCTCTCGTCTACGGCCTGGTATTCTTCACGCCGTGGGTGCGACGCGTTGTCGATTTCCAACATGGGTTCAACCCCACGAACGTGGTGCTGCTGGCGCCGGTGCTGGTGGCACTGATCTCGGCGCTGACGCTCGTCCACCGTGCACGAGAGCTGCGTGGCTCGATGATGTTTCCGTTCATCTTCACGTTGAGCGCCGTAGCCTACGGCTACTCGATTGGCATCTTGAAGATTGGCTTCATTCCGGCCACGTACGCCATGCTCACGTGGATCGCACCGATCAGTTTCGCCGTGCACCTGAACCTCAACTGGCGAATCTTCCCCAGACTGCGTGACTCTTTTCTGACGTTTCTGCAGTGGGCGCTGCCTCTGATCGCCGCGTATGGCATTTATCAGGTGGTGCGACCGCCGGCGTGGGATACCTACTGGCTGGTCGCGGCCGATGTCGCTTCAGTTGGCCCGCCGGTGCCCTTCGGCTTTCGCGCGTTCGGCACGATGAACGCACCTGGCCCCTACTCCGTCGCGCTGGTAATCGGAATGCTCTTTCTGCTGGGCAGCACGCGGCGAGGCGTGGTTCTCGCACTCTCGATCGGGTTGGTTGCGCTGATGTTGACCCGTGTGCGATCGGCGTGGGTGGCCATACTGATTGGACTCGTGGTCGTGCAGTTCCTCGGTCCGATTCGCCGGATGCCACGCAACTGGTTCATCCTGCTGCTCATGTTCATGCTCTCCATACCAATGCTGTCGCTCGACGTCTTCCGCAACACGATTTCATCGCGCCTGTCCACGTTTGCCACGATTACCCAGGACAACTCGTTCAGGCAACGGTTGATCATGTCGAACGCCGTGACAGAGGTGATCGCTGCCCATGCAGAGGGTGAGGGACTGGGGGCGACCGGCGGAGCAACAAAGCTTCAGGACGCCGAGGGAGGCCAAGCGTCAATCGACAACGGGTTCCTGGAAGTATTCTACGTGCTGGGATGGCCGGGTGGTGCGCTGCTCTATCTGGGGCTGATTGGACAGGTACTCACGCTCATGCGCTTCGGGGACGCGAGAGAGGATGCGTTCGCGAACTCGGCTCGCGCCTGCTTCTGGGCGATGCTGAGCATCCTGCTGATCGGAGACATCTTCAGCCAGGCAGCCGGCATCTTGTTCTGGGGCTCCTACGGGTTTGCCTGCTGTGCGCACGCCTATAATTTCGCTGCGGGCAAGGGCCTGCGCTCCCGCCAGCTGGTGCGCGGGTTTCCGGCGCGTCAACCAGCCGCGAGCGTGGGATAGCGCAGGGCCTCGGCCAGCGCGGGCCTCGCACGATGCACGCGCTGGGCGGGTTGCGCCGCCACCATCACCACCGGTGCGCGCGCCGGCTCGATGAGTGGTGCGAGGAGTAACCCATGGAGACGGGGATGCACGCATGAGCACGCCCGAGGCCGATCGACTCATCGCCCAGAACGTCGCGGCGCGCGACCAGTTCAACGCCGAGGCTTGGGTATGGCCGGCGAAGACGTGGACGCACTTCATAAATCCACGCAGCTACTGGAACCGGCTTCGCCCGCTGCTCCAGTGGCAGCGGTGGTTCAATCCCCGCTGGATGCCCGAGGGTGACCTGCACATCTGGCCGGAGGACCACATCGAGTGGGCCAAGGTCGAGAGCCGGCTGCGCGAGGTTGGCGTGGCACCGGAGATTATCCATGACTATCTCCTGTACGACGCGAGTTACCAGCGGGATGCCTGGGAGCGCTGGAAGGAACGGCTGACCGACTTCCGGATGTGGGTGGGCAGGAAAAGATGAGCGAGACACGTGGATTGGTGCGAGTCGCGCTGCCGTGCACGGGTCTTGGATGGCAGCGCCGGGGTTTTGAGGCGTTCGCGCGCGAGGCTCATGCGGCGTTGCGTGGTGCCGAAGGGCTCGATCTCCGCCTGTTTGGCGGCGGTGGAGACCTCGCCGATGACGAAAAGGCGGTCTGGAACCTG
>DATCGU010000192.1:0-7631 GCA_036508735.1 Gemmatimonadaceae bacterium
CTCGCGGCCGACCCCGCGTATCCGGTGGCGATTGCCGACCTTCGTGACGCACTCGAGCCGCACCGCTTCATCGGGCGCTCGGCGCACCAGGTGGACGAATTCCTTGCCGAGGTGATGCGGCCCATTCTCGCGGCGGCCGGCGCCGGCGGTGCACCCCGCGAAGAGGTACGCGTATGACCTGCACCATGGTGGGCACCACCGACTTTCCACTCCCGCTGATCCGCCGCGGCAAGGTGCGCGACGTCTACGCCGTGGGTGACGACCGCCTGCTGCTGGTGGCCAGCGACCGGGTGAGCGCGTTCGACGTCGTGATGCGCGAACTCGTGCCGTACAAGGGTGCGGTGCTCACGCAGGTCACGGCGTGGTGGCTGCGCCGGTTCGCGGACGAGGTGGCGCACCACATGCTGAGTGTCACCGCCGACGAAATCATCGCCGACACCCCCGCACTCGCCCCCTTCCTGCACCAGTTGCGCGGCCGGTCGATGCTGTGCCGCCGCACGGACGTGTTCCCGATCGAGTGCGTCGTGCGCGGCTACATCAGCGGATCGGCGTGGAAGGAGTATCAGGCCTCCGGCACGCTGGCCGGCGAGACGCTGCCGGCGGGCCTGACGGAGAGCGCCCCCTTTCCCCGCCCCATCTTTTCTCCGGCCACCAAGGCCGAGGAAGGGCACGACGAGAACATCACGGTGGAACGGATGCGGGGCATTCTCGGCGACGCGGATGCCGCGGAGCTGGAACGCCTGGCCCGCCTCGTGTACGAACGCGGGCGCGCGCTGGCCGCGGGGCGTGGAATCATCATCGCCGACACCAAGTTCGAATTCGGACGCGCCCCCGACGGCGGCATCCTGCTCATCGATGAGGTGCTGACGCCCGACAGCTCGCGGTTCTGGCCGGCCGACCAATACGCGGCGGGCCGGCCGCAGCCAAGCTTCGACAAGCAGCCATTGCGCGACTGGCTCGACGGTGAGCGCCGGGCCGGTCGGTGGGACGGCAATGCGCCCCCGCCGCCGCTGCCCGGGCACGTCGTCTCCGCGACGAGCGACCGATACCTCGATGCCTTTTGCCGTCTGACGGGCGCCCCTCTCGACACGAGTGCCCTCTGATGAAGTTCGCCCGCGAAGGCAAGCCCTTCATGTGGATCGCCGCCGTGCTCGCGTTCGCGGTGGCCGGCGCGGCGCTCCTGCGCCAATCAAAGCCGCTGGAGTTCGCCGCCGGGCTCTTCATCCTGCTGGCGGTCTGGGTCGCCTATTTCTTCCGCGACCCCGAGCGTGGCGGTGCACGCGGGCCGCAGCTGGCCATCGCCCCGGCCGACGGCAAGGTCGTGCAGGTCATGGAAGTGGACGAGCCGGCGTTCGTGCACGGACGCTCCCTCAAGATCTCCATCTTCATGAACGTCTTCAGCGTGCACGTCAACCGCTACCCGGTGAGCGGGCGCGTGGCGTACACGCACTACAATCCGGGCAAGTTCCTGAACGCCGCCGTGGACAAGGCGTCGCTCGAGAACGAGATGTCCTCGGTGGGCATCGAGAGCGGGCGGCACCGCGTGCTGGTGCGGCAGATTGCCGGCCTCGTGGCCCGGCGCATCGTGACCTACAGCCGGGTCGGCGACGGGTGCGAGCAGGGTGAACGGTTCGGCATCATCCGTTTCGGTTCGCGCGTGGACATCTACCTGCCGGCGGGAAGCGCGCCACGCGTCCGAATTGGCGAGCACACCGTCGCCGGCACCACCATCATTGCGGAGCTGCCCTGATGCGCCGCCCCAAGCTTCCTCGCCCGTCCATGGTGATGCTGCCCAATGGGCTCACCCTGTGCAGCCTGTTCTTCGGCATCTTCGCCATCGTCGCGGCGGCGCGCGGGGAGCACGTGCGTGCCGGCTGGTACATCGTCATCGCCGGCTTTCTCGACATGTTCGACGGACGCATCGCCCGCGCCACGAACACGGGCAGCCGGTTCGGCGAGGAGCTCGACTCCCTGGTCGACGTCATAGCGTTCGGCCTGGCCCCGGCGCTGATGATGTACTTCGCCGAACTCAATCGCTCCGGCTGGGACTGGATCTTCGTCTGGCTCTTTGTCGCGTGCGCGGCGATGCGCCTGGCCCGGTTCAACGTCGAGCAGGCCGGCAAGAAGAAGATCTTCTTCCAGGGGCTCCCCAGCCCGGCGGCCGGCGGCACGCTGGCCACGTACTACTGGTTCTCGCAGACCGACCTGTACAAGGAGACGGCCATCGGCGAACTGCCATGGCAGTACCTCCTGCGCTTTCTGATGATCGCGCTGTCGTTCCTCATGATCAGCAACGTGCCCTACCCCGCGTGGCCGCGCATGTCGCTGCGCAACTGGTACGGGGCATTCGGCGTCGCGATGTTCGTGGCCGTCATCGCCGCGCTGTTCCTGCTGCCCAAGCAGTTCTTCTTCCCGTTCGGCGTCCTCTATGTGGCAACCGGCGTGGTCATCGCCATCGTGCACGGCCTGTTCGACATGCCCTCTCCCTTTGCCGAGTCCGACGAAACGGAGGAGGAGGCGGAGGCGACGGCAGCCGTCGACGCGGCCGAGCCAGCGCGCAACCGCTCCGACCTTGAACGCCTCCGCCGGCGGCGGCGGCGCCGCAACCGCGGCGATCGCGGCGGTCCCGACCTTGGCTTCCCGGAGGAACCGGTAAAGTGAAGCATTTCCGCATCAACGTGCACATCATCCCGCGCAAGGGACTGCTCGATCCGCAAGGCAAGGCCGTCGCCGATGCGCTGCACACCCTCGGCTTCGACGCGGTGCGCGACGTCCACGTCGGCCGCTACCTGGTGATCGAGACGGCCGCCGCCGACGTCGCCGCCGCCGAGGCCGCCGTGCGCGAGATGTGCGCGCGCCTCCTCGCCAATCCGGTCACCGAGGACTTCGAGATCGCCGGGGTCGTAACCGCATGAAGTTCGGCATCGTGAGCTTCCCCGGCTCCAACTGCGACGACGACGCGGTCTTCGCGGCCACCGAGACGCTCGGCGAGCCGGCGGTGAAGCTCTGGCACAAGGACCACGACCTGCAGGGGAGCGATGTCATCATCCTCCCCGGGGGCTTCGCCTACGGCGACTATCTTCGCGCCGGGGCGATCGCCCGGTTCTCACCGATCATGCATGAGGTCTCGGCCCACGCGAGCAGGGGCGGTCCGGTTATCGGCATCTGCAACGGATTCCAGATCGCGTGCGAGGCTGGCCTGCTCCCCGGCGCCCTGATGCGCAACGCAGGGCTGCAGTTCCTCTCCATGCCAGTGACCATCCGCGTGGAGAACACCGGCACGCGCTGGACGTCTTTGTGCGAGGTCGGCCAGCGCCTCACCATGCCCATCGCCCACGGAGAGGGACGCTACACCGTGGATGCCGCCACGCTCGAGCGGGTGGAGGGCGAGGGCCTGGTGGTATTCCGGTACGTCGATGCCTCGGGTGAGGCAACCGACGCCGCCAACGTGAACGGATCACTCGACAACATCGCCGGCGTCCGCAATTTCGCCGGCAACGTGGTCGGTCTCATGCCGCACCCCGAGCGGGCACTCGATGCCCAACTCGGCTCCACTGACGGACGCGTGCTGTTCGAGTCCGTGCTTGCCGCCGTACACGCCTGACCGGAGACACTCCCATGCGTCGTCACCTCCTGCTCCTCTCACTCATCGCCGCCGCGCCACTGTCGGCCCAGGCGGTCATCGACCCCGGGATGTCCCGGACACTCGTGCTGGCGCGCCTTGGCAGGCCCGCCGTCGAACGGTCGACGGGTGACGCCACGTACCTGTTCTACGCCAACAACTGTCCTCGCACGTGCGGCATGAATGACGTGGTGGTGCTCGACAAGGGGATCGTGGTGGACGCCGTGTTCCGGTCCGCCAAGCGCCGCTACTCGGGTACCAGTTCGTCCCCGCGCTCGATCCCGGCGGCCGAAGCCCGGAAGGTGAAGGCAACCCCGGCCAAGGGCCCTCTCGGCGCCGACGGACCAGTCACCCTCTCCATTACCGGCACCAAGGCAAGCCCGGTGACTGCGGCCAAGCCCGACAAGAAGCCTCCGCGGTAGTTGCACGGCGGACGGTGCAGAACGTAAGGCGTAGAGCATAGAGCGTAGAGCGTACAGCTGCAGTACAATCACTTATCCAACCCGTACCTGAAACATGGACAGCAAGCGCTCAAAACCCGAGGACGAGTACTTCCTCAAGCTCGACGCCGAGCTCATCAAGGCACATCGCGCTCGGCTCGACGCCGAACGTCTCAAGGCCGAGCGCCGGGCACACTACATGAAGTGCCCCAAGTGCGGCGGGACCCTGAAGGAGACCGATCACGGCCACGTGAAGATCGACGTCTGCCCCGATTGCAGGGGCGTGTGGCTCGACGCCGGTGAGCTGGAGATGATCGAGCACGTGAAGGAAGACAATGTCGGCGGCTTCCTGCGCGACCTGTTGCGGGGACTCCCCGGCCAGTGACCGCGACTCCACGCCCCGGCGATCCCATCATCACTCCGGCGCTCGTCGCCGAGCACGGCCTCACGGCCGACGAATTCGACCGCCTGGTCAACATGCTCGGGCGCACGCCGACCTTCACCGAGCTCGGCGTCATCTCGGCGTTGTGGAGCGAGCACTGCTCGTACAAGCACTCGCGCGCCGTGCTGAAGACGCTCCCGACGGAGGCGCCGTACGTGCTGCAGGGTCCCGGCGAGAACGCCGGCGTCATCAGCATTGGTGACGGGCTCGCCGTGGCGTTCAAGATCGAGTCGCACAACCACCCGTCGGCGGTCGAGCCCTACCAGGGCGCGGCCACCGGCGTCGGCGGCATCCTGCGCGACGTCTTCACCATGGGCGCGCGTCCCATCGCCATGCTGAACTCGCTGCGCTTCGGGTCACTCGACTCCCCGCGCGTCCGCTTTCTCGTGGCCGGGGTCGTGAAGGGCATCGGCGATTATGGCAACTGCGTGGGCATTCCCACGGTGGCGGGCGACGTGATGTTCGACGCCGCGTACGAGGGAAACCCGCTGGTGAACGCCATGTGCGTGGGGCTGCTGCGCGAGGATGAGCTGATACGCGCCAAGGCGCAGGGCGTGGGCAATCCGATCATTGCCGTGGGCGCCCGCACCGGACGCGACGGCATACACGGCGCCTCGTTCGCCTCCGAGGACCTCAGCGAGGAGAACGAGGCCAAGCGCCCGCGCGTGCAGGTGGGCGACCCGTTCACGGAGAAGCTGCTGCTCGAGGCGTCGCTCGAACTCATCCAGAGCGGCCACATTGTCGCCATCCAGGACATGGGCGCGGCCGGCCTCACCTCGTCCTCGGCGGAGATGGCCGAACGCGGCGACGTGGGCGTCACCATCGACACCAACAAGGTACCGGTGCGCGAAGCCGGCATGACGCCGTACGAGATCCTGCTCAGCGAGTCGCAGGAGCGCATGCTCGTGGTGGCGATCAGGGGGCGCGAGGACGAGGTGAAGAAGATCCTCACCAAGTGGGACCTCACGGCCGAGGTCATCGGCGAGGTCATCGCCGAGCCCGTGTATCGCGTCACCGAGGGCGACCACATCGTGGCCGAGTTCCCGGGCACGCGGCTCGTCACTGACTGTCCGCAGTACCATCCCGATGCGAGGGAAAGCGAGGAAGCCGTGCGGCGACGCGACGTCGACGTGCACGCCGTGCCCGAGAGGCCCGAGGAGAGTGATCCGGCGTGGACGCTCGAGCGCCTGCTCGCGGCGCCGACGATCGCGAGCAAGCGCTGGATCACCAGGCAGTACGACTCCACGGTGCGCACCAGCACCGTCATGGGACCGGGCGAGGGTGACGCCGCGGTGATCCGCGTGCGCGGCACCACCAAGGCCATCGCCGTGAAGACCGATTGCAACGGCCGGTACGTGTACCTCGACCCGCGCGTCGGGGGACGCATTGCCGTGGCCGAGGCGGCGCGCAACGTCGCGTGTGTCGGCGCGCGCCCCATGGCGATTACCAACTGCCTGAACTTCGGGAATCCCCGGAAGCCCGAGGTCTTCTTCCAGTTCCGCGAAGCCGTGTACGGCATGGGCGAGGCGTGCCGTGCCCTTGGCACGCCGGTCACCGGCGGCAACGTGTCGCTGTACAACGAGAATCCGCAGGGTGCAGTCTATCCCACGCCGGTCATCGGCATGGTGGGACTCATCGACGACGTGCGGTTGGTGACGCGCGCCGCGTTCAATGCGAAGGGACACGACATCGTGCTGCTCGGCGACAACACCGGCGAGCTGGGCGGCAGTGAGTACCTCGCCTCGATCCACGGCCTGGTGGCCGGCGCCCCGCCCTCGTGTTCCCTGGACGGGGAAAAGGCGCTCATCGACGCCCTGCTGGAATGCATCGGCGGTTCCCACGTGGCCTCGGCGCACGACTGTTCCGAAGGCGGGCTCGCGGTGGCGCTGGCCGAATGCTGCATTGGCCGCGAGGATCGTCCCTGCGGTGCGACGGTGGACCTGTCGCCGTGGACCGCGCTGCCGTTGCGCGCGCTGCTGTTCGGCGAGGCACAAGGCCGCGTGGTCGTCTCCACCGGCCATGCGGCCGAGGTGCTGGCCATCGCCGCGCGCCACGGCGTACCGGCGCGCGTGATCGGCAGCGTGCGGAGCGCCAGCGCCGGCCTCACTTTCACGGTGGGTGCGCGCACCGTGCACGCTTCCTGTGAACGACTGTCCACGGCATTTCACGCGGCGCTGCCGCGCGCCATGAAGCAGGCCGCGGCCGAAGTGGTGCAACGGGACCCTGCCCTCGCCGGAGGAACGCGCTGATGTGCGGCATCTTCGGCATCTCCGGGCACGACGACGCGGCCCACGTCACGCACCTTGGCCTTTACTCGCTGCAGCATCGCGGCCAGGAGTCCACCGGCATCGTCACGGTGGACGATGACGGCACCGCGCAGGCGGTGCGCAAGATGGGCCTGGTGTCGGAAGGGTTCGACGACGACGGCATTGCCGCGCTGCACGGGCGCACCGCCATCGGCCACACCCGCTACTCCACCGCCGGCACGAGCACCATCGAGAACGCGCAGCCGGTGTTCGTCCGTTTTCGTGGCGGGCACATCGCGCTCGCCCACAACGGCAACCTGACGAACGCCGTCCAGCTGCGCGGTGAGCTCGAGGTCGAAGGGTCGATCTTCGCGTCGAGCATGGACAGCGAGGTCTTGGTGCACCGCATCGCCAAGTCCCGGGCCGACAAGCCCGAGGAGCAGCTCGCCGAGGCCCTGGCCGGCGTCGAGGGCGCGTTCTCCCTGGTGGTCCTCATAGACAACACGCTGCTCGCGGCGCGCGACCCCAACGGATGGCGGCCGCTGGCGATGGGCCGGCTGGGCGACGCATACGTCTTCGCGTCCGAGACGTGCGCGTTCGACATCGTCGGTGCCACGTTCGAGCGCGACGTCAAGCCGGGCGAGATCGTCGCCATCGACCAGCACGGCGTGCGTTTGCTGCAGACGCCGCCGTCGGCCACGCTGCACCGCTGCGTTTTCGAGCACGTCTACTTTGCGCGTCCCGACAGCCTCGTGTTCGGTGGCTCGGTGGATCGCGCGCGTCGCGCCCTGGGCCGCCAGCTCGCTCGCGAGCAGCCCGCTCCCGGGGCCGACTTCGTCTTTTCCGTCCCCGACTCGTCCAACTCGGCGGCGCTCGGCTAC
>DATCGU010000193.1:0-3223 GCA_036508735.1 Gemmatimonadaceae bacterium
CAGTCTTCGCAGCGCCCGGCGGTTCATTGCGGCGGCTCCTTGGGCGACGAGCCGTTGAGTTCAGCCAGCCAGCGATGGAGCGTCCTTCGGCTCACGCCCGCGCCCACCGCGGCGCGCGACACGTTGCCATCGTGCATCTCCAGCAGGCGTCGCACGTATTCGGCGCGGAATTCGCGGAGCGCCCTGTCCTGGGCCTCGGAGTAGTTCGATGACCAGTGGGCCGGCTCGTCCTCGTGTGGTCGCACGATGTGATGCAGCGCACCGTCGAGGTCCTCGGCGGTGATGCGCCCGTCGTTGTCGAGCACCACGAGGCGCTGTGCGGCGTTGCGCAGTTCACGGACGTTGCCCGGCCACGAATGGCGTTCGAGGATCGCCCACGCTTCGGGCGTCACTTCGGGCGCCCGGCGTCGCGCGGTCACGGCGAACTCCTCGAGGAAGGCATTCATCAGCAGCGGCAGGTCGCCCTCCCGGGCGCGCAGTGGCGGCAGGCTGAAGTGGACGACGTTGAGGCGATAGTAGAGGTCTCCGCGGAAGCTGCCGTCCGCCACGGCCGCTTCGAGATCGCGATTCGTCGCCGCCACCACCCGGATGTCGAGGTCGATCAGCCGCGAGTCGCCCACGCGCCGCATCTGCCGCTGCTCCAGCACCCGGAGCAGCTTCGATTGGAGCGACGTGCTGAGTTCGGCGATCTCGTCGAGGAAGACCGTGCCGCCGTTCGCCTGCGCGAGCAATCCCTCGCGCCGCTGCACGGCGCCGGTAAAGGCGCCGCGCTCGTGCCCGAACAACTCCGACTCGAGCAAGCCCGCTGGCATCGCGGCGCAGTCCACGGCCACGAACGGCCGGTCGTGCCGCAGCGAGTGCGCGTGGATGAGCAGCGCGACGAGTTCCTTGCCGGTGCCGCTCTCGCCGGTGATGAGCACGTTGGCATCGGTGGGCGCGACCTGCGCCGCCTGGTCCAGCAGCCGCGTCATCACCGGGCTTGAGCCAAGAATGCCGTCGGCGCCGGTCGTCCGCGCCACCTGTCGCCGGAGCGTACGGTTCTCCACGGTCAGCGCGCGGTAGCGCGCCGCCCGCTCGACGGCCACCAGCAGCTGGTCGGCGGTGAACGGCTTGGTGATGTAGTCGAAGGCGCCCTCGCGCACCGCCGCCACCGCCGAGGCGACGGTGGCGAACGCCGTCATCACGATCACCGGCCGCGCAGGATCATCGGCCACCCCGGCGGCAAGAATCGTCATGCCGTCGGCGCCCGGCATCCGGAGGTCGGTGATGATCACGCCGGGATCGAACGCCGCCGCCACCTCGCGAAATCGCAGCGGCTCGGCGAGCGTGCTGCACTCGTACCCTTCGCGGGCAAGGAGACGCTCGCAGTTCTCGAGCATCGCCGGCTCGTCGTCGATCACGAGTACGCGAGTTCGTTCCATGTCGCACCAGCGGGTTGGAGGGGAAGCGAGACGACGAACCGGCAGCCGCCACCGGCGTTGGCATCGACCCTGATGGACCCGCCGTGCCGGTCCACGATGCTGCGGCAGACGGTGAGGCCAAGTCCGGTGCCGCGCCCCGCCTCCTTCGTCGTGAAGAACGGCTCGAAGATGCGTTCGCGCAGCGCCGGCTCGATGCCGGGACCCGTGTCGCGCACCTCGATCTCGGCGGCGTCGCCGAGCGCGCTCCGCCGGATCGCCAGCGTGATCGTGCCACCGGCCGGCGTCGCGTCGGCCGAGTTGAGAAGCAGGTTGACGATCACCGTCTCGATGGCCTTCTCGTATCCGGGTACCGCCGGCACTCCGGGCTCGATCTCCAGCTCCAGTTCGAGGCGGCGCGCCGCCAGCGTGCGGCGCAGCAGCGCCACGGTGCCCTCAGCCACCGCGTCGAGCGCAATCGGCGCCGCGTCGAGCTGGTCGTCGCTGGCGAAGCGCAGCAGGCTCGAGGTCAGCTGGCGGAGCCGCGCCACGTGCTGTTGCAGCACGTCGGCGTCGGCGGCCAGCGCGCCGTCGTGCCACTTGTCGCGGATGTCGCGCTGCATGCACTCGATGCGGTTGCCGATGATCGCCAGCGGGTTGTTGATCTCGTGCGCCAGCCCGGCTGCCATCACGCTGATGGCGGAGAGCCGCTCGGAGCGCCGCATCTGGTCCTCGAGCCGCGACTGGATGCGGTTGTCGCGCAGGATCAGTGACGAGCCCAGCGGCCGGCCGTCGGGCCCGGTGATGAGCGTCTGCGTCAGCGTGACCTGCATCGGCGTGCCGTCCTGACAAAGGACCTCGGTGAGGAAGTTCACGACCACGCCATCGCGCCGCAGTTCGCGCCGCAGCACGCTCCGCTCGCGCTCGGAGCGCTCGTTGCTCGGCCGGAGCACGTCATCGATGGGGGACCCGATCGTTTCGTCGCTCGAATAGCCGAACAGGCGCTCGGCGCCGTGGTTCCAGATGTTCACCACGCCCGCGGTGTCGAGCACGATGATGCCGTCCGCCGAGTGCTCGAGGATGTCGGTCAGCTCGGCGTGCGTGTGCTCGAGCACGCGCGTGCGCTCGGCGATCGTCTCCTCGCGCTGGGCGCGGTGTTCCGCCACCTGCCGCGCCACGAGGGTGAAATCGTGGGCGAGGTCCTCGAGCTCATCGTTCGTCTCGACGTCGAGTGGCTGCACCGTCTCGTTGCGGGCGAGCTGCCAGGTGGCGTCGCGGATGCGGATGATGGGCTTGGTGAACTGGTCGGCGGCGAGCACGGCGATGCCCAGCACGACCAGCGTCACCAGCAGCGCCGCCAGCAGCACCGAGAGCAGGAAGCTCCGTGCCTGGGCGGCGAACGTGGCGAACGGCACCACCCGATAAAGGAAAAGGTGCAGCCCGAACGAGGTGCCGAGCGACAGCGGGCGAAAGCTGACGAGTTCGCCGCGCGACGTCGACAGCGTACCGGTGCGCCCCGAGACGATCGTCGCGGCCGCGGCGCTCGGGAAGTCGGTGCGCAGGTTCACGCGCTCTCGCGAAGCGAGGAGCGTGGCCCAGTCGCGCTTGCGAACCGAGTGATACAGAAAGTGCCCGTCGGCATCGACGAGCGCCGTGACGCCGGCAAACCCCGGCGAGGCGTGCTCGAGATGCGAGAAGAGCGCCGAGGCGTAAATCTCACCCGCCACCGCACCGAGGAACTCGCCGCGAGGACCGTGCAGCGGCACGAGAATGGCGACCGCCGGCATCGGCGGCGTGCCGCTCTTGGCCTCCGGTCCCGCCACCTC
>DATCGU010000194.1:0-12618 GCA_036508735.1 Gemmatimonadaceae bacterium
CGGTCGAAGGCCGCGCCCGCCAACTGCCGCTCGACACTCGACGCGCTTCCCTCGGCGGCAAACAGCACCGAGTCGCCGGGACCCTGCACCGGATGCAACCAGATCTCGCGGTAGCGTTCCACCTGCGACAGTTTGTGCAGCCGCTGCTGCAGCTCCGGTACGTCGATGGCCTGGCCGTCCAGCGGCCCAATCGTGACGCGCAGGACCCGCGCCACGTCCGGGTCGGTGCCTTTCTGCGTCAACGCCGAGGCAATCGGCGGCACGACGCCCGCGCGGCGTGTTCGACCGCGCGGCAGGCAGCGATCGTCCTTCAGCGCGATGGCAGCCCGGTCGCCCGCGGCGATCACCCGGGCGATGTTCGCGGCCGAAAAATCGAGCTGGTTCACCGCATTCACATCGGATTGCACCAGCACCTCGCCGGGACGCAGCGGCGGGAGCGTCTTTTCGAACAGCAAGTTCACGAGCTGGGCGGCAACGGAGAGTGCATCGTCGGCGTGCCGGTCGGGCACGACGGTGTCGAGCAGTGCGGAGACGATGATGCGGGTGGCGCCAAGGGAGCGCGCCACGTCGACGGGGACGTTGTTGGCGATTCCGCCGTCCACGAGGTCGCGCCCGCCGATGTGCACCGTGCGAAAGACGATGGGGATCGAACTGCTCGCGCGCACCGCCTGGGCCAGGTCGCCGGCGCCGAGCACCACCGGCGTGCGCGTGTGGATGTCGGCGGCGACGGCGCGGAACGGGATGGGCAGACGGTCGAAGTTGCCGTGGGCAATCATGTTGCCGCGCACGTACAGCGACGTCATGAGCGCATTCAGCGGCGCCTCGCGCACGACGCTCGTCTGGAGTGAGAACCCTTCCGCCCCTCCCTCCCACGCCAGGATGGCGCGCCGGTCACCGAGCGACGGTGGGATGTCCGCGCCATACTGCCCGATCAGCGAGTCCAGGCCCAGACCCAGCGCCTGGCGCGTGATGTCATCGACCTTGAGGCCGCTGGCGTAGAGCGCGCCGACCATGGCACCGGCACTCGTTCCCACGACAAGGTCGGGGACAATGCCCAGCGAATCGAGCATCCGCATGACACCGACGTGAGCGAACGCCTTGGCACCGCCGCCGGCGAGGACGAGTGCCAGCTTGCCGTCCTGCGGGCCGCAGGCGGCGGGCTGCTGGGCGGGCAAGGGCGTGCCGAACGCCGCGCACAGCGCCATGGCCGCGAGGGCGCGCGCGCGGAGTGGCCTCACGCGACGGCGCAACGTCGCATCACCTGAGCACTGGCGGCGCCTGCGCGTGCCTGAGCGCTTCCCAATCGCGCTTCTCGTCGGAAACGCCGCGCAGGATCCAGTACGCGAGCAGCACCAGGAAGAGCAGCACGATCACGCCGACGCCCTGCCCCTGTGCCGGCTTCATCCAGCCGCTCTCGATGGTGATCTTGGCGACGATCGCCCAGATGACGGGGCCGGTGATGGCCGAGAAGCGCCCGACCATGCCGTAGAGCCCATAGAACTCGCCCACCCGGTCGGGCGGCGTGAGGCGAAGCATGAGCGGCCGGTCGGCCGACCATGTACCGCCGAGCGCGATCCCCGCCGCCGACGCGATGACATAGAAGAGCGGCATGGGAAGACTGAGGATTCCCATGAGTGAGGCCCCGATGAACGTGCACATCCACAGCCACAGCACGACGTTCAGCGTGCGCTTGGGCCCAATGCGGTCGACGAGCCATCCCCAGAAGAGACCGCCCAGAATGGCAAAAGTGATCGCGACCATCATCACGAGCTTGGACGTCTGGGCGGCCGATTCCTCGCCCTGCCCTTTCGCCACCGCCACGTTCATGCTGTACAGCGTCATGATGGAAATGACGGTGTTGATGGCGTCGGTGTAGAAGATGCGTCCCACCAGAAAGCGGATAAGGCCGGGATACTGGTGGCCGTTGCGGAACGTGGCCACCGTTTCACGCAGTGAGCCCTTCACGGCGTCCCAGCTGAAGACGGGGCGCGGGTTGGGATTGCCGCGTTCGTTCACGAAGACGAAGCAGGGAATTGAGAGCAGCAGGAACGTGGCGGCGATCCACGCGAAGAGTTTGGGAATGTCGCCGCTGCCGAAGTACAGGCCGAGCCCGACGGCGATGTACGAACCAAGGTAGCCGACGGCCACGCCGATGCCGCTGACGCGCCCGCGGTTCGCCTCGGTGCTCACCTCTGGGAGCATTGCGTCGTAGAACTGCAGCCCGGCCTGGTACGCGGCGTTGGCGATCACGAACAGCAGGAGCGTCACCTGATAGCTGGCGCGACCCAGGAGCGCGGTGAGTGCCACGCAGATGATGGTGCTCCAGAGGAGGAACGGCATGCGCCGGCGCGCGCGGTCGGTCATCGCGCCGAGCACCGGCGAGATGACGAAGATGATCCCCATCGACACGGCGGTGATAAGGCCATACGCTGCGTCGGCGCGCTTCGGTCCGACCTCGGCCCGGATGTACTGCGAGAAGTACATCGAGACCACGCCCATCGAGAAGATGGTGTTTGCAAGGTCGTAGACCATCCACGAGACCACCGCGCTGCGGGTGATGACGTGGTCGCGCGGCGGCGGGGAGAAGGCTGGCGGCGTGGGGCTCATCGGCTCAGGTCTGGAGTCGGGCTGAATGTGCCCCCGGAACGGCGGCGGCGCTACGGGCCGCGCCGCGTCCAGATCATCACCAGCCCGCAGTACGCGTCCTTGCGCATCCCCCCGAACTCGGCGGGGATGGTCGCCGGCCCGGGATACACCTCCACGCCGTGGATCTCCTTCGGCTCGATGCCGTCGAGCGAGAAGCCCCACTCGCGCATCATCCCGTCCACCGCCACGCGCATGACGCACGGGGCCAGGTCGTTCTTGGCGGCGGAGATGATCGTCTTGGGGCCGCGTGACGAGGCCACGAGCAGCACGCCGCTGCTGTCGACGACCCGCGTGCCCACGGCCCGGCGCACCACGTCGATGGTGCGGATGGCCATCTGCTTCTCGATCTGCTCGCGGGTGATGAACGTCGCCGCTCCGGCGCCGCGCATGCGGCGCCCCTCGAAGCCGGCCAGCATCGTTGACGTGGCATCCCCGACGACCTTCGTGGTGTCGAGTGTCTGCGCGGCGGGCGTCATGGCGATCTTCACTGCCGCCCCGTCACCGCCCGTCTCGGAGTTGACCGTCACGGGCGCATAGCCGATGCGCCGCAGCTGGAGCACCGCGCGCGCCCCCCGGGCCCCCCGCGCCACCGCCACCAGCACGGCACCCTGTTCGTCGGTGCTCCACTCGCGGTCGCTGATTCCCTGCACCGTCACGCGCACCCCGGGAAGCGGCGCCTGCGTTCCCGCGTCGCTCACGCGCAGCGACACGAAGCGGTACGATTCCGGCCCCCCCGGCGCCCCCCCCCTGCGCGCGCGCCTGCGCAGCGACGGCGAGCACGGCAATCGCGGCCACGAGCATCGGGCGGCTGGCGAACGGCAGCGACATGACGTGAACTTCTCCTTGAGCTCCGTCGCGGTCAACCCTCCAACACCGGCCCCCCGATGCCGCACACGACGGTGCGCACGATCGACGTGCTGCTGTCCGCCGGCTCCTGAACATCGCTCTCGCGCCGGGCCTGCCTCATCGCCATTGTTCGCGGATGCGCCCCACCCTTCACCGAGGCACGCACCACCATGCACATCTCGAATGTCCCGTTCGGCGTCACCGACTGGAGCGCGCTCCCCGAAACGACGACACCCGGTGCCACGGGCACGGTGTCGCAGCGGCTCTTTGAACAGGGCAACCTTCGCGTGCGGATGGTGCGTTACTCGCCCGGGTACCTGGCCGACCACTGGTGCACGCGCGGGCACGTGCTGCTCGTGCTCGAGGGAGAACTCGTCACCGAGCTGGCCGACGGATCACGGCATGAGCTGCGCGCCGGCATGAGCTATCAGGTGGCCGATGAGGCCGCGCCGCACCGTTCGCGCACGGGAACCGCCGGGGCGACGCTGTTCATCGTGGACTAGCGCGGCACGCGCCGCGCATCCTGTCGGGCCCCGGGTCCTTCAGCGCAGGGTCGGGGGATCGCTCACGAAGACCGGAGGAGCGCGGAGGGCACGGAGAACGGCCAAACACTCAAGGGACCTCGGAGGACGGTATTGTCCGCCACACCCCCCTGAAAGTTGTTGCCGTTCTTCGTGATCTTCGTGCTCCTCCGGTCTTCGTGAGAGCCGCACCGTCCGTCCTGTATGTACAGTCAGTTCGCGAACGCAAACGAGGCCCGCCTCCTTTCGGAAACGGGCCTCGAGTCACGCGCAACCACCGCCGGGATCAGTCGAGATGCTCGGCCCCGAGCGGCGACAGGTCGTCCGCGATCGCCGGCAGCGCGCCGAGGTCGCCGAGCCCGAACTCGGGCTCCGCTGTCAGCGGCACTTCGACGTCCATGTCCACCTGCTGGTACCGGTACATGCCCGTGCCGGCCGGGATCAGGTGGCCGATGATGATGTTCTCCTTGAGGCCGAGGAGGTTGTCCTTGGCCCCGCGGATGGCCGCGTCGGTGAGCACGCGCGTGGTCTCCTGGAACGACGCCGCCGAGATGAACGACTCCGTCGTGAGGCTCGCCTTCGTGATGCCGAGCAGGAGGGGCTCGGACGTCGCCGCGCGAAGCTTCTTCTTCTTCGTCCGGTCGTTGGCCTTGCGGAACATCGCCTTGTCGATGTTCTCGCCCTCGAGGAACTCGGTGTCGGCCGAGTCCATGACGCGCACCTTCTGCAGCATCTGGCGCACGATCACGCCGATGTGCTTGTCGTTGATCTTCACGCCCTGCAGGCGGTAGACCTCCTGCACTTCGTTCAGCAGGTACTCCTGCACCGCGCGCGGTCCCTTGATGCGCAGGATGTCGTGCGGGTTCACCGGGCCTTCCGACAGGCGGTCGCCGGCGCGCACGCGGTCGCCCTCGTGCACGCGCAAGTGCTTGCCGGCCGCCACTTCGTACAGCTGCGCCGGCTGCAGCTCGTCCACCGAACCGGCGCTGTCCGTCGGCTGGACGAAGATCTCGCGCTTGCCGCGTTTGATGTCGCCGAACCGCACGACGCCGTCGACTTCCGAGATCGTCGACGGGTCCTTCGGGCGGCGCGCCTCGAACAGCTCGGCCACGCGCGGCAGGCCGCCCGTGATGTCGCGGGTCTTGTACGCTTCACGCCCGATCTTGGCGATCGTGGTGCCGGCAAACACGTGCACCCCGTCCTCGATGATCAGCTGGGCGCCCACCGGGATGACGAAGTCGCGGACCTTCTTGTCCTTCCCGCCCTTCGAGGCCCAGATCTCGATGTGCGGGTGCAGCTTCTTCTCGCGATCCTCGATGACGACGCGCTGGCGCAGGCCGGTGAGCTCGTCGAGTTCCTCGGCGAAGCTCTCGTCCTCCACCAGCTCGACGAACTTGATCGTGCCGTCGACGTCGCTGATGATCGGGTTCGTGTACGGATCCCACGTGAAGACGATGGCGTCCTTCTTCACCTCTTCGCGGTCCTTGACCATCAGGAGCGCGCCGAGCGGCACCGCCAGGCGGGCCGAGACGGGGGCGTTCTTGTCGGTCGAGGCGCGAATGAACAGCTCGCCCTCGTACGACGTCACGATGCGCTGGCCCTCGGCATTGGTCACCGTGATCAGGCGGTCGCCGTACTCGATGACGCCCGACACCTTTGACTTGCGGGCGGTCTGCTCGGCAATGCGGGCCGCCGTGCCGCCGATGTGGAACGTGCGGAGCGTCAGCTGCGTGCCCGGCTCGCCGATGGACTGCGCGGCGATGATGCCGACGGCCTCGCCGATGTCCACCATCTTCATCGTGGCCAGGTTGCGGCCATAGCACATCCGGCAGAGGCCGCGCTTGGCCTCGCACGTGAGCACCGAGCGGATCTTCACCGACTCGATGCCGGCGTCCTCGATGGCGCGGGCCGTCTCTTCCTCCATCATCTGGCCGGCCTCGACGAGCAGGGCCGGACGCCCGGCGTCGTCGCGCAGCTGCGGATCATACACGTCCTCCGCCGCCACGATGCCGACGATGCGCTCCGACAACGGCTCGATGATGTCCTCGCCCTCCTTCAGCGCCGACACGTCGAGCCCCATGATGGTGCCGCAGTCTTCCACGTTGATCGTCACGTCCTGCGCGACGTCGCAGAGGCGGCGCGTCAGGTAGCCGGCGTCGGCCGTCTTGAGCGCCGTGTCGGCCAGGCCCTTGCGGGCGCCGTGCGTGGAGATGAAGTACTCGAGCACCGACAGGCCTTCACGGAAGTTCGCCTTGATCGGGCTCTCGATGATCTCGCCGATGCCGCCGGTCAGCTTCTTCTGCGGCTTGGCCATCAGGCCGCGCATGCCGGCCAGCTGGCGGATCTGGTCGCGTGAGCCACGAGACCCCGAGTCGAACATCATGAACACGGGGTTGAAGCCGCCCTGCGATTCGCGCATGCGCTTGACCATCGCGTCGGCGATGTCGTTGTTCGCGTGCGTCCAGGTGTCGATGACCTTGTTGTAGCGCTCGCCGTTGGTGATGTTGCCCGTCGCGTAGGCGCGCTGGAAGCGCTCCACGCGGGTCGACGCCTCCTCGAGCAGCGTCTCTTTCTCCAGCGGGATCTCGAGGTCGGAGATGCCGATCGAGACGCCGCCGCGCGTGGCGTTGCGGAAGCCGAAATCCTTGAGGCGGTCGAGGAACGCCACCGTGCCGGCCAGCCCGGCCGCCCGGTACGAGTCGAACACCAGTTCCGACAGCGCCTTCTTCTTCATGTCCCGGTTCTGGAACGGCAGTTCCTTCGGGATGATCTCGTTGAACATCACGCGGCCCGCCGTCGTCACCTGCCAGGCCGGCTCGCCGGTGGCATTGGTCACGAAGAAGCGCACCGCCGAGTGGGTCGTGAGCCGGCCGAGGGCCAGCGCCATCTCCACTTCCGCCGACGCCGTGTACGACGGCAGCTTGGCCACCCGCTTCGGATCCTTGGCCAGGGCGTCGAAGTCGGTCGGCGCCTTCGTGGCGAAGTAGCAGCCAAGCACGATGTCCTGGCTGGGCTCCGCCACCGGGCGGCCGTCCGCCGGCTTGAGGATGTTGTTCGACGACAGCATCAGCACGCGGCACTCGATCTGCGCCTCGGGCGACAGCGGCACGTGCACCGCCATCTGGTCGCCGTCGAAGTCGGCGTTGAACGCCGCGCAGACGAGCGGGTGGATGCGGATGGCCTTGCCTTCCACCAGCACCGGCTCGAACGCCTGGATGCCCAGGCGGTGCAGCGTCGGCGCGCGGTTGAGCATCACCGGATGGTCGCGGATGATCTCCTCGAGGATCTCGAACACCTCGGGGCTCTCGCGCTCCACGATCTTCTTGGCGCGCTTCACCGTCTCGGCAATGCCCTTCTCCACCAGCTTGTGGATGATGAACGGCTTGAACAGCTCGAGGGCCATCGCCTTCGGCAGGCCGCACTGGTGCAGCTTGAGCTCCGGGCCCACGACGATGACCGACCGGCCCGAGTAGTCCACGCGCTTGCCCAGGAGGTTCTGGCGGAAGCGGCCCTGCTTGCCCTTGAGCATGTCGGACAGCGACTTGAGCGGGCGCTTGCCGCGGCCGCGAATCGCCTTGGAACGGCGCCCGTTGTCGAACAGCGCGTCCACCGACTCCTGCAGCATGCGCTTCTCGTTCCGGAGGATGACCTCCGGCGCGCGATGCACGATCAGCTTCTGCAGGCGGTTGTTGCGGTTGATGACGCGGCGGTACAGGTCGTTCAGGTCGGAGGTCGCGAACCGGCCGCCGTCGAGCGGCACCAGCGGACGCAGGTCCGGCGGGATCACCGGCACGACGTCCATGATCATCCACTCCGGCTTGTTGCGCACGTCCGAGTGGTCACCCGACTTGCGGAAGGCGTCCACGATCTTCAGCCGCTTCAGCATCTGCTTCTTCTTGTGCTGCGACGTCTCGGTCAGCACCGCGACGCGGAGCTCCGCGGACACCTTGTCGATGTCCAGGCGGCGCAGCAGCTCGCGCACCGCCGGGGCCCCGATGTCGGCGAGGAACGCCGTGTCGTTGTCGGCCTTCGCCTTGGTGCGCAGCTCGAGGTACTGCTCCTCGTCGAGCAGCTCGTTGACGTGCACCTCCTGCTCGCCGGCGTCGATGACCACGTAGTTCGCGTAGTAGACGACCTTCTCGAGGTCACGCAGCGTGAGGTCGAGCAGGTTGCCCATCGGGCTCGGCAGCGTCTTGAAGAACCAGATGTGGGCCACCGGCACGGCCAGCTCGATGTGCCCCATGCGGTCGCGGCGCACCTTGCTCAGCGTGACCTCCACGCCGCACCGGTCGCAGATCACGCCGCGATACCGGATGCGCTTGTACTTGCCGCAGTGGCACTCCCAGTCCTTCACCGGGCCAAAGATGCGCTCGCAAAAGAGCCCGTCCTTTTCCGGTTTGAACGACCGGTAGTTGATCGTCTCCGGTTTGGTGACCTCGCCCCACGACCACCACGACCGCAGGCCGGCCATCTCCAGCCGCTCCCGCTCCTTGGAGTCCCGGGGACCACGAATCTCCTCCGGGCTCGCAATGCGAACCTGGATGAAGTCAAACGCCGAGGCGCGGTGCTCACGCGCATTGCGGAAATCGATCATCAGTTATTCCTCGTTCCCGTTCCCGGAGGACACGCCGAAGGTTTCGTTGGCGTCCATCGTGACGTGGATGCCCAGCGCCTGCAGCTCCTTCACCAGCACGTTGAATGACTCCGGCGTTCCCGGCTCGGGCAGGTTCTGCCCCTTCACGATCGCCTCGTACACGCGGCTGCGTCCGTTCACGTCGTCCGACTTGACCGTGAGGATCTCCTGCAGCGTGTGCGCGGCGCCGTACGCCTCGAGCGCCCAGACTTCCATCTCGCCGAAGCGCTGGCCGCCGAACTGCGCCTTGCCCGCCAGCGGCTGCTGGGTGACCAGCGAGTACGGTCCGATGCTCCGGGCGTGGATCTTGTCATCCACCAGGTGGCTCAGCTTCAGCATGTACACGCAGCCTACCGTCACCGCGCTGGTGAACGTTTCGCCGGTGCGCCCGTCGCGCAGCTTGATCTTGCCGAACGGCAGGATGCCGGCCAGCCCGAGCAGCTCGATGGCCGCCGCGTCCACGTCGGCCTCGCTCTTCGGGCCCAGCGTCTTGGCGAGCGCCGGCAGCCCGTGCACCTCGAGCAGTTCCGCCGCGCTCAGCGCGTCGAGCCGCTCGATCTCCTTGCCCGTCTTCTTGAACTCGGCCTTCTTCGCCGCGAACTCCGCGTCGTCGGCCGCCTCCTCGTGGAACGCCTTCTCGTATTGCAGGTTGGCGTGCTCCCGATCGGCCAGCTCCTTGGCCGCCGCCGCCAGGTAGTCGCGCACCCGCACGAAGATTTCCTTGGTCTCCGCCGACATCGTCCGACCGTGCAGGTCGTTCAGCGTCGCGTCGCCCAGGAGTTCCACCTTGTCGATGTTCTCCGCGCTCGGCTTGATGTCGGCGAGCAGGTGACGGACGTCCTTGTCCGTGATCACCGGGGCCTCCACCTGCAGGCCCAGCGATGACCGCGCCCACGACACGCCGGCCAGGCGCAGCAGGAGCCCGATCTCGCGCTCGTTCCCGCCGGCGAACACCGGCGTCTTCGCGTAGAAGCCCAGCAGCTTCGCCGCCCAGCCGAGGTGGGTCTCGAGAATCTGCCCCACGTTCATGCGGCTTGGCACGCCCAGCGGGTTGAGCACGATGTCCACCGGACGCCCGTCCGGCAGGAACGGCATGTCCTCTTCCGGCACGATGCGCGCCACGATGCCCTTATTGCCGTGACGGCCGGCCATCTTGTCGCCCACCGAAATCTTGCGCTTCTCGGCGAGGTATACCTTCACCAGCTGGATGACGCCGGGGGGAAGCTCGTCGGGCTGCAGGATGCGGTCGATGCGCTCTTCCGCCTTCTCCTCGATCCGTGCCTTCACGTCGTTGGCCGCATCGATGATCTCGCGGACCTCGTCGTTCACCTTCTTGTTGCCGACGCGGAACGTCTTGAGGTCGAGCGTGGCCAGGCGCAGGTCGGCCAGCATCTCCTCGGTGAGGCGGGTGCCCTTGGGAATCGCCTCTTCCACGGTGCCGCTCTTCAGCGCGAGCTCGACGGTCTGGCCGACCAGGAGCTCCCTGATCTCCTCGTCGCGCACGTCGTTCACCCGCACCTTCTCCTCGCCCTCGAGCCGGCGCACGTCGCCGATGCGCTCGCCGCGGTCCTTCTCCACCACCTGGTCCTCGACGCGCGAGAAGATCTTGCAGTCGATGACCACGCCTTCCATGCCCGGCGGCACCTTGAGCGACGAGTCCTTCACGTCCTTCGCCTTGTCGCCGAAGATGGCCGTCAGCAGCTTCTCCTCGGGACTCAGCTCCGTCTCGCCCTTGGGCGTGATCTTGCCCACCAGGATGTCGCCCGGCTTCACGTGGGCGCCAATGCGCACGATGCCGCGCTCGTCGAGGTCCACCAGGGACTCTTCCGAGACGTTCGGGATCTCGCGCGTGATCTCCTCCTGCCCGCGCTTGGTGTCGCGGACGTGCAGTTCGAGCTCCTGGATGTGGATGGACGAGTAGACGTCGTCCTTCACCAGCCGCTCGGACAGCACGATCGCGTCCTCGAAGTTGTGGCCGTACCACGGCATGAACGCCACCGTGACGTTGCTGCCCAGCGCCAGCTGGCCGTGCTCCGTGGCCGCGCCGTCGGCCAGCACTTCGCCCAGCCGCACCTTCTGCCCGAGCTTCACCACCGGGCGCTGGTTGATGGCCGTGTCCTGGTTGGTGCGCCAGTACTTCTTGAGCCGGTAGCGGTCCTGCTGCGTGAGACGGGCCAGCGGGGCCCCGGCGTCACGCTTCCCTTCCTTGCCCTGGCCGGCATCGACGATCACCTCGTCGGCCGTCACGCTGGTCACCACGCCGGCGCGCCGGGCGATCACCACCGCGCCCGAGTCCTGCGCCACCTTCTCCTCGAGGCCCGTGCCCACCACCGGCGTCTGCGGGTTGAGGAGCGGTACCGCCTGGCGCTGCATGTTGCTGCCCATCAGCGCGCGGTTGGCGTCGTCGTGCTCGAGGAACGGGATGAGCGCAGCGGCGATCGACACCACCTGCTCCGGCGCCACATCCATGAAGTCGATGCGCGACGGCGCCACCAGCGGCACGTCCGACTGCTGGCGGCTGAGCACCAGCTCGTCCACGAACGTCCCGTCGGGGTTCAGCTTGGCGTTCGCCTGTGCGATGATCGCGTCTTCCTCGCGGTTGGCGTCCAGCCACTCGAGGTCGCCGGTCACCTTGCCGTTCCGCACGACGTGGTAGGGCGTCTCCACGAAGCCGAGGTCGTTGACGCGCGCAAAGCAGGCGAGCGACGTGATGAGGCCGATGTTCGGGCCTTCCGGCGTCTCGATGGGGCACATGCGCCCGTACTGCGAGTAGTGCACGTCGCGGACTTCGAAGCCGGCGCGTTCGCGCGTCAGGCCGCCCGGTCCAAGCGCCGAGAGGCGGCGCTTGTGCGTCAGCTCGGCCAGCGGGTTGGTCTGGTCCATGAACTGCGAGAGCTGCGACGAGCCGAAGAAAGCCTGGATGACGGCCGAGACGGTGCGCGCGTTGACCAGGTCGTCGAGCGCGATCTTCTCGGTGTCCTGGTTCACCGACATGCGCTCCTTGACCAGGCGCGCCATGCGCGACAGGCCCACGGAGAACTGGTTGGCGATCAGTTCGCCCACCGAACGGATGCGGCGGTTGCCCAGGTGGTCGATGTCGTCGGTGTGGCCGCGCCCCTCGTGCAGTTCCACGAGGTAGCGCAGGATGGCCACGAAGTCGTCCACCGTCAGCACGGTCGTGCTGGGCGACGTCGACAGCCCGAGGCGCTGGTTGATCTTGTAGCGCCCCACGCGGCCGAGGTCGTACCGCTTGGGCGAGAAGAACAGCCGCTCGAGCGCCTGCTTCGCCGTTTCCTTGTTGGGCGCGTCGCCCGGGCGCAGCAGCGAGTAGATCTGCTTGAGCGCTTCCTCCTCGGCGTGCGTCGGGTCCTTGAGCAGCGTGTTCTTGATCAGCTGGCTCTCGACGCGCAACGACGGCACGAAGACCTGCACCCGGTGCAGGTCGGCCTTGCGGAGGCGCTTGGTCAGCATCTCCTTGAGCGCCTGGCCCGACTCGGCGATCACCTCGCCCGTCTCCGGGTCGACGATGTCCAGCGCGAGGATGCGCGGGGTCGTGCGCTCGCCGCGCTCGATGGCGTCGAGTTCGTCGCGCAGGTCCACCGACATGTACGAGGCGAAGACCTTCACCTTGTCGATCTTCTGGCGGCGCAGCCGGTTGAACACTTCCTCGGTCAGCTCGTCGCCGACCTTCACCAGCAGCTTGTTCTCGTCGCGCTCGCGCTGGGCCTTGGCCTTCTTGGTCTTCGGCTTCGGTGCGTCGTCGGCCGCCGCTTCGCCCACCAGTTCGACGTCCTCGGCCACGATGGCGCCGACGATCTCGCGGTTCTCGGCGCGTCCCTCACGCTTCTTGTTGAGGTCGAGCTCGCGGACCGCGAAGAAGAGCCGCAGGATGTCGGCGTTGCTCCCGTAGCCGAACGCGCGCAGCAGCGCGGTGGCCGGGAACTTCTTCTTCTTGTCGATGTGGACGTAGAT
>DATCGU010000195.1:0-28262 GCA_036508735.1 Gemmatimonadaceae bacterium
ACGATCAGGGCGAAGCGCCCGACCAGCATCGCGATGCCCAGTTGCGTGTTGTACCAGTAGGTGCCGCCCGTCAGGCCGGCGAAGGCGCTGCCGTTGTTGGCAGTGGCAGACGAAAACGCGTACAGGATCTCGCTGAATCCATGTGGACCGGCATTGTTGCGTCCCGCCAGGCCGCTCGCGGCCACCGACGAGATGGCCGTGAACACCAGCACCGACGCGGCTGCGGCCAGCACGTACAGCATGGTCATCTGCACTTCGCGCGCCTGGATCTTCTTGCCGAGGTACTCGGGCGTGCGCCCGACCATCAGCCCGGCAATGAACACCGTGAGCACCACGAAGATCAGCATGCCGTACAGGCCGGCGCCGACGCCGCCGAAGATCACCTCACCCAGCTGCATGTTCACCATCGGCACCAGGCCGGCAAGCGGCGTGAACGAGTCATGCATCGCGTTCACCGCGCCGCATGAGGCGTCTGTCGTCACCACCGAATACAGAGCGGAGTTGGCGACGCCGAAGCGCACCTCCTTCCCTTCCATGTTGCCGCCGGGATTGGTGGCGCTTGCCACCACGTCCACGCCGCGCGATGCGTGGATCGGGTTTCCGCGGGCTTCCGCCCAGTACGTTACGGTCACGCCACCGATGAACAGCACGAACATCGCCGCCCACACCGACCAGCCGTGCGCGACGTTCTTCACCGCGCGCCCCAAGTAGTACACGAGCGCCGACGGGATCAGGAAGATCGCAATCATCGACAGGAAGTTCGTCCACGGCGTCGGGCTCTCGAACGGATGTGCCGCGTTCGCATTGAAGAAGCCGCCGCCGTTCGTGCCGAGTTGCTTGATGGCTTCCTGACTTGCCACCGGTCCCATCACCAGCACCTGCTTGACGCCTTCGAGCGTCGTCACCTCGACATATGACTTGAAGTTCTGAATCGCACCCTGCTGCACGAGCGCCAGCGCCATCACCAGCGCCAACGGCAGCAGCACGTACAGTGTGCCGCGCGTCAGGTCAGCCCAGAAGTTGCCCAGGCGGCCGCGCGCGTCTCCGCCCCGGCGCGCGATGCCGCGCACCAGCGCCACGGCCACGGCAATGCCCACCGCCCCCGACACGAAGTTGTGGAACGCAAGCTGTGTCATCTGCGAGAAGTACGACATCGTCGACTCCCCGCTGTAGCTCTGCCAGTTCGTGTTCGTGGTGAACGAGGCCGCCGTTTCGAACGCCTGCCGGTCGACCACGGCGCCCAAGTGCTGTGGGTTCAGCGGCAGCAGGTGCTGCAGCCGCAGCACCGCATAGGTCAGCAGCATCGACATCAGGCTGAACAGCAGCACCCCCGCCGTGTACCGCGTCCAGTGCTGGTCCTCGTCGGGATCCACGCCGCCAAGACGGTAGATCACCCGTTCAACTGGGCGGAGGAACTTGAGCGAGCCGTCGAAGACCTTCGTGAGATACAGGCCCAGCGGCTTTGCCGTCGCCAGCAGTACCGCGCAGAAGAACGCGATCTGCAGCCATCCATTCATAGTCATGGCCGTTGCCTCAGATCTTGTCGGGGCGCAGCATCGCGTACACGAGGTACGCGAGGATCACCACCGCGGCGATTCCGGCGATCAGGTTGTCGAGTGTCATGTGTGCGAGTCCTCCGGGCGAGTCGACTCGGCGGACGATGTCCGCCCCAGGCGTTCGCAGGCGCGCACGTAGCCCAGCATGAGCGCGAAGAACAGCACGCTGCCGGCCAGGTATGCGAGGTCAATCACGGTCGTTCCTCCAGCCGGTGCGCGGGGCCGGTGGATCACCAGCCACCCCATCACGCACCGATGGAACTACGCTACGACCGTCGCCGTAAAGGTCGCATAAAGAAGGGGCGTGACCGTGCGAAGGTCGCGCAAAAGCGCATCAGGCGACGTCGTCGACGTCGGGGATGGTCGCCGACTGCAGCTCGAGGACGAAGCTGGAACCGCCGCCCTCGCGTGGCGTGAATCGCAGGTGCCCTCCCTGCGCTTCGGCGAGGCCCCGCGCAATCGAGAGCCCCAGCCCGGTGCCTCCAACGTCTGACTGCGTCCCGGTCGGACGATGGAACGGCTCGAAGATCCGGTCACGGTCAGCCAGCGGAATGCCCGGGCCTCGATCGAGCACGTCGATTGACAGCCAGTCGTCATCGCGACGCAGGCGTACGGTGATCGTCGACCCCGGCGGCGAGTACTTCGCGGCGTTCTCCAAGAGGTTCACCAGCACGCGCAACGACTCGGTGAAGGCGAAACGCCCACTCAGCAGCTCGTCGGTTGGGGCATCAATCATGACCTCGTGCCCCCGCAACACGCTGCGCGCCCCCTGCAACGCCGCCCCCACCAGGTCGTCGGCCGTGTCGACGACGAGCGCCGGGTGCACCGCACCGGCCTGGATGCGCGACAGCTCGAGCATGTCGCCAATCAGGGCATTCAGCCGGTCCACCTCCGCTTCGATGACGCCCGCGGACGCAATGTCGCCTCCCTGTTCGATCTCGTGCGCCAGTCCCTTGATCGTCGTCAGCGGCGTCCGCAGGTCGTGGGATACCGAGGTGAGAAGCGCGCTGCGCAACGCCTCCAACCGTCGTTCCGCCTCGGCGCGTTCGGCCAGTGTCGTCAGCTGCACGCGTTCCACCCCGAGCGCGGCGTAGTACGCCAGCGCATCGAGCAACCGACGCCACTCCGGCGACTGCTGCATGCCACCGGCGTTGGCCACGCGCAGCACCCCGACGGTCGCACCGCGCACCAGCAGGGGAAGGGCAAGGGCGCGCACCGCATGCTCGGAATCGTCCTCATCAGTTACCCGTACGGTACCATCTGCCAACTCCACCGCCCGGCGTCCAGACTGCAGGATCCAGCCGACCAGGCTTCCTTCGCCCGCGTGAATCGATTCCGGCACCATCGCCTTCGCGCCATCTCCCCTGCGCGATGACGCCGCCAGGCGAGCAAGGCTGGCATCACGCTCGAACACGTCGCACTCGTCTACGCCCAGTGTCGACCGGATCACGGCGACAATCTGCCGGAGTCCGTCCTGCGCGTCCGGCGCGTTGAGCGTTTCGGCGCCGAGCGTGGCCAGTCGGTCGATCTCGGTGGCGCGGTCCTGCGCTTCCCGGGCCTCCGAGGTGGCTCGGTGCAGCAACTGCGCAGCCACGACGCTGACGACGAGGAAGGTGACCAGCACCAGCCAGTCGAGCGGATTCGAGATGACCAGCGTCGAGTACGGCGGCAGGAAGAAAAAGTTGAACGAGACGAACGCCGCGGCGGCGACGGAGAGCCCCAGCAACCGGCCGCCGTCGCCGCTGGCCCCAAGCACGACGAGCAGGAAGATGAGCGTGATATGGGCCTTCTCGAGATGCTCTCGTATCGCCAGCATGCCGACGGTGATGATCGCCAGTGCGCCGACCCACGCCACCCACCGCATGATTCCTGGGCGCGCGCGTCGCACCAGCGACGCCCCGACCGTCGGCACGCGTCAGTCCTCGACGGGCGGGTCGGGCTCGAAGCGATAACCCACACCCGGTTCTGTTTGCAGGAAGCGTGGGCGCATTGAATCGGCCTCAACCTTCCGCCGCAGGTGTCCCACGTAGACGCGCAAGTATTGCTGGGCGTCGCCCTCGGAATTTCCCCACACCGCCGCAAACAGCTGCCGGTGAGTCAGCGTCTTCCGTGGGTTCAGTATGAACGTCCGCAACAGCGCCCACTCGGTGGGCGTCAGGTGCACCAGGGCACCAGCGCGCTCCACGCGACGCAGCGCAAGGTTTACCGTGAGGTCGCCCAGCGTGATGCGCTCTGCCGGCGTCGCCGCCTCCATCACTTGCCGTGCCCGGCGCAGTTGCGCCCGCACGCGCGCCAGCAGTTCGACCGTGCTGAACGGCTTCGTCATGTAGTCGTCGGCACCGGCATCGAGCAGCGCCGCCTTCTCCGTGTCTTCATGACGGACCGAGAGGACGAGGATCGGCGCCGACGACCAGCGGCGAATCTCGCGGCAGACAGTGAGTCCCGGTTGGTCGGGAAGGCCAAGGTCGAGGACAATCAGGTCGGGGAGCGCCGACGCGGCGAGGTCGGTGCCCTCCTTGCCGGTTGCCGCCTCCAGCACACGCACTTTCGGTGGCTCGGGATCATCGGGCGCACCGAACGCAGCGCTGGAGAGCGCGTTCTTCACGACGCGCCGGATCTGCGGTTCGTCGTCAATGACGAGCATCGTCAGGACCGGCGACGTCACGGCCATGCATCTGTGCAACGGGAGGAAACGGGCATCGCATTGATGCTGTCGACGGCGGCATCCAAGGGGAAGGGGGCGGCCGACGTTCGGCGAATCTTCACGCCGTCTTTGTGCGCGCCGGCGCGCTCTTCACGCGCGCTTAACGCTTCCGGCCATAACATGAAGGCGACCCAACTCACTCCTCGATGTTCGTGCCGACCATTTCCGCCTCGCTCACTACCTTCCCCGCCGCCGCTATCGTGGCCGCTGGTGTCCTCGGTGCGCTTGGTGCACGGCTTCATCGCCGCTCCAGTGAACTCACCATGCTCGTGCAGGTGAGGTCGTCCGACGCCGTTCGCTTGCTGGCCACGGAGATGGCGCTCCCACTCAGGGATGATAACGCGGGGGAGGCCGATGAAACCGGCGAACCCGGCGAACCCGACGCCAAGGAAGCAGCCGTGCAACTGCTCGACCGCTGGTGCGAACGCCCACGCTCGGCGTGGCGCGCCCTGGGTGTGCGCGCGCTGCAGGCCACGCGTGTCGAGGCCTGCGCGCGCACCGCATCTCAGGTGATCCTCGAGGGCATTCTGGCACGACATGTCCCCCCGATGGATGCGTGGCTGGTGCGCGACTTCGCCGACACCGCGTGGTGTGCGGCCCCTGAGGATGGTGAACGCGTGTCGTCCGCCATCGAGTTGGCCGCGCGTCGTGCAGTCACCAATGGCGCCCTTGCCTTGTTGGCACGCGAGTGGCTTCCCGACGAGGACTTTGAGCGCCTTGCAATGATGGTCGTGCATTAGGCGAGTTTCGGCTCGCTTGGCGTGCGATGGCCAGATGGGCAATGCAAGCGGCAATGGTCCCATTGCACGCTAAGCACTGTATGTTTATTGATATGCAAGTCATGGTACTACACGCGGTGCGCGGCACGTGATGGCGGATAGGGTCGGATTCCGCATGTCGGCGGGCAAATGACGAGACGTCATCCGTGACCCGCGAAGCAGCGCCGGGGCTGCTTCACGAGTTCTTCACGCGCGCTGCCGGCAAGTGGCCGCATCGCGTCGCCGTCGACGTCCCCCCGGGCCGCCTGCGCCCTTCGCGCCACCGCACTACGTACGCCGAGCTCGATCGGCAGTCCAATGTGCTGGCCCACCGGCTTGGATCGTTCGTTGCGGGCGAATGCATCGTCGCCATCCTGCTCCCGCGCACCTCGGCGCACCTCTATGCGGCGCAGATCGGTGTGATGAAGGCGGGCGCGGCCTACACCTGCTTCGATCTCGCCTTTCCCGACGAACGATTACGTGACACGCTCGACGACGCGCACCCGGTGACCCTCCTCACCGACGCCGCGGGTCGCGGTCGTGCACTCGCCGTCGGGTTCCCGGCCGATCGCATCATCGACGTCATCGATGCGCTCAACGCACACGGCACGCCAGCCTCCGCCCCATGCCCCACGTGGCTCACGCCGTCGTCGCTCGCCTACGTCATCTACACCTCCGGCACCACCGGACGCCCCAAGGGCGTGATGATCGAGCACCGGAGCATCAGCAACCTCGTACAGTCCGACCACGAGACGTTCCGCCTCATGCCGGACGACCGCGCCGTGCAGGGATCATCCGCCGCCTACGACTCGTCGGTCGAGGAGGCATGGCTCGCCCTTGCCGCAGGGGCGGCCATCGTCGTGATGGACGAGGACACCGCGCGCCTTGGCCCGGACATCATCGGCTGGTTGCGTGATGAACGCATTACCGTCTTCTGCCCGCCACCCACGCTGCTTCGCGCCACGGGGTGCGAGGATCCCGCGCGCGAACTTCCTGATCTCACGCTTCTCTACGTCGGTGGCGAGGCGCTCCCGCAGGACGTCGCCGACCGCTGGGCCTCGAGCTGCGCGCTCGTCAATGGTTATGGCCCCACCGAGTGCTCCGTGACCGTCACCCGCGCCCGCATGGAATCCGGCAGGCCGGTAACCATCGGCTCGCCGGTCCCGAACGTGAACGCGTGGATCGTCGACGATGCCCTCCAGCCGGTCGTCGATGGCACCCAGGGCGAACTGGTGTTCGGTGGCATCGCCCTCGCCCGCGGCTACTGGAACCAGCCGACGCTCACGGCGCAGCGCTTTCCCCATCATCCGACGCTCGGCCGCATCTATCGCACCGGAGACATTGCCCAGCGCGAACCTGACGGCGCACTGCTCTACTTTGGCCGTGGCGACGCCCAGGTGAAGCTGCGGGGTTATCGCGTGGAACTCGGCG
This sequence comes from Gemmatimonadaceae bacterium, assembly GCA_036508735.1. Lineage (GTDB taxonomy): Bacteria > Gemmatimonadota > Gemmatimonadetes > Gemmatimonadales > Gemmatimonadaceae > PNKL01. The sequence continues at coordinate 6,450 of DATCGU010000195.1, forward strand.
CCATCGAGTCGGCGCTGGTCTCCTGCGACGGAGTGCGCGAGGCCGCGTGTGCCGTGCAGAACGGCGACGGCCGGCAGACGCTCGTCGCCTTCGTCGTCCCCGAGGTGATGGTCCCGGTACCAACCCCGGCCGCGCTGCAGGATGCGCTGCGCGCCACGCTGCCCGAGTACATGATCCCGGCTCGCATCGCCACCATCCACGCGTTGCCCACGTCCCTCAGCGGCAAGCTCGACCGCGCAGCGTTGCCCTATCTCAACGGCACCGCGCCGTCTTCGGCCAGCCCGGGGGCCGCACCGGTCAACGCCGTGGAGCACGCCATTGCCGAGGCGATGAGGCAGGTGCTCGGTCATGCCACGCGCCCGGGCACGTCCGAGGACTTCTTCACCGCCCTCGGTGGCGATTCGCTGAGCGCCGCCGAGTTGATCACGAGGCTTCGCGAGAACGCCCTGACCAGCGCGCTCGACGTGCGCGATGTGTACGAGGCGCGCACCGTCGCCGCACTCGCCCTGCGTGCACGGCCGCGTACCACCGTCGCACCCGCCGCCGCGCCTGTATCCCGCGCCGACGTTCCCGTGGTGCGCACGACGGTCCTGCAGGTGCTCTCGCTGCTCCGCTCGCTCCTCGTGGCATCCGTGGTGCTGTGGATTGGCGCGTTTACCGTGCTCCCCATGATCGTGAACCGGGTAGGGCTCGTGCCGTCCGTCTTCCTCGCACCGCCGGCGGCCTTCCTGTTGATGCTCGTGTGGACGCCTGTTGCGGTGATGTTCGCTGTTCTCGGCAAGCGGTCACTCATCGGCCGGTATACGCCCATGCGCGCACCCGTCTGGGGGCCGTTCCACCTGCGCCACTGGCTGGTGCAGCAGTCGGTGAGTTCCATCCCGTGGTGGCTGCTCGAAGGCACGCAGTTCCAGGCGATGGTGCTCCGCGCGCTCGGCGCACGAATTGGAGCGCGCGTACACATCCATCGGGGCGTCAACCTGACGCGCGGCGGATGGGACCTCCTCACCATCGGTGATGATGTCACGCTGTCGCAGGATGCCGCACTGCGCATCGCCGAGCTCGACGACGGGCATCTCGTCTTTGGTCCGGTCACGCTCGGGGACGGCGTCACACTCGGCATTCACTCCGGCGTCGGCAGCGACTGCGTGCTCGAGGCTGGCGCCTCCCTTGCCAACAGCTCGTCACTGGCGCGCGGCTCGCGCATCCCGGCCGGCGAGCGGTGGGACGGCATTCCCGCGCACCCCGCCGGTCGCTCGGCAAAGCCACCGGAGGTGGATGCCGCACGCGATCTCGAACCCCTCGCCTTTGACATTCGCCTGTTGTCGGTGCGCTTCTTGATGGCGCTGGTCTTCGCCACCCCGCTTGGGCTTCTTGCCCTGCTTGCCGTGCGCGTATGGAACATCCAGACGACGGAGGCCACCGCGTGGTTGCTCGGTGATGGATTCAGCTGGCGTATCGTCGCCGGCATCGCGCTGCTCGTGATGATCTCCGTGCCGTTGCGCCTCGTGCTCAACGCGCTCGCCTGTCGCGTCATGGGGCACGTCCCAAGCGGCGTTTCGTCGCGCTGGAGCGCGGGTTATCTCCGTATCTGGCTCAAGCCCCTGCTGGTGGACGGAGCGTCCCGCTGGCTTTACGGCACGCTCTTCTGGCCATTCTGGTTGCGCCTTGCCGGCATGAAGGTCGGGCGCGACTGCGAAATCAGCTCCCTCATCGACACCGTCCCTGAGATGGTCACCATCGGGGACAAGAACTTCTTCGCCGACGGCATCTACGTGGGTGGTCCGCAGTTGCATCGCGGCACCGTCACCGTGGCGCATACGACGTTCGGCAGCAGCACCTTCCTCGGCAATGGCGTCATCATCGCCGGGGGAATGCACCTTCCCGATGACGTCCTGTTCGGCGTCTGCACCGTGGCCGACCAGCAGCACCTTCGCTCGGGCAGCGCCTGGTTCGGACATCCTGCCTTCGAGCTTCCGCACCGCGAAGTCATCGAGTACGACGCCGCCTTCACGTTCGATCCCACGCCGCTGCGCTATGCCACGCGCGTCTTTTGGGAACTGTCGCGCTTCATTGTTCCCGCGTTGCCGGTGTTTGTGGCACTTCTCTGGTTCAAGGGCATTGCCGGTTGGTCTGACGTCCCGCTTCCATTGTTCGTCCTCGGGGTCTTCCCGCTTGCCACCTTGGCGTCCGGTGCGCTCTTCGCCGCGCTCATTGTCATCTTCAAGTGGTCGCTGCTCGGCAGGGTTCAACCCGCCATGCATCCGCTGTGGTCATCGTGGGCGTCACGCTGGGACCTGGTGTGCCTCGCGTGGAACGTCTGCGCCGGCGGCCTGGTGTCACAGCTCGATGGCACGCTGCTGCTCAATGCGCTGCTTCGTCTCACCGGCGTGCATGTCGGCAAGCGCGTGGTGCTGGGCACCGGCTTCGCCGAGGACCTGCCCGACCCCGACATGCTCAGCTTCGAGGACGATGCCACCGTGGACTGCCTGTTCCAGGCGCACACGTTCGAAGACCGCGTCCTCAAGATGGATCGCGTGGTCATTCGAGCGGGCGCGACGGTTGGGAGCAACGCGGTGCTACTGTACGGGGCCGACATCGGCGAAGGCGCCCGCGTGGCACCTCACAGCGTGGTGATGAAGCACGAGCACCTGCGCCCCGGAGTGCTCTACGCTGGCTTCCCCACCCGGCCGCAGGACGATATCGCCACCTGGTAGGCGCCCGACAACGCCGGAGCGCCCGAGCCAATCCGGCCCGGGCGTTCTATCGTCAATCGTCTATAGGCTGCTGTCACAGAGGCGCCGGTCGGAATCGAACCGACGGATGAGAGATTTGCAGTCTCCTGCCTTACCACTTGGCTACGGCGCCTTCAGAGGGGAAAACTAGCCCCCAGACCGCCCCCCGACAACATCCCACCCCGTCCTGGCAACCCCGGTATTCCTCCGGGCCTCTTCCTCTGCACTTGAAGATGAGCATCTTTGCCCCACCCTGCGTATGCAGGCTGTTGCCCTACCCGGAGACCCCATGATCCGCCGCGCCACTATTCTCGCTCTGCTCGCCGCCGCCGCCGCTGCTCCCGTTGCTGCCCAAGGACGCTCTCAACCCGTGGCGGTAAGTACGCCGACCGAGGGCTTTGCCGTCGACTTCCAGCACCTCCGCTATCGGAACGTCGGCCCGGCGCGCGGCGGGCGCGTCACTACCGTCACCGGCGTCCCCGGTCAGCCTCATACCTTCTATATGGGCTCCACCGGCGGTGGCATCTGGCGCACCACCGACGCCGGCCAGACCTGGGTGAACATCACCGACAAGTTCTTCGCCGTCGGCTCCATGGGCGCCGTCGAGGTCTCGCTCTCGAACCCCGACGTCATCTACGCCGGCACGGGCTCCGATGGCCTTCGTTCGAACGTCTCCATTGGCAACGGCATCTACCGGTCCGCCGATGCGGGCAAGACGTGGCAACACGTCGGCCTCACGGCCGTCGGCAACATCGGCGGCATCCGCGTTCATCCGGCCAACCCCGACATTGCCTTCGTGGCTGCCATCGGCAACCCGTTCAAGCCCACCAACGACCGTGGCCTCTACCGTACCACAGACGGCGCCAAGACATGGCAGCGCGTCCTCTATGTCTCCGACTCCACCGGCGCCGTCGACGTTGAGTTCCAGCCGGGCAATCCCAACACGTTATACGCCTCGATGTGGCGTGGCGAACGCAAGCCGTGGACCATCATTTCCGGCGCGCACGAAGGCGGCGTCTACAAGTCCACGGATGGGGGCTCCACCTGGAAGAAACTCGGCAATGGCCTGCCCAATGAGCTCGTGGGCAAGAGCAATGTCGCCGTCACGCCTGCCGATCCGAACGTCGTTTGGGTGCTCATCGAAGCCAAGCCGGGTGGCGGACTGTATCGCTCCAATGACGCCGGTGAATCGTTCACCCTCGTCAGCGACTACGCCCAGCTGATCACGCGCCCGTTCTACTACACCAACATCACCGCACACCCCAAGGACGCCAACACGGTCTGGGTGGGCGCCGAGCAGTTCAGCAAGACCACAGACGGCGGCAAGACATGGCGTGCCATGCCCACGCCGCACGGCGACAACCACGACCTCTGGATCAATCCCAATGATCCGCAACTCATGGTGCAGTCCAACGACGGTGGCGCCACCGTCACCCTCAACGGCGGACGTACCTGGTCCACGCTCTACAACCAGCCCACCGCCGAGATCTACCAGGTATACGTGGACAACCAGTTTCCGTATCGCCTGTACGGAGCGCAGCAGGACAACTCCACGCTCATCGTCCCCTCGCTCCCGTTGTCGTCGGGACGTCCTGATTCGCCCATGCAGGAATGGCGTACAGGGCCCGGCTGCGAAACGGGGCCGATATTCCCGCACCTCACCAACCCCGACACCGTCTACGGTTCCTGCAAGGGGCAGTTCTCGCGCCAGCGTCTGAGCAGTGGGTCCGAAAAGCAGTACTGGGTGGGAGCCCAGTCACTTTATGGCAACGCCGCGCAGGACCTCATCTACCGGTTCCAGCGCGTGTCGCCCATGGAGTTCTCTCCGCACGACCCACACGTCGTCTACTACGGCTCGCAATACCTGCACCGCACGCGCGACGAAGGCGTCACCTGGGAGCGAATCTCCCCCGACCTGACGGCCAATCCTCCTGAACTCCGCGCCCATTACAGCGGCGAACCGATCACCGTCGACGTCACTGGCGAAGAGGCGTACTCCACTCTGTATGCCATTCGCGAGGCAACCCTCGAGAAGGGCGTCATCTGGACCGGTGCCAACGACGGTCCGTTCTACGTCACTCGCGATGACGGCAAGACCTGGAAGAACGTCACGCCCAAGGGCCAGCCGGCCGGGTGCCGCGTGCAGAACATCGAGCCGTCGCCGCATCGCCGCGGCTCGGCCTACTACGCCGTCCTCTGCTATCTCCTCGGCGACTTCAAGCCGTACCTCTGGCGCACTGATGATTACGGCGCCTCCTGGAAGCTTCTCACCGACGGCACCAACGGCATCGCCGGCGATGAGCCAACGCGCGTCGTGCGCGAAGATCCCAGGCGCCAGGGTCTCCTGTACGCCGGCACCGAGTTCGGGATGTACATCTCGTTCGACAACGGCATGCGCTGGCGCTCGTTCCAGGGCAACCTGCCCCACACGCCGATCACCGACATGAAGCTGTTCCGCGACGACCTCGTGCTCTCCACACAGGGACGCGCCTTCTGGATCCTCGACAACCTCACGGCACTGCACCAGGTCACCACCGGCACCGCCGGCGAAGGCGCTCGCCTCTTTGCTCCGCGCGACGCCGTGCGCGTACGCTACGCGGGCTCGTTCGGTGGCACCGAGGGATTCCGCAATGATCCCGCCGACCCGCAGTATCCGGCCGCCGGCGCCATGATCGACTACTGGCTCTCGCCGGCCTTCACCGGCCAGGTCACCCTCGACATCCTCGACATCAGGGGCATCGTGCTTCGCTCGTTCTCCAGCGAAGCAGCCGGTGAGACCGCCGCCACGGATCCCGGCACGAGGCAGATGGTCACCGTGCGCAGCGGCGCCGCACGCCTTCCTCGCAGCACCGGCATGAACCGCTTCACGTGGGACCTCACGCTGCCGGGCGCCTGGGCACCGACCGCCGCTCAGAGCGGGCGTAACGGCCCCACCGTCGTCCCTGGCAAGTACCAGGTACGCCTTACGGCTGGCACTGCCTCAATGACTCAGCCGCTGACGGTACGCATTGATCCGCGTGCTGCCGCCGATGGCATCACCATCGCCGACCTGCAGGCGCAGTTCGATCACAACGTGAAGGTGCGCAACCTGGTGAGCGAGGTGAATCGCCTCGTCGCCACGCTCGATGACCAGCGCAGGCGCCTGGCCGCGGCCGGCAGTGCGGCCGCCGATTCGCTTCGCGGCACGAATGCCCTGCGCGCCACCGTCGTCACGCCGTCGGTGCGCTACAGCAAGCCGGCGCTGCAGTCGCACATTCAGTATCTGTATGGTCTCACTTCTCAGGCCGATCAGCGCATCGGCCGCGACGCCACCGAGCGATATCTCACGTTGCGGAAGGAGCTCGATGTCACGATGGCCAAGGCGCGCGCGCTTCTGGGAGCCGGCGTCATCGACAGGACCAAGACAGTGCCGTGAGTTTCAAGGCCATGCGGTGGGCCGCCGTGCTTGGCGCGGCGGCCTTCGTGCTGGCCATGCCGCGCCCCGACGGTATCACCGTCGAGTCGTGGCGGCTGCTCGCCATCTTCACGGCGACGATAGTCGGGTCGATCGCGCGCCCCATCCCGCCGGGAGCCGTCGTCTTTCTCGGCGTCTGCGCCATGGCGCTCTTCAACGTGATGACACCCCGCCAGGCCCTCGCCGGCTTCGCGGACCCCATCGTCTGGCTGGTGCTGTGTGCCTTCTTCATGTCGCGCGCCCTCATCAAGACCGGCCTCGGACGCCGCATCGCGTTCCTGTTCATTCGCGCCATCGGGCAATCATCGCTTGGCCTCGCGTATGCGCTCGTCTCCACCGACATCGTGCTCGCCGCCTTCATCCCGAGCAGCAGCGCACGGTCCGGTGGCGTCATCTATCCGGTGGCCCGGTCGCTGGCTGAGGCGTACGAATCGCGCCCGGGAGAGACGGCCAACCGGCTCGGCGCGTTCCTGCTCTTCACCATCTATCAGGGTGATGTCCTCGCCAGCGCCATGTGGCTCACGGGCCAGGCCTCGAACGCGCTGATTGCCAAGTTCGCGCTCGACACGGCGCATGTCGAAATCAGCTACGGGCGGTGGATCCTTGGCTCCATTGTCCCGGCGCTCGTCCTGTTCTTCCTCATCCCGACGTTGCTCTATCGGCTCTATCCGCCCGCCATCAAGCACACGCCGGATGCCGCGCGCATCGCGACCGAAGAACTGCATCGCATGGGCCCGATGTCGCGCCACGAACGGATGATGCTCGTGGTCTTCGCGCTCGTCGCGGGCCTCTGGATGACCACGACGCTGCACCACATCAACTACGCGGTGGTGGGCCTCGTCGCCATCTCCGTGCTCTTGCTGAGCAACCTGTTGACGTGGGACGACATCATCGGCGAGCGGCCGGCGTGGGACGTCTTCATCTGGTACGGCGGCCTGGTACGCATGGCCGAGGCACTCGGGGAAACAGGCCTCACACGAAAATTTGCCGAGTCGGCCGCATCGCTCACGGTCGGCTGGACGTGGGGAGCCGCGCTCGCCGTGCTCGTGCTGGTCTATTTCTACGCCCACTACGGGTTCGCCAGCATCACCGCGCACGTCACGGCAATGTTCACACCCTTTCTGGTGGTCGTGCTGGCGGCCGGCGCTCCGCCGCTGCTTGCCGTCCTGATGCTCGCCTACTTCTCCAACTTGAGCGCGTCGCTCACGCACTACGGCACCACGCCGGCGCCGATCTACTTCGGTTCGGGCTACATCTCCCAAAAGGACTGGTGGCTCTACGGCTTCATGATTTCGGTCCTGTCGATTTTCGTTTTCGCGACGGTTGGACTTGGTTGGTGGAAGATCCTCGGCTGGTGGTGAACGCGAACAGAGGACACAACGGTCGCCCGCGGGGCAACGCTGTAAGTCGTTGCCCCGCAGTGTTTTGTGCCACCGCTGGAACGCAACAAGCTAACGTGTCATCACTGATATGCATTTTCGGTGAGTTTCTGTGATCATCCGTGACAATTTGTCGCTTGAATTTGTAAGAGTGTATATCTATATTCGCTGAATCTGCAAAATTTCCAACACACCATCTCCCGCTTGGACTCCTATCAGATGAACGCTCGCGCCGCCGCCCTCAAGGCCATCGCCTCGCGCGTGGTCACGCCCCCCGACATTCCCGCCACACACGAAAACGGCTTGCCGATTTCGCACTACTTCGGCTCGCTCACCTTCGGCGCGAGGCAGATGCGCGACAAGCTCCCCAAGGAAGTCTTCGCGAAGCTCAACAGTGCCATCCGTCTCGGAAGGAAGCTCGATCTCGAGATCGCGCCTACGGTCGCCCAAGTAATCAAGGAGTGGGCGATGTCCAACGGAGTGACCCACTTCTGCCATTGGTTCCAGCCACAGACGGGGCTCACCGCCGAGAAGCACGATGCGTTCTTCTCGTTCGACGAGAACAAGCTCCCCATGGAGGCGTTCAGCGGCGAGCAGCTCATCCAGAGCGAGCCCGATGCGTCGTCGTTCCCGTCGGGCGGCCTCCGCGCCACGTGGGAAGCGCGCGGCTACACCGCGTGGAACCCGGCGTCACCGGTCTTCATCATGGAGTCGGCGGGTACCAAGACGCTCTGCATACCGTCGGTCTTCATCGGCTACAACGGCGAGGCACTCGACGAGGTCACGCCGCTGCTTCGCTCGTCCGATATTCTCTCCCGTACGTCGATGGATCTCCTCGAGCTCCTCGGCGACAAGGGCGCACTGCGCGTCTACACCACGATGGGTGCCGAGCAGGAGTACTTCCTGATCGATCGCGGACACTATGCCCTGCGTCCCGACCTCGTGATGGGCGGTCGCACGCTTCTTGGAGCGCCACCGCCGCGCGGTCAGCAACTCGAGGATCACTACTTCGGGGGCATCCCTGAGCGCGTGCAGGGCTGTATCGCCGAAGTCGAGTACGAGCTCTATCGCCTGGGCGTGCCGATCGTCACGCGCCACAACGAAGTGGCCCCCTGCCAGTTCGAGATGGCGCCGGTCTTTGAGGAAACGGACATCGCCACCGACCACAACCAGTTGGTCATGGCGATCCTCCGAAAGGTCGCCGCGCGCCACGGCCTCACCGCCCTGTTGCACGAGAAGCCCTTTGCCGGCATCAACGGTTCGGGCAAGCACTGCAACTGGTCCATGTCCATCGCCTCGGACAATGATCTCGATGGCGTCAACCTGCTCAAGCCCGGCAAGACGCCGCACCAGAACCTGCGCTTCCTCCTGTTCCTTGCCGCCGTCCTAAAGGGCGTGTACAAGCACCAGGGGTTGCTGCGCGCGGGCATTGCCACGTCGGGCAACGAGCATCGCCTCGGCGCCAACGAGGCGCCGCCGGCCATCATCTCGGTGTTCCTCGGTTCAATGCTCACCAACATGATCGAGGACGTCATCGCCGGACGCACCGGTACCAGCGCCGAGCAGGCCATGATCAAGCTGGGCGTCGCCAAGCTTCCCGAGATATCCAAGGACAACACCGATCGCAACCGCACGTCGCCGCTTGCCTTCACCGGCGCCAAGTTCGAATTCCGCGCCGTCGGCTCGTCGCAATCCATCGCCTTTCCGGTGATGATCTTCAACGCCGTCGTCGCCGAGGCCATTGGCGAACTTATCGCATCGCTGAAGGCCGAGATGAAGAAGACCAGGTCCGTGGATGACGCCGTTCTCAGGGTCGTGAAGGAAGCTTTCAAGGAAACCACGGCTATCCGATTCGAAGGCAACGGCTACGCACCGGAGTGGATCAGGGAGGCCAAGCGGCGTGGCCTCCTTAACCTGCGTCGTTCGCCCGAGGCGCTCGACCAGATCAACGCCCGGTCCACCAAGGCGTTGTTCGCCACCCTGGGCATCCTCACGCCAGAGGAACTCGAGAGCCGCTATCACATCCGGGTCGAGCGGTACCTCAAGGACATGCTCATCGAAATGCACACCATGCGCGAGATGCTCGATACCATGGTGCTGCCGGCCGCGTTCAAGTACCTTGGCGTGCTTGCTGACGCAGCGCAGAAATCCAAGGCCGTCGGCATTCGGGTCAATCCGGCGACGGTGGCCGCCACGGCGTTCGCCAGGCAGATCACCGAATTACTGAAGCGCGCCGCTGCGCTGCGCGCTGCCGCAGACAAGGCAGACACCATGCACCACACGCCGTCCAAGTGCGCACAGTTTCTCACCAGCACGGGGGCCGACTCCATGGCCGCCGCGCGTGAGGTCTCGGACGCGATCGAGCTGATGATGGGCGACGAGTATTGGCCGCTGCCGCGGTATCGGGAAATGGTGTTTCCGGTGTAGCAAACGGAAGCTCATCAGCGCGCCAGACCACAAGAACGCCGGACGTTCGAAGGCCACGGGATCCCTCCCGTGGCCTTCGTGCTCTCGTGCCATCGCTTTCTTGCGCTCTCGCGCTCTCGCGCTCTTGCACTCTTGCGCTCTCTACTTCTTCACCACCACGACCGTCAGATACTCGTCCACGAATCCCTTCGTGATCGTCAACCGCACGCGTTGTGCCAGCACTGATGGATGCCGTGCGTACCACGCCGCCAGGTTGTGTCGGCGGTCGCGCTTGCGCGCGCCGGCGAATACGTCACCCAGCGTGAAACGGTGGGTTTGCTCGAGCGCGCGTTCCTCTACCAAGCCATGTGACTTCAGTAGATTTCGGAATGACTCCCTGCTGAAATTCCACAAATGATGCGGATTTCTGTCGGTTGACACCGTCACCGGTACCGACGCGATGAACCGTCCGCCCTGTGGCAGCACCTCGACAACGCGGGCAATGCACGCACGCGGGTTCGGCAGGTGCTCGATCGTTTCGATACTCACCCAGACCGTTGGCTTCGCGGCCGGCACGTAGCGCAGGACGTCCGCTTCATAGTACACGATGGCCGGGTGCGCGTGCTGCGCACGCGCAAACACCAGCGCATTTCGGTCGAGGTCCACCCCCTGCACCGACGCCGCGCCGGCCTTTGCCAGCATCTCGCTGCCGAAACCCGTGCCGCACGCACAATCCACCACGTCGGCATTGCCCACGTACTCGGCCGCCAGGCGGTAGCGCTCAAGGTGCAACGCCAGCATTGCCCGGTCGTACGGCGACGAGGCGGACATGAGCAGTGGATCAAGCCACTCGGCGGACCTCTGCAATTCAGGCATCAGGACCGGGAACCATGGATGTCGGCAAGGATGAGTCGCTCCTTCTCGCGCTCTGTCGTTCTCTCAGTACTTCGCCAGATACTGCGCCAGTTCCCACTCGCTCACCTGCGTCACGTAGTCTCGCCATTCCTGTCGCTTGGCGTCCAGGAAGTGATTGGTCACGTGCTCGCCAAGTGCGGCGCAGATCTCCTTGTCCCTTTGCAGCTCGTCACACGCCTCGTTCAGGTCGTGCGGCAGGTCGTCAATGCGCAGCCGCCTCTTTTCCCGGAAGCTCATCTCCCAGATGTTCTCGTTCACAGGCTCTCGGCTCGACGCCTGCGTCTCGATGCCGTCCAGCCCGGCGGCGAGCATCACCGCGAGCGCGAGGTACGGGTTCGCGCTCGGATCAGGGGAACGCAATTCCACGCGCGTCCCCGCGCCACGGCGTGCCGGCACGCGGATAAGCGGCGAACGATTGCGCATCGACCATGCCACGTTCACCGGCGCCTCGAAGCCCGGCACCAGTCGCTTGTAGGAGTTCACTAGCGGATTGGTGATCGCGCACATGCCGCGCGCGTGCTGCAGCAACCCGCCGATATAGTGATGAGCGACCGTCGAAAGTTCGTACGGCCCTTGCGCGTCGAAGAAGGCATTCTGCCCATTCTTGAACAGCGACTGGTGCGTATGCATTCCGCTGCCGTTCTGCCCATAGATAGGCTTGGGCATGAAGGAGGCGTGCATCCCGAACTGCTGCGCCACGTTGCGCACCACGAAACGGAACGTCGCCAGCGCGTCAGCCGTCGTCAGCGCGTCGGCATAGCGAAAGTCGATCTCGTGCTGCCCATGGGCCACCTCGTGGTGCGCCGCCTCGATCTCGAATCCCATCTGCTCCAGCGCATCGACGATCGCCCGCCGCGCGTCCTCGCCCAGGTCCACGGGGCCCAGGTCAAAGTACGACCCCACGTCGTGCGTCGTCGTGCTCGGTGCGCCGTCGGGGTCCAGCCGGAACAGGAAAAACTCCGCTTCCATCCCGGCGAACATCGTATAACCCTGCTTCGCCGCGCGCTCCACCTGCTGCTTCAGCACCCGGCGTGGGTCCCCGGCGAACGGTTCTCCCTCTGGCGTGGTGATATCGCAAATCAGGCGCGCCACCCGCGCCTGCGGGTCGCTCCACGGGAAGATGCGGAAGGTGTCGAGATCGGGGCGCAGCAGCATGTCGCTCTCTTCCACGCGCACAAATCCTTCGATGGACGATCCGTCGAAGAGCATGTCGCCCGCCAGCGCCTTCTTTATCTGGGATGCCGGGATCTCGACGTTCTTGTTGACCCCAAGGATGTCGGTGAACTGCAGGCGGACGAACCGGACATGGTGCCGCTCGGTGATCTCCATGAGATCCTTGGCAGTCACTCCGCGAAGGTCGCTGAGCAGGGCACGGGAGGAAGCAGTCACGGCAGGCAATGGCGAGGGTCGAAACCCGGTGGCGGTCGGAGTGCAGGTTGTGTCCGTAGAGTCTGTGCTCCCGCACGTCCCGCCGCAATGCGTTGCGTGCCCAATTGGGGAGCGCCACGTTAGCTTTCCCGCGTTCCCCGGCGCGACGCATTTTCGCGCCCCCGTGATCCTGCGATCCCGCGATCCCGCGTTCTCCCATGTCGACCTCCTGCTCCCGCTGCGGCGAAGCTGCCTCCGGCAAGTTCTGCTCACACTGCGGCGCTGCCCTGCAGGGTGCCTCCTGTCCAGGCTGCAACGGCGAACTCACGCCCGGCGCGCAGTTCTGCCACCATTGTGGCGCCGCCATGCCGGGCACCAGCACGGGCGGCGGAACGAACCGCGTGCCGTGGATCGTCACCGGTGTGGCCCTCGTGGTCGTCATTGCCCTCGTGCTCTTCCAGGCATCGCGCGCGGCCAAGGACGCCGGTCCGTCCGAGGGTGTCCCGATGGGTGCCCCGGCGGCGGGCGGTGGCATGCCCTCCAGCAGTGACATCGCCAAGATGCCGCCGCAGGAGCAAGCGGATCGCCTGTTCAACCGCGTCATGCGCGATGCCTCGGAGGGCAAGGGCGACAGCGTCGCCATGTTTGCCCCGATGGCCATCCAGGCGCTCGAGATGTTGGCGCCGCTCAGTGTGCACCAGCACTACGACATTGGCCTCGTCGCCTCCGTCTCCGGTGATCTCAAGCGCGCCAAGATCGAAGCTGACTCCATTCTCGGAAAGAACCCCCGGGACCTGCTCGGGCTCACCCTGGCCATTCGCGTTGCGGAGGCGTCCCAGAACAGCGCCGCACGCGCGGATTTCGAGAAGCGCCTCGTCGCCGCCGAACCCACCGAACGCAAGACCGCACGCGAGGAATACCTGGCGCACCGCGGTGACATCGATGCTGCGCTGAAGGATGCGCACAACCGCAAGCCGTAGGAGCCGCCCATGACCGATCGCACCGTGCACGTCGCCCACAGTCCCGACTCTGACGACGCGTTCATGTTCTACGCCCTTGCCGAGGGCAAGGTCGATACCGAAGGCCTTTCGTACGTGCACGAACTGCAGGACATCGAGTCGCTGAACCAGCGTGCGCTGAAGGGCGACCTGGAGGTCACGGCGGTCTCCATCCATGCCTACGCCTTCCTCACGGACAAGTACGCGCTGCTGTCCAGCGGCGCATCCATGGGCGACCAGTATGGTCCGCGCCTCGTTTCCCGGACGCCAGCTACCCGTTCGGACGTGAAGGGGAAGCGCGTCGCCATTCCCGGCCTCAAGACCAGCGCCTACCTGGCCCTGCGCTTGTACGAGCCTGACTTCATTGCCGTCCCCACGCACTTTGACCAGATCGAACGGGCAGTACTCGACGGCACGGTGGACATGGGGCTCATCATCCACGAGGGCCAGCTGACATTTCAGGACAACGGGCTGCACCTCGTCGTTGACATGGGTGAGTGGTGGTTCGCCGAAACCGGCCTGCCACTGCCGTTGGGCGGAAATGTTGTGCGAAAGGACTTCGGATCCGACATGATGAACAAGATTGCGCGCCATCTCAAGGCCAGTATCGCGTATGCATTAGACCACCGTGCCGATGCGCTGGATCATGCCATGCGCTATGCCCGTGGGCTCGACCGTGGCAAGGCCGATACGTTCGTGGGGATGTACGTCAATGCTTGGACGCTCGATTACGGCGAGCGAGGACGTGAGGCTGTCCGGCTCTTTCTCGAGCGCGCACACCAGGCAGGCCTCATCCCGCATCCGGTGGCTGTCGAGTTCGTGGACGGATGACCGGGATCCCTGACAACGCCGGTTCGTCTCGCCTGTCGAAGTTGATGCGACGGACTCAGGAGCCGCTCGTCCGGCGGGTGCTCGTGGTCGATGACGAAGATGGCATTCGCACGGCGCTGTCCAAGTTCCTGCGTGCACGCGGCTTTGAAGTCATGGCCGTCGGCAGCGGCGAGGAAGCGACCACCGCCACCGAAATGCTCGCCGCGGGCGCGATGGACTACCTCATGAAACCCTTCGAGTTCAGCGAACTCGAGGCGGTCCTCGAACGAAACCTCCACCGCCGGACACTCATCGTCGAGCAGCGTAACGTGGAACGGCTCATCCGCGAGGACGTTGCCGCGCGGACCGACGAACTGCTGCTCGAGCGCCGTGCCGTGCAGGAGATGTCGGTCGCCGTCATCGAAGCGCTCATCAATGCCCAGGAGGCCAAGGACCTCCACCTGCGCGGGCACTCGCAGCGCGTCGCCGCCCTTGCGGCTTCCATTGCCAGCGCCATGGGCCTCGATGACGAGTTGGTCGAGGACATTCGCCTCGCCGGGCGCGTCCACGACGTGGGAAGGATCGGAATTCGGGAGTCCGTGCTCAACAAGCCCGGTCCGCTGACTTCCGAGGAATTCGATCACGTCAAGGAGTCGGTACGACTCAGTGTGGAAATCCTCTCCCCGCTCACGCACATCGCCCGCATCCTGCCGTTCATCCAGGATCACCAGGAGCACTGGGACGGCAGCGGTTACCCGCGGGCACTCGCCGGCCCGGAAATCGCCATCGGTGGCCGCATCCTGCACCTCGCCGACGCTTATGATGCTATGACCTCGGGCCGCGCCTTCCGCGAGCCCAGATCACCGCAGGACGCCATCGAGGTTCTCTCGCAGCTCTCGGGCATCCAGTTCGACCCCGAGATCTTCCAGGCTTTTCGGTCGGTGGTCCAACGCCGCAAGTCGTTGGTCTTTATCGACACCGATTCTCAGGGAACCTGACCCGCCCGCCAGACTTCCGTGCCCAACGTGGCCAACGTGCACGCCGGGCAGCGCGTTCTCTACCTTACAGATGCGAACACCTCTCCTGTTTCTCGCCGCCGCGCTCCTCGCGGCCTCTCCGGCATCCGTTGCCGCCCAGCGCGCCGACACCCTGCGTCTCTCCCTCGAGGACGCCGTCACGCGCATGCTTCGTTCCAGTGATGAAGCCCGCATTGCCTGGCTCGGGGTGGAATCGGCCGACGCCCAGGTCACCAGTGCACGCGCCGCAGGCCTGCCGCAGCTACGGCTCACCAGCAGCTACCAGCAGGTCATCAAGAACGCGCGCGCCGAGATGGTCAGCCAGCTTTTCGGCCAGAAGTTCACCTACACCACCACGCTCAACGCCCAGCAGGCGCTCTTCCAGGGTGGCCGCATCGTCTCGGCCGCTCAGGCCGCCAGCAGCGTGCGCAGCGCAGCCCGTCTGGACAACGCCGAAACCCGCGCCCGCCTCGCCGTGGACGTGCAACGCGCCTATCTAAACGCGGCATACCTCATCCGTATCGCCGAATTGCAGGTGCAGAATGTAGAGATTGCCTCCATCCGCGCCACGCAGACGGAGCAGCTCTTTGCCGCGGGGCGCGCGGCACGCTTTGACGTGCTGCGCTCGCGAGTGGAACGGGCCAACTTCGAACCGCTCGCCCTGCAGGCCATCGCCGATCGTGACGCGGCCCTGCTCGAGGTGCGGCGCTTGCTCGATATCCCCGTGGGCGAGCCGCTGCTGCTCACCACGGTGCTCAACCCGGAAACGGTGCGGGCGTTGGCCGAACGGACGAACGCCGACGCGGCCCCCGATGCCCTGCGGGCCAGCGTGCGTTCGGCCGAACTCACCGCGAGCGCCAAGCACGCCGGCGTTCGCGTGGCGCGCGCCGACCTGCTGCCGCAGGTCAGCGTTTTCATCAACTTGGGCTACCTCGCGCTCCCGGCGACCAACGGCTTTCCGATGCTCATGGGTCGCACGATCAATGCCGCGTGCCCGGCCGGCTCCACCGCCGGCCAGCTCTGCCAGAACAACGGATGGTTCGGCGACCGCAACTTCGGCGTGAACTTCTCCTGGGCCGCCTTCGATGGCCTCAGGGCCAAGGGCAACATCGACCTCGCCCAGGCCCAGGCAAAGATCAGTGACATTACGCTCAACCAGGCACGTGAGGCGGCGGCCATCGAGACGTCGCGCGCACGGAACGAGTTGGCGCGCGCCACGGCCGCCTTCGGCGCCCGCCAGCAAAACTCCGCCGAAGCCGACGAGGCCTACCAGCTGGCCGCCCTCCGGTACCAGCGCGGCCTCAGCACGCAACTGGAAGTTTCCGACGCGCAGTACGCGCTGCTCATCGCGCGTTCCACCGAGGCTCGCGCGACCTTCGATCTCTACCTTGCCGCCGCCGAGCTTGCCCGTGTGCGCGGCCGTGACATCCCGCTTCCCAACGGGACCACCATCCCCGTGCGCACCGATTCCCGCAATGCCTCTTCAGGTCTCAATTCGATCCGCTAGCGCACTCGCGCTACTGACGCTCCTCGCCGCCGCTTGTGGTGGCACGTCCGGCAATGCTGCCCCCGGCAGCATGAAGGACAGCACCAAGAGTGGAACAACGGGCGCCGTGTCAGGGGGCGGCACAGCTGGCGGCGGACCGCGTCGCACAAGCTCCGTGGTGCTCGGCACCGCTGACGTCGCCACGGTCGTGCGCGGCACCATTGAAGCCGGTATCCCGATTGCCGGCGACCTCCGACCCATCGAGACCCTGAGCCTGAAGTCCCGCCTCGAAGGCAACGTGGAGCAGGTCTACGTGCGTGAAGGCGATCGTGTCGCCTTGGGTGCGCCTTTGGCTCGGTTCGAGGCCATCGATTTCGAGAGCGCCCTCCGTTCCACCGAGGCCGATGCAACCTCGGCAGCCACCGCCGCGCAGACGGCGCAGTGGAACTACGACCAGTCCAAGGATCTCTTCAAGGTGGGCGCCATCGCCGAGCGGGACCTGCGCGCCACCGAACAGGCCGCGGCCGCGGCCAAGGCGCAGCAGGCCGCCGCCGAGTCGCGCCTGCGTTCAGCGCAGTCAGCGGCGCGTGATACGCGAATCGTGGCCCCGGTGGCCGGCACCATCCAGTTCCGCCGTGTCCAGGGCGGCGAACACGTACTGCGCGGTGCCGAGCTCTTCACGCTGGTGCGCTTCGATGTCCTCGAGCTCATGGCCTCGCTCCCCGCGCGCAGTGCCAACGACGTCGTGCCCGGCCAGCCCGTGCGGTTTCTCGCCGACGGCAGGGCGTTCACCGGCAAGGTGGCCCGCGTGAGCCCAACCATCGATCCGGCATCGCGTTCCATCACGGCATATGTGCAGATCCCCAACCCCAAGGGCGAGTTGAAGGGCAACACATTCGCCAGCGGGCAGATCATCGCGCAGACGCTTGGCAATGTGCTCGTCGTGCCGCAGCCGGCCATACGCACCGGTCAGGACGGCAAGCAGTTCGTCTACCGTATTGTCGGCAGCGAACTTGAGCAGGCCCCGGTGACTGTCGGTGCCGTCGATGAGGCACGCGGACTCGTCGAAATCAAGGACGGCGTGCAGGAACGCGACCAGGTGGTCGTCGGCAACGTGGGTACGCTCGGTCGCGGCATGAAGGTGCAGATCATCGGCAATGAGCGCGGCACTGGTCCCGGAGCGCGCGGCGGCAGTGCGCGCGATGCGTCAGCCGGCAACCAGAAGGGCGCCGCCCCGGCGGGTGCTCGCAAGGCGGCGGGCGACAGTGGCGCCAGGGTCCCGCCCGCCGCCAGGGAGCAAGGCAGCAGGAAGTCCCGTCCATAGCGCCCGCTATCTACCATCGTCTATCGACTATCGACTTTCCCCATGTTCCTCTCAGACATCTCGATCAAGCGCCCCGTCTTTGCCACCATGATGATGGTGGGGCTCGTCGTGCTCGGTGTCGTGTCGTACAAGCGGCTCGCCGTCGACGAATACCCGGACGTGACGTACCCGATCATCAGCGTGCAGGTCACGTATCCCGGCGCGTCGCCCGAGGTGGTCGAGCGCGATGTCATTCGCCCCATCGAGACGGCGCTCAATACCGTCGAGGGCCTGTATGAACTGACGTCCACGTCGTCCGAAGGCAGCGGCAATGTGCGCCTGCAGTTCAATCTGGGCGTCGATCCAACCAAGATGCAGCCGGAAGTCTCGGCCAAGGTTGGGCGCATTCGGCGGTCGCTCCCACGGGATATGCAGG
This sequence comes from Gemmatimonadaceae bacterium, assembly GCA_036508735.1. GTDB lineage: Bacteria > Gemmatimonadota > Gemmatimonadetes > Gemmatimonadales > Gemmatimonadaceae > PNKL01. The sequence goes on from DATCGU010000195.1 coordinate 24,753, forward strand.
AACCCATCATCACGCGCTTCGACCCCAACGACCAGCCGATCCTGGCGGTCGCGGTGTCGAGCAGCGAGCGCTCGCTGCGCGAGCTGACCGACCTCGGCGACCAGGTCATCCGCCCGCGCTTTGAGTCGGTCGGCGGCGTTGGCGGCGTGCAACTCAGCGGCGCGGCCACCCGGGAAATTCACGTTGAGCTCGATCCGGTGGCCCTCCAGAGCCGCGGCCTGACCCCGGACCTCGTGAGCGCAGCGCTCGCCAGCGAGAACCAGGAAGTGCCGGCCGGGCGCATTCGCAAGGGCGACACGGAACGGAGTGTGCGCGTCACCGGGCGGATTCTCGCTCCCCAGGCCTTTGCCGACATTATCATTGCCGTGCGCAACGGCTCGCCCATCCGCATCCGCGACGTGGGGCGTGTGCTCGACACGATCGCCGAGCGTCGCTCGGCATCGCTGCTCGGCGACACGCCCACGCTGACAATCGAGATCCTCAAGATTTCCGGCGCCAACACGGTTGAGGTCGCCGACAACGTCAAGGCCATCATCACCGACATCGAGCGCACCCTGCCCGAAGACGTGCACCTGCGGCTGACGCGCGATGATTCACGCCGAATCCGCGATGCACTCCGTGACGTGCAGCTTACCATCGTGCTTGGCGCCTTCCTGACGATCTGCATCATCTACCTGTTCCTGAACTCGTGGCGGTCGACCGTCATCACCGGCCTTACCCTTCCAGTGTCGATCATCTCGGCGTTCTTTGCCATGTGGGCGCTGAATTTCACGATCAACACGATGACGCTGCTCGCGCTCTCGCTGGCCATCGGACTGCTGATCGACGATGCCATCGTCGTGCGCGAGAACATCGTGCGCCATGTCGGACTGGGAAAGGACCATCATCGTGCCGCCAAGGATGGCACTGACGAGATAGGCCTCGCCGTCTTTGCCACCTCGCTGGCGGTGGTCGCCGTCTTCATCCCGGTGGCCTTCATGGGCGGGATGATCGGCAAGCTCTTCTTCCAGTTCGGCGTCACGGTCGCCTTCGCCGTCGTGGTGTCGCTGTTCGTGTCGTTCACGCTCGACCCCATGCTCTCCAGCATCTGGTACGACCCCGATGCCGAGGAACACGGGGAGGAAGCGCGCCAGCACGCCGGTCCCGTCCGCAAGGTCGCCCTGGCCTTCGACGGCTGGTTTGAGCGCCTCGCCGATCACTACCCCGGCTGGCTGCGGCAGGCGCTTGCCCACCGCTGGATTGTCATCGGTGCGGCCCTGGGCTCCATCGCCATCGCGGGGTTCATCATCCCGAGGCTTGGCTTCACCTGGATGCCCGATTTCGACGCCGGCGAGTTCTCCGTCAACTTCCGCGTTCCACCGGGGTCCAGCCTTACATATGCCCTCGGTCGCGCCCGTCCGATCGACAAGTACATCCACACGTTCCCCGAGGTCGACTTCACGTCGCTCTCGGTTGGCGGTCGCGGCGGCATCACCAACGGCAACGTCAACGTGCGCCTCAAGCCCAAGGCCCAGCGCACGCGGGGCCAGTTCGAGCTCCAGGAGATCATTCGAAAGGAGCTTCCGAAGTTCCCCGGCCTGACCGCCAGCATCAGCGGCGCGTCGTCCATCTTCGGTGGGCGCGGCGCTCCCATCACCGTCAATGTCCAGGGCCCCGAAGCCACGCGGCTCAAGCTCATCGCCTCACAGGTGAACGAGGTGATGAAGAACATCCCGGGCGTTGCCAGCACGCAGTCGAGCGACGAGGGCAATGTGCCGCAACTCGACGTGCGCGTCGACCGCCAGCAGGCCTGGGCTGCAGGACTCGGCATCAACAGCATTGCCACCACGCTGCAGCCGCTCTTCACCGGCGAGCGCGCCACCACCTGGCAGGACCCACAGGGTTACTCGCACGACGTCGTCGTCATTTACCCGGACTCGCTGCGCAGCAGCGCCTCTGACGTCGCCAACATCGCGATAAATGGCACGGGTGTCGACGCTCGCACCGGACTGCCGGCTTCCGTCCTGTTGTCTCAGGTCGCCGATGTGCGCCCCGGAATCGGACCCCAGCAGATCGAGCGACGCGCCCTTGAGCGCCAAGTGCGAATCAACGTCCAGATCGTCCCTAACACCCCTATCGGGGACGTCGCAACGCTCGCGCGCCAGGCCCTCGATTCACTCATCCTCCCGGCGGGGTATCGCACCGTCTTCACCGGCGATGTGCAGAACCTCCAGGAAACCAAGGGCTACGTGGCCGAAGCGCTGGTGCTCGCGGTGATCTTCATCTACCTGATCCTCGCGTCGCTCTTTGGTTCGTTCATCCAGCCGCTGGCCATCATGCTCGCACTGCCGCTCAGTTTCCTCGGCGTCGCGCTCGCCCTCCTCGTGACCAGGGGAACGCTGAACGTGATGTCGATGATCGGCATCATCATGCTCATGGGCCTCGTCACGAAGAACGGGATCCTGCTCATCGACTTCGTGAACCAGCGCCGCGCCGCGGGCGAGGCACGCCTGGACGCCATTCTCGAGTCCGGTCGCATCCGCCTGCGCCCGATCATCATGACGACCGTGGCCATGATCTTCGGCATGTTCCCGCTGGCGTTTGCCCTTGGCGAGGGTGCCGAGCAGCGCGCCCCGATGGCCCGCGCGGTCATCGGTGGACTCATCACGTCCACCCTGCTCACCCTGTTCGTGGTGCCCGCCATGTATACCATTCTCGACGATGCCGTGGAGTGGCTGCGGTCCCGCCGGACCGTGCCGGTCCACCGTCACCCCTTGACGCCAGAGGCTGACGCAGAGACCCCCGCTTGACGGCTCGCGTTGCATGGTGTATTCAGCGGTTGGCCGGCGAACACCAAAAACGACAGACAGAGGAATCGGGAGGCATGTATGCTGAGCGGTGACGGACTAAGCGAAGATCGTTTGTTCTCGGGCAGGGATGACGAGCCGGACGAGCCGGGCGGTGGTGGTGGTGGTGGTGGTGGCGGCGGCGGCGGCGGCGGCGGCGGCGGCGGAATGAGCTATGACGACGAGGACGACGAGGATGGCGGCTGGGCCACGACCAAGGACCAGTCCGACTCGCTCTGGGACAGCGCCGAGGAATCGGACGACGACGAAGACGAGGAGCCGGGCGTTGTCATCGATGCCGGTGAGGACGAGGAAGACGCCGACCTGTTCGGCACCGGCCTCGGGGAGACACGCCGCTCATCGAAACAGAAGCCCAAGCCAGTGCTGAAGGCCGTGCCTCTGGTCGTTCCGGCGGCACCTCTGGCACCGGCAGCCAAGCCAGCAGCCGCCAAGCCAGCAGCCGCCAAGCCGGCAGCCGCCAAGTCGGCAGCGGTGGCCAATGCGGTCACAAAGGCGACGGCAAAGGCCGCCCCCAAGAAGGTGGCCAAGAAGGCCGCCCCCAAGAAGGCAACCAAGAAGGCCGCTCCCAAGAAGGTGGCCAAGAAGGTGGCCAAGAAGGTGGCCAAGAAGGTGGCTAAGAAGGCTGTCCCTAAGAAGGCGGGCAAGAAAGCCGCTCCCAAGAAGG
>DATCGU010000196.1:0-4112 GCA_036508735.1 Gemmatimonadaceae bacterium
CTGCCCGCCCTGCTCCAGCACCGTCACCGGGTCGCCGGGAAAGAGCGCGCAATACGCCCGCACCGTTTCCCGGGCCACTCGGCCGAGTCCCGTGCGTGAACGGTCCCGCAGGTCGAAGACAATGGGTCTCAAATAAATGCACCAGGCTCTTGTTGGCGGGAGGATTCTATCGGAACTTCCCCTGCAATGCGACTCTCGCCCTTGTTCCTCTGCCTCACCCTGGCCGCTTCGGCCGGCGCCCAGCCCGCCTGCAGCACGCGGTTTCAGCGCCCTCGCCTGCAAGGGCCGCGAGAACGCCTGTGCTGAACCGCTGATCATGCTCGAGCGTTGCCGGTACTATCTTGAGCGCGGAACTGCCGCACTGCGCGCCGACGGCGGTCTTTCGGCGCTTCGACAGTTTGCCGGATTTCTTGTGCGGCGATGGTTCTTTCTCCAGTTGGCTTGGGAATCAGTGGAGTTCCACCTGATCGCTCCCAGACGGTCGGCGCTGGCTACCCTGCGCATGGCGACCCGGGGAGCTATTCCCCTTGCGGCCGCTCCGCGGGATCTCCTGCTGTACTCCTCGTTCGACGCGGAGTCGCGAATACGGGAGCATGTCATCACGCAACTGCGAGCGTATCACGCAGTGGGGTTCTGCACGATCTTCATCACCACCTCCCCCGGTCTGGCACAGCAGGATATTGCCTTGCTGTACCCGTGGTGCGCTGCCATCCTGCACCGCGACAACGTGGGCATCGACTTCGGTTCGTGGAAGACCGGATACGAATGGCTGCAAGGTGAACCGGAGGGTCGTCAGTACCTTGGTGCGCTCGACACGGCGCTGCTTGCCAACGACTCGTGCTATGGTCCCTTTCATGACCTCGCTCCGTTTATTCGTCGCATGCGCGCGACCCCCGCGGCGGTGTACGGGATCACCAAGTCACTGGAAATCCGCCCCTATCTCCAGAGTTACTTCCTGCACTTTGGACGCGATGTCGTCGCAAACGGGGTGTTCACGCAGTTCATGGAGCGGATTCGGCTGCTCGGCACAAAGCTGGCAGTGGCACGCTACTTCGAAATTGGCGGATCCGTCTTTCTGGAGCGACGTCAGGTCCCACTCCGGGCCCTGGTCGATGCCAGCGAAGAGCCGGTGCGCGAGATCATGCGGCAGTTGCGGATGACCGACCCAATACGGGATCCAGCTGGCCAGACGTTCCTGCAGATGGGGCTTACCCCGTTTCACAAGCGCAGCAACGATCTGTTCCCATAGGACCAGGCAATTCACCTTGCGTCGGGTGAGCGCCGAGACGACTTTTCCACGCATGCTATACCGACGTGCCCTCGTGTTGGGTTTCCTGTGCTTGGCGTGTGCCGTTCACACGACCCGCGCCCAGGGGGCAGCCCAGGGGGCGGACTCCCCCCTCCGCCGCGGCGATGTGCTGGTGGTGAAGGTGGCGGGCGATTCCATCGTGAGCGATGCGTACACCATCGAGCCGGACGGCTCGGTACTCCTTCCCCGGATCGGTAGAGTCAGCTTGGTCGGTGTCGCGGCCAGTGCGGTGCCCGCGGTCGTTCGCCAGTCCCTCTCCAGGGTCTTCCTGGCGGACGAGGCTGTGGTGCGCCCGCTACGCCGTGTGACGGTGGTTGGCGAGGTAACCAAACCCGGGGTCTACCACCTCGAACTGCTCACGTCATTGCGCGACGCGGTCGCTGCGGCTGGGGCGCTGGGAGAGTTCGCCGACCCTCGTTACGTGGTGTTGCTCCGCGACGGCACGGAGCGGCGCCTGGACCAGTGGCAGCGCTCCCAGGAGGCGGCCAGTCCCATTGTCAGCGGCGACGTACTCTCCATCCCACGCGAGAGTTGGCTCAAACGCAACGCGCTCAACGTCGTCTCGAGCCTTGGCATCGTGATCACGACGTTTGTGGCGGTGCGCCGGTGAGCGCCGGGTCGACGACGAGCGGCACGATTGGCGTGAAGCCATGACGACACCGATTCCCCTCGAGGCAGACCTCGGCACCGTGCTGCACTCGACGGTGCGCTCGTGGCGTGCGCTGGCACTCGGCGCGGTCGCCGGTGCCGTGATCGGCGGCGCGGTGGTGGTTTTTGTCCCGGCCCGTTTCGATGGACGCGCGCTCGTCCTCATCCGGACGCAGTCCACGCCCGCGGCGGCCCTCGCCGCCAGGGCCGGGCCGCTGGCGGAGCTTTCGTCCGGAGCGCTGGGCAGCGCGTTCAAGGATGAGCTCGAAACGGAGCTGGCGATTCTCCGAAGCCGTGCGGTCGCCTCGGTGGTGGTGGATTCATTGCACCTGCAGTTGCGTCCCCTCTCGCCAGATCGGATTCCACCGTTGGCGCTGGTCGATTCCATTCACCTCGTCGGGCGGTTCAAGCCGTTCACCACCACGCTGAAGCAGGGGCAAAACACCCTGCCGCAGGGCACGGTCTGGATTCGCGCCAATGCGCCCGGCGTGGTGCGCGCCAAGCTGTACGATCGCGAAGACGCCATCGACCAGATCGTCGATCGCCTCGACGTGCGCAAGGAGGGAGGCGAGGTGGTGCGTGTGACGTACGGTGGGCGCGATTCGCTCACGGCAGCCGACGTCCCGAACCTGCTGATCTCCACGTACCTCGCGCGGCGCAAGACCGTGGACCGCGGCGTGAACCAGCGGCGTTTTGAATTCATGGCATCGGCCTCCGACAGCATCGGCCGCGACCTCCAGGCCGCGGCCGGATGGCGGCGGCGCCTGCAGGACGCGAGCGACCTGCCGGCCATCGAGCCCGCGGTGCGCGCGCTCGTTGAGCAGGTGGCGGAGCTGGAGACGAAGCTTGGGCTGCAGCGCGCCGAAGAAACGGCGCTGGATTCCCTGCTGGTGCACAAGGAGAATCCGCGCTTGCTGGCCGCCTTTCCGGCGTTCGTGCGAAGCCCGGCCGTGAATGAGATGGTCAGCGAGCTTTCCCAGTTGGACGTGAAGCGACAAACCCTGCTGGCCAATGCGCCTCCGGGCTCGCCGGCAATCAAGGCGCTTGAGAGCGCCAGGGACTCGCTCTCGGCGCAGTTGGTGCCGATGGCGCGCACCTACCTGCGCTCGCTGGCCGATCAGCGCCGGCCGATGGAAGCCGACCTGGCCAAGGCGCGCGCGCGACTGCGTGCATTGCCCGGTGCGGGGGAAACGCTCTTCGTCGCCGAATCCCGGCTGGAACGGCTGGCCGCACTCGACAACGGAATGGGCGCGCAGGTGCTTCAGGCCCGCCTGGCCGCGCTCACCGAGGGTGGGGATGTTCGCCTCGTCGATGTCGCTGTTGCCCCGCGCAAGGTGACATTCCCTCGCCCGGCGCTGACCATTGCGCTTGGGGCGTTGCTGGGAGTTCTCGCCGCGCTCGCGCTGGTGCTGGTGGCACCTGCGAAAGCGCGCGCTGCATAGGCGCACGAAACGTGCGGTGCCTCACGGTGGGCGCTTAACGCCATGCGAGTCACGCCGCGTACCCTCGTGGCGCTCGGCGCCGTCGCGCTGACCCTCGGAAACGTGGGACGGATCCCCGCAGGGAGCCTGGGCGGGCGCTCGGCGCCCATCGTCGTCGGCGACCTGCTGTTGCTCCCGCTCTGGCTCACGCTGGTGACGGTCGTGGCAAGGCGACTGCGTCCGTGGCCATTGGATGGCGTCACGAAATGGGCGTTCGCCTTTATTGTGGTCGCGGCGGTGTCGCTCGTGCACGCCGCCCAGTTGTGGGCACTCGGCATCAGCGGGGCAATGGGCCCGGCCGCGTTTCTGCTCCGGTGGGTGCTCTACTTCGGCTGGTTCTGGCTGATGACGGTGTGCCTCGATGCCGAGGATGGCCATGCGAGCGTCGCGATGATCGAGCGCGGTATTCTGGCCATTGCCGTATTCGGCATCGCCCAGTCGGCGTTTCTCCCCGGCTTCGCGCAGTTGGTGCCGTGGGGAGGCGAGAACCTCCGCTGGGATGAGCAGGGACGGCGACTGGTGAGTACGCTGCTCGATCCCAACTTCGCCGGCATTCTCATCGTGATCGCGCTGCTGCTCGAGTTGGCCCGGGAAGCGGAGGCGCTGCCCACCCGCCGTGGACGAGCGATAGCGCTCGGAATCGCGACCTTGCTCACGCTCTCTCGTTCGTCCAT
>DATCGU010000197.1:0-9995 GCA_036508735.1 Gemmatimonadaceae bacterium
ATTGCTCGGCCCGCTCGGCGTCGAGCCGGTGCTCCTCGTCGGCTCGATGAACGCCAAGGCGCGCCGCGCGGCGGCCTCACGGCTGGCCGAGGACGGTCCGGTGCTCGTCGTCGGCACGCACGCGCTGGTGCAGGAGGGGACGCAGTTTGCGCGGCTCGGCCTGGCCGTCATCGACGAGCAGCATCGCTTTGGCGTGGAGCAGCGGGCCACGCTCGGGGCCAAGGGGCAGGCGCCCGACGTCCTGCTCATGTCGGCCACGCCGATCCCGCGGTCGCTGGCGCTCACGCTGTACGGCGACCTCGATGTAAGCGTGCTCGACGAACGTCCTCCGGGCCGGCAGCCGGTGACGACCGCGCTGCGGCCCGAGAGCGGCCGCGCGCGCGTGTTCGATTTCGTGGAGCAGCAACTGGCGGCCGGCCGGCAGGCGTACGTGGTCTACCCGATCATCGACGAGTCGGACAAGATTGCGCTGAAGGCCGCGACGACGGCCTTCGAGACGCTGGCCAAGGGGCAGTTCGCACACCGACGCGTCGCCCTGCTGCATGGGCGGCTCCCTGCGGAGGAGAAGGATGCCGTGATGCGCGCCTTCCGCGACGGTTCGCTGGACCTGCTGGTGAGCACGACGGTCATCGAGGTGGGCATCGACATACCCAATGCTACCGTCATGGTGATCGAGCATCCGGAGCGCTTCGGCTTGGCGCAACTGCACCAGCTGCGCGGGCGCGTGGGGCGCGGCGCGGAGGAGTCGTTCTGCCTGCTGTTGGGCGACGTCAGCCCGGAGACGCTGACCCGGCTGCGGCACGTCATCGAGACCGAGGATGGCTTCGAGATTGCGCGTGCCGACCTCCAACTGCGCGGCATGGGCGACCTGTTGGGCGAGCGCCAGAGCGGGCTCCCGGCGTTCAAGATCGCCGATCCGGTGCGCGACGAGCAACTGAGCGAGATGGCGCGCGACGCGGCCGAGCGACTGCTGAAGGCCGATCCCCTGCTCGCCGCACCGGCGCACCGCGCCCTGCAGCGCACGCTCACCGCGCGCTACCCTCGGGCGCTCGAACTCTTCCGGGTGGGCTGATGATACGGCGCATGCGACGGAGCGTCGAGTGGATCACGCTGGCGGTGTTCCTCGCGAGTACCGCGACGGGAGTCGTGGCGGACCGCTGGTATGCTGCCACACAGCGCAAAGCCGAGCACGAGCACGTGCGCGCGGTAATTCTGCCGTATGCCAACAGCGCGGCCGCCTCCGTGGGTCGTCACGTGGCGCAGATGGCGGGACTCAAGGCCTTCGTAGAGTCGCGCCGGGATGCGACCGAACTGGAGCGGGACTTTGCGCAGTTCAGTGCGGGACTCATCAGCAACGCACCCGGCATCGAGGCCGTGCAGCTGGTGCGCGACGGCCGCGTCTCGCACGTGCATCCGCTCCGCGGCAACGAGGACGCCCTCGGTCTCGATCTCCGGGGCAATGCAAACCCCACCGTTCGTGCCGATTACCAGCGCGCCGTCACGACTGATGGCGTCACGATCATGGGCCCGAACCGTCTGGTGCAGGGCGGCGAGGCGCTCGTCATCGACGAGCGTCTACACGCCGACTATGACAAGCAGCTCAACATCGTGGCGATGCTGCTCGACATGCCGGCGCTGTTGCAGAGCGTCGGGTTTCAGAAGGCGCCGCCGGATCTTGCCCTGCGACTTCAGGGGAAAAACGGCCAACTGCTGGTCCAGACCGGAGCTGTTCTCCCGGTAGACCCCGAGAGCGTGACGGTAGAGGTGCGTGATGGCAACTGGGCATTGCTCGGCGGACCGGCTGCTGGATGGGACGCGGCAGTCGCTGGGAGGGTGCTTCCGGTCCGCCTCGCCATGGTGGCTATCGTCCTGCTCCTGACTGGGCTCGCTTCGCTGCTCGCCGATCGAGATGCGCGGCTCAAGCGGGCGGTGGAGCAGCGCACGGCGTCGATCATGGAACTGGTGGAGGAGCGCAGCGAGACCATCCGCCAGCAGAAGAAGACCGAAGAGTCGCTCGCCGCCAACGAGGAGCGGCTTCGCCTGGCGCTCGCTGCCGCCCGCATGGGTACCTTCGAAATCGATGTCCCCAACGGGAAGCTGAGCGGGTCGTCCGGCCTGCGGGAGATGCACGGCCTGCCCGTCGGCTCGAAGTTCCGCAGCCTCGCCGACGTGATGGCGGTCCTCAGCGAGCCGGACCGCGAGACCATGCAGCGTGAGTTCGCGCGTGGCCTGCGCGAGCCGGCGACCGGCGCCATGGAGTATCGCGTCGTCGGGCAGGATGGCGACGTCCGCTGGATCGGCGTCACCTGGCTTTCGCGGGCGGACGCCCTTGGCGTGGTGCAGCGCATCGTCGGGACGCTCACCAACATCACGGCGCGCAAGAACCTGGAGGAGCAATTCCTGCACGCCCAGAAGATGCAGGCGGTGGGCGCGCTGGCCGGCGGCATCGCGCACGACTTCAACAACCTGCTCACCGTCATCCTCGGCGCGGGCCAGATGGCGCGCGCGGCAGCCGAGACACTGCCCGGCACCGGGAACGTGCGCGCCGACATCGACGATGTGCTGGCCGCCGGCGAGCGCGCCGCGGTGCTCACCGGCCAGCTCCTGGCCTTCAGCCGGCGCCAGGTCATCCAACCGCGCCTGTTCGACGTCGGTGAACTGGTGGGCAACCTGACCAGCATGCTCAATCGGCTCGTCGGCGAACAGGTCAGGATCGAGACCGTGCTGCCCGGCACGCCGATGTCGGTGTTCGCCGACCAGGGCCAGCTCACGCAGGTCCTGATGAACCTTGCGGTCAATGCGCGCGATGCCATGCCTGAAGGAGGCCGGCTGCAGATCGAGGTACACTCCACATCCATCGAGGAAGGAACCCCCCCGCCCGCCGAGGGACTCACGCCGGGGCACTACGCCGTCCTGTCCGTGACCGACACGGGCGAGGGCATCGATCCGGCCATTCAAGACCTGGTCTTCGATCCGTTCTTCACGACGAAGCCGGTGGGCCAAGGGACGGGGCTGGGGCTTTCCACCGTCTACGGCATCGTCGTCCAGCTGGGCGGCGCCGTGCGGCTCTCATCGGAAAAGGGCCGGGGTACGACGGTGGATGTATTCGTTCCGCTGGCCGATCGTGCCGCGACGGTCGCCGAGGCCCGCGATACCGACGCACTGCCGCCGCCCGGGGGAGCAGGACTTACGCTGCTCGTGGCCGAGGACGAACCGGGACTCCAGCGCCTGGTGGCCCGGGTCCTGTCGAAGGCGGGATATCGGGTGCTGATGGCCGGCGACGGCGCGGAGGCGCTTCGCGCGGCCTACGAGCACGAGGGCGATATCGCGCTGTTGCTCTCCGATGTCATCATGCCAAACATGGGCGGCGTCGAACTCGCATCGGAACTTCGCCGCGAACGTCCCGGCATCCGCGTGCTCTTCGTGTCCGGCTATCCGCAGGACGTGGAACGCAGCGGCCCCATCACCCTGACCGACGCGTCGTTCCTTGCCAAGCCGTTCACGCCCGGTGAGCTGCTGGATGCCGTGCAGCGGGCGCTGGACCAGCCGCAAGGCGCTGGCCGCTAGCAACTGGCCGCTGGCAGCTGGTGGCTGTCTGCGCTCCGCCCTCGGGTGGACGGCGATGACACTATATTGATTGATCGCGTTACAAGATCAGCCACCCGAGGAAGTAGTCGCGTGAGCCAGCCCTTTTCCCGCATCGACCAGCTCTCCCAGTTCGTCGGTCAGTCCGTCACCGTGCGCGGGTGGGTCACGCACCTGCGCTCGTCGGGCAAGGTGGCCTTCATCGTGATGCGCGACGGCAGCGGCACGCTGCAATGCGTGCTCGTCAAGAAGCAGCTGCCGGAGGAGGACTGGGCACGCTTTGCCGACCTCACGCTCGAGGCGAGCCTGGCGGTCACCGGCGAAGTGCGCGCCGACGACCGGGCGCCGGGCGGATACGAACTCGGCGTCACGGCGCTCACCATCGTGGGGGCCAGCCCGCTGGATTATCCCATCCAGCCCAAGGAACACGGCATCGACTTCCTGCTCGACAACCGGCACCTGTGGCTGCGCTCGCCCAAGCAGGTGGCGATCGCCCGCATCCGCAGCGAGATCGAGCAGGGGATCCACGACTTCTTCTATGAGCGTGGCTTCCTGCGCGTCGACACGCCCATCCTGACGGCGGCGATCGGCGAACGGTCGGGGTTGTTCGCCACGGAGTACTTCGAGGAGGGCACGGCGTACCTCGCGCAGACCGGACAGCTCTACGGCGAGGCGGCGGCCGCGGCGTTCGGGCGCATCTACACCTTTGGCCCGACGTTTCGCGCCGAGAAATCCAAGACGCGCCGCCACCTCACCGAGTTCTGGATGATCGAGCCGGAGATGGCGTGGTACGACCAGGCCATGAACGAGGACCTGCAGGAGGAATTCGTCTCGTATCTTGTGCAGCGCTGCCTCGAGCGGCGTGGCGCGGAGTTGAAGGAACTGGAGCGTGACATCTCGAAGCTCGAGACGGTCAAGGCGCCGTTCCCGCGCATCGCCTACACGGACGCCGTCGAGATCCTCCGGAGCAAGGGCAGCGACATCAAGTGGGGCGACGACCTGGGGGCCGAGGACGAGGCGCTGCTGGTGGCCGACTACGACCGCCCCGTCTTCGTTTGCAACTACCCCAAGGAAGCCAAGGCCTTCTACATGAAGGAGAACCCGGCCGACCCGCGCACGGTGCTCTGCGCCGACCTGCTGGCGCACGAGGGGTACGGCGAGATGATCGGCGGTTCGCAGCGCGAGGACGACTACGACAAGATCGTCGCGCGCCTCAAGCATGAGGGCCTGCCGATGGAGGCCTATGGCTGGTACCTGGACCTCCGCAAGTACGGCACCTTCGTGCACTCGGGCTTCGGCCTCGGCCTCGAGCGCACGGTGGCGTGGATCTGCGGCCTGCCGCACATCCGCGAGTGCATCGCGTTCCCGAGGATGATGAACCGCATGCGCCCATGAGCGAGCTGTCGCGCAACCCGGGTGAGCCGCTCGACCTGGAGCGGGTGAGGGCCATTCGCGTCAACCGGAGCGCGGCCGAGCGCCGCGCGGCGACCATTCCCACGCGTCGCACCGTGAAGAAGGAGTGGCAGGCCGCGTGGCTGTTGCGCGCCATCACGATGATCGACCTCACCACGCTGAGCGGGGACGACACGCCGGGCAACGTGCGGCGGCTCTGTGCCAAGGCGCGGCATCCGCTGCGCCCCGACCTCGTCGAGGCACTGGGCGTGGGTCATCTCGGGCTCACGGTGGGCGCCGTCTGCGTCTATCACCAGATGGTGTCCACTGCGGTCGCTGCGCTCGAGGGCAGCGGTGTTCCCGTGGCCGCGGTGTCCACTGGCTTTCCCGCCGGGCTGTCGCCGTTTGCGCAGCGCGTGGAGGAGATCGGCGCGTCGGTGAAGGCCGGGGCGCGCGAGATCGACGTCGTCATCACCCGGGGCCACGTGCTCACCGGCCAGTGGGAGGCGCTGTACGACGAGGTCCGCGCTTTTCGCGCCGCCTGCGGCTCGGCGCACCTCAAGGTCATCCTCGCCACCGGCGAGCTTGCCACGCTGTCCAACGTGGCGCGCGCCAGCTGGGTGGCGATGCAGGCCGGCGCCGACTTCATCAAGACGTCCACCGGCAAGGAGAGCGTGAATGCCACGCTCCCCGTGTCGCTGGCGATGGTGCGCCAGATCCGCGAGTACCGCGAGCGCACCGGGTATTGCGTGGGCTACAAGCCGGCCGGCGGCATTCGCACCGCCAAGCAGGCCATCGACTTCCTGCTCCTGATGAATGAAGAGCTCGGCCGCGAGTGGCTCGAGCCGCACCTGTTCCGCTTCGGCGCCAGCAGCCTGCTCACCGACATCGAGCGGCAGCTCGAGATGTTCGTGACCGGCCGCTACGCTGCGGCGCACCATCACCCGATGCCCTGACGACCATGGCGACCGTAGCCGAAATCTTCGAAACGATGGAATACGGGCCGGCGCCCGAGGGCGACGCTCCGGCCCGGGCCTGGCTCGCGGCGCACAACGCGACGTTTGGCCATTTCATTGGCGGCAAGTGGACGAAGGCGGGCAAGAAGTTCGAGGTCTTCGATCCTTCCACCGGCAAGCGCCTGGCGCATGTGACGCAGGGGACGGCCAGGGACGTCGATGCTGCGGTGGCGGCTGCCCGCAAGGCGTTCGCGCCGTGGAGCAGGCTCACGCCGCACTCGAGGGCGCGGCACCTGTACGCGCTGGCCCGCATGGTGCAGAAGCATGCCCGGCTGTTCGCGGTGCTCGAGACGCTGGACAACGGCAAGCCGATACGCGAGACGCGCGATCTCGACATCCCGCTCGTCGCCCGGCACTTCTACCATCACGCCGGGTGGGCGCAGCTGGCCGACACCGAGTTCCCCGGCTACGGTCCCATCGGCGTCATCGGGCAGATCATTCCGTGGAACTTTCCGCTGCTCATGTTTGCCTGGAAGGTGGCCCCGGCGCTGGCCGCGGGAAACACGGTGGTCATCAAACCCGCCGAGTTCACGCCGCTCACCGCGCTGCTCTTTGCCGAACTGGCGCAGCAGGCCGGGCTGCCGGACGGCGTGCTCAATGTCGTCACCGGTGACGGCGACACCGGCGCGGCCATCGTCAACCATCCGAGGGTGGACAAGATCGCCTTCACCGGTTCCACCGACGTCGGCCGGATCATCCGCAAGGCGACGGCGGGCAGCGGCAAGAAGCTCTCGCTAGAACTTGGCGGCAAGAGCCCGTTCATCGTCTACGAGGATGCCGACCTCGACGGTGTGGTGGAGGGCGTCGTGGACGCCATCTGGTTCAACCAGGGGCAGGTCTGCTGTGCCGGGTCGCGCCTGCTGGTGCAGGAAGGCATCGCCGACAAGCTGCACGCCAAGCTGAAGGTGCGCATGCAGAAGCTCCGCGTGGGGCCGCCGCTCGACAAGACGGTGGACATGGGTGCGATCGTCGCGCCGGTGCAGCTCGAACGCATCCGGTCGCTGGTGGAGCAGGGACGGAGTGAAGGGGCGCAGGTCTGGCAGCCATCGTGGGCCGTGCCCACCGAAGGATCGTTCTATCCGCCCACGCTCTGCACCGACGTGTTCCCATCGAGCACCATCGCGCAGGTGGAAATCTTCGGCCCGGTGCTGGTGTCGATGACCTTCCGCACGCCGGAAGAGTCGGTGGCGCTGGCCAACAACACGCCGTTCGGCCTCGCCGCCTCGGTGTGGACGGAAAACATCAACCTCGCGCTCGACATCGCGCCGAAGATCAAGGCCGGCGTGGTGTGGGTGAACGCCACCAACCTGTTCGACGCGGCCAGCGGATTCGGCGGCTATCGCGAGAGCGGATTCGGCCGCGAGGGTGGGCGCGAGGGCATGTGGGAATACCTGAAGCAGGCGAAGAGCGCCGGAGCGCAAGATCGCAAGAGCGCGAGCGTACGGCGTACGGCGTACGGCGTACAGCGTACAGCTTCTCTTCCCGCCCAGGTCTTCGCATCGGCGGGCTCGAGCATTGATCGCACCGCAAAACTGTTCATCGCCGGCAAGCAGGTTCGCCCCGACAGCGGCTACTCGCGCGCCATCGTGTCGCCGAGGGGGAAGCTCCTCGGCGAGGTCGGCGACGGCAATCGCAAGGACATCCGCAACGCCGTCGAGGCGGCGCACGCCGCCGCGAAGGGCTGGAGCCGGAGCACCGGGCACCTGCGCGCGCAGATTCTTTACTACGTCGGCGAGAACCTCGACGCGCGCCGCGACGAGTTCGCCGCGCGCATCGCGGCCATGACGGGTGGCACCGCCAGGGATGGCAGGCGCGAAGTGGAGGCCACGGTGCGGCGCCTCTTCACCTACGCGGCGTGGGCCGACAAGTGGGACGGCGCGGTGCACAACGTGCCCATTCGCGGGGTGGCGCTGGCCATGCACGAGCCCATCGGCGTGGTGGGCGCCGCCGCGCCCGATGCGGCGCCCCTGCTCGGCTTCGTCAGCATCGTGGCGCCACTCGTGGCCACCGGCAATACCGTCGTCGCCATCCCCAGCACGCCGCACCCGCTGGCGGCCACCGACCTATACCAGGTGTTCGAGACCTCCGACCTTCCGGGCGGCGTGGTGAACATCGTCACCGGCGACCGGGACGCGCTGGTGAAGACGCTCGCCGAGCACGACGACGTGGATGCGGTCTGGTATTGCGGCACCACCGACGGCGCGAAGGCGGTGGAGTTCGCCTCGGCGTCCAACATGAAGCGCACGTGGTGCCATGGCGACGACCTCGACTGGTTCGACGCCGCCGCTGGCGAGGGACGCCACTTCCTGCGCGAGGCGGTGCAGGTGAAGAACATCTGGATTCCGTATGGCGAGTGACGCCGTCGCCGATCTGCTCGAGTTGCTCAACCTCGAGGCCCTCGAGGTCAACATCTACCGCGGCAAGAACCGCAACATCGGCACGGGGCGCGTGTTTGGCGGGCAGGTGTTCGCGCAGGCGCTGGTCGCCGCACAACGCACGGCGCCGGCGGATCGCGACGCGCATTCGGTGCACGGTTATTTCCTGCGCGCCGGCGACCTGGCGGCGCCCATCGTCTACTTCGTCGACCGCCCGCGCGACGGCGGCAGCTTCACGAGCCGCCGGGTCACGGCCATCCAGCATGGCGAGGCAATCTTCCACCTCTCGGCGTCCTTTCACATCAGCGAACCCGGCCTCGAGCACCAGATGTCGATGCCGGAGGTGCCGCCACCCGAGTCGCTGGCGCCGGAACTGGAACTGATTCGCGAGATGGCTGACCGGATTCCGGAGCCGTTGCGAAGCGTCCTTACGCAGGACCGTCCCTTCGATTTCCGGCCGGTTACCCCGAGCGATCCGATGGTCTCCGAGGTGCGTGAGCCGGCGCGTCAGGTCTGGTTCCGCGCGATCGCGCGCCTTCCCGACGAGCGCATCATTCACCAGGCGGTGCTGGCGTATGCCTCGGATTACGGGTTGCTGCCCACCGCGCTCAACCCGCACGGGATTTCCCTGCGCGACCAGCGGCTGCAGATGGCATCTATCGACCACTCATTGTGGATGCACCGGCCATTCCGCGCCGACGAGTGGCTGCTGTACGCCATGGACAGCCCCGCGGCGGCCGGCGCCCGCGGCTTCACGCGCGGGACGGTCTACACCCGCAGCGGTACGCTGGTGGCCTCCGTGGCGCAGGAAGGCCTGATGCGGATGCGGGGCGAGCGCTAGGCACCGAGCCATTCGCGCCACGTTCCGGCGCGGACCAAGTCAGTGCGTGGAACGGACGTTTCCCTTGCTAGGACGCCGGGCGGTTCCTAGTATTGGCGGCACTTGGCGGCACTTGGCGAGTCGGCGTGCCAGACGCCACGACGTGACGGCTTGACGTCTTGACTCTTTCCCGGACGCCCGCATGCGATCCTTCTTCACCGGTGCCCTTCTCGCCGCGTTGGTTGCCGCGTCAGCACAGGCGCAGCTCTTCGGGACGACGATCACCATCGTCGCCGACCCGGCCACGGCCACCATCTACCGGCTGAAGGTCCAGGATAATTCACTCGTCCAGATCGGCGTCGGTAACGCGAAGATCAAGCTCGAAAAGGGCGATCCCAACACCATCGTGGTGCGGCAGGAGGGCTTTCGCGAAGTGCGGCGCAGCTTTCCCCGGGACGCGGAGTACAAGGACAAGAGCTTCACGATCGCGCTGACCACGCGCGTCGTGCAACTCACCACGCTGCCCTATGACGCGGCGATCCTGATGAACGGCGAGGCGAAGGGCACCAAGAGCCTCGAGGTCGAGGTCACCGAGGGCCAGACCACGACCATCGAGGTGACCAAGCGCGGCTTCGCCACCACCAAGCGGGTCTACCGCTGGGACAAGGGCGGCGATATGCCGCCGACGCAGGATCGCATCGAGCTGGTGGACCGCCGCGTCTCCGTGACGGCGTCGCCGACGGGCGTCGAGCTCGTGAGCAACGACACCAAGATCGGCGATGGCGACGGCGACTTCGTGGTCAAGCG
>DATCGU010000198.1:0-7973 GCA_036508735.1 Gemmatimonadaceae bacterium
ATCGTCACCGAAGCCGCTGTAGCCGCCGATGAACTGGCGGAACGCGCCGTTCACCAGCGCCGGCACCGACCCAAGGTTGTTCAGGTCAGTCGGTTTCAGCGTGGTAATGTCGGTGACCGCTACCATCTTATCGGTATTGCAGGCCGTGAAGCCTATCGCGACCGCCGCGAGGGCCAGCCTGGGAAGGGCGCGGGCGCCCCATCCTCTCAAGAAATCAGTCATGGTGATCGATCCGATGATTTAGTGTTTGATGTCGAAGCGGAGCGTGAACACGCGGGTCGGTGGCTGGGTGTTGAACTCGTTCTGGTTGAAGTTTCCACCACCGCCGCTCTCGGCAATTTCGGGGTCGAGGCCCCGGTACTTCGTCCACGTGTGCAGGTTGCGGCCCGACACCGAGACCGACGATCCGTTCAGGACGGGCCAGCGGCTGCTGAACTTTGCCGGCGCCTCGAGACGCACCGACAGCTCGCGCCACTTCACGAACGTCGCGTCCTCGATGTAGCCGTAGGGCGTCGCGCTGAGGTACTGGTAGCCGATGAAGGCCGCCTGTTCGGTCAGCGAGGCGTTCGGGTTCGACAGCTCGCCGCACTGGCTGAAGTACGCCGTGCCCGCCTGCTGCTGGCAGCGGAACGACTCCGTGCCGTCGAGTTGGAAGTTTCCCCCGCGCCGCTCGAACATCGTCGAAATGGTGATCATGTTGAAGAGCCGCAGTTCGCCGGAGACGCTCTGCGTGTTCGTCGGCATGGACGGCCCGATGTAGGACGTCTTGGTCAGCTTGCCCAGGGAGTCGAGGAGAATCTTGGACGTGTCAATCGACACCTCCGCGCGCGACAGCTTGCCATTGCCGTCGGCGTCGTTCCACTTGAGCGGCAGTGCGAAGTACGCACCCGTCGGATAGCCATTGCGATGCTGCTGCTCGCCGCGGTTGAGCGAGATCGGCGCGATGCCGGCGCCGAGGTTCTCGATGCGGTTGTGCAGGATGGTCGCCGAGACGTGCGCGTTGAGCTGCACATCGGCCTTGGCCAGCAGGATGAACCCGAGGCCGAGCTCGTGACCCCAGTTCGCCACGCTGCCGAGGTTCTGGAAGACCGAGGCCGTGAGACCGGCCGACGGCGGAAGGCTGCGCGACACCAGCGCGTCCTTCGACTTGCGCGTAAACACCGTGTATTCGGCCGTGATCTTGTCGTTGAGGAACCGGGCGTCGAAGCCGCCCTCGACTTCCGTCGTGCGCTCCACCTTGAGGTTCGGATTGCCCGTGTTCGACAGGATGAGGGCCGGCACCTCGTTGGTCCCGACCTGCGCGACGGCCGTGCGGAAGTAGGTATCGCCGGCGCCGAAGCCCGGGCGCTGGCCGGCCTGGCCGACGGCCAGGCGCAGCCGCAACTCGTTCACCAAGTCGGTCTGCGGGAAGAAACTCTGCTTCGAGACGATCCACGACGCATTGACGGAGGGGTAGTAGCTCAGTCCCGAAATGTCGCGTGAGAGGCCGCTATTGTTGTCCGCGCGAACACTCGCCGCCAGGAACAGGCGGTCGGCGTAGGCCAGTTCCTCGCGCCCGAACACCCCGAGCGTGCGCTCGTCCGTGCGGGTCTCGGTGATGGCGAACTGGCTCGTCGTCGCCGAGCAGGAGGTGGTGCCCGACGGGATGCCGATGCCGTAGCAGTCGTTGCCCTCGTACAGGTTGCGGTTGAAGCTCCCGCCCACGGTGGACGTCGACGTCAGGTTCGTCAGCGGCGTGAACGTGCCGGTCGCCGACGCGTTGGACGTCCACTGATGGCTGAGGGCGCGGTTGGTGTAGTTGCTGCCGAGAACGTAGCTCACCGCCAAGGGAATCTTCGCCGCCGGATCAATCGTCTGCTTGTCCGTTCTGGTGTACAGGTCCAGGCCGGCGTTGCCGTTGATGCGCAGCCAGGACAACGGCGTATAGTTCGTGGTCGCGCCGATGATGAAGCGGTCGACGGCCTGGTCCGCGTTCACCTTCTTGTCGTCGTTATTACTGTAGCCGAAGTACGAGGCGAGACGGGACCCAGGCGTGCCGGCAGTGTCCTGCTCCATGCCGGTGACGTACTGGGCCGGTCCGAGCGAAGCGTTGATGATCGGGCTGAACACGCTGTTGTCGTTCGAGGCGCGGTTCGTGTTGCTCGTGACGAACGACGTGGTGACACCGACCGTCGCGTTGCTGCCCAGGCGGGCGTTCACGTTGGCGCGCAGCGAGGTGCGGAACACGTCGTTGGGACGCAGCACACCCTGCTCTCGCTCCTTGTCGCCCGACAGATAGAACGTGAGTGCCTCGCCACCGCCCGACACGTTGATGCCGGCCTTCTGTCGCACCCCCGTCTGGTAGGGCGTCGTGCGCTTGTCGCGGAACTGGTTGAAGCTGAGGTTGACGTCCTGCGTGCAGCTGGTGGCGCCGCTGATCGTCTGCCCCGCGGGGATGGCAGCGCGGTAGTTCGGGCAGATGTCGTAGGGCGCCGAGGCGCCGAAGAGCTGCCGGGTGTTCAGGTAGCCGCCGCTCGGGATGTCGTAGTACGGTTCCGTACCGGTGCCGAACTTGGTGAGCGCCGCGTAGTTGAGTTGGTAGGGCGCCTTGTCGTACGAGGTGCCCGTCTCGAAGTACTCACTCCAGCGCGTCTTGCCCGAACGGCCCTTCTTGGAGGTGAGCAGGATGACGCCGTTCGCCGCGGCGCTGCCGTAGATGGCCGTCGCCGCCGGTCCCTTGAGGACCTCGACGTTCTCGAGCTCTTCGCTGTTGATGTCGTTCAGACGCGAGTAGTCCGCGCCGCCGAGGCTGATGCCGCCCTTGGCGTTGGAGATGAGCACGCCGTCGAGGTAGAGGAGCGGCTCATTGGAGAGCGACAGGCTGTTGGCACCGCGCACGCGGATGCGTTGCGACGCGCCAGCCGTGCCCGAGGAGGTCGCGAGGTTCACGCCCGCAATGCGGCCCTGAAGGACGTCCGCCATCTTCGTGATGGGGGCCTGGCTCAGGGTGCTCATATCGATGTAGCCGGTATTGGTGCCAATCTCCGAGCGTCGCTGCGACTGCCCGGTGACGGCGTTCACGACCACTTCCTGGAGCTGCAGCGCCGCCTGGGCGAGCGTGAAGTCGACCGTCACCGGCCGGCCAGCCACGACCACGACCGTGATGGTGCGCGGGGAGTAGCCCACCCGGCGCGCCATGATGGATTGAGAGCCGGCCGGCACACCAACGATGGTGTAGCGGCCCTGCGCGTCGGTCTGCGCTCCACGGGTCGTACCCACTACCATGACCTGCACTTCCTGGATGGGCGCCTGCACGCCCTGATCGGTGACACGGCCCGTGACGGTCCCCCCTTGCTGAGCATGGAGCCCCAGCGGCACGAGCGCCAACGCACACAGGCCAACCGCGAAGGCGAACAGACGCCCGCGAACATTGCCCGGTCGAAACAATCGCATGACTACATCCCCCTGAGAGAGTGTCCGAAGACTTCAACGGCAAAAGTGTCGCCCGCATGGAGCAGCTACTCCTGCGGGAGCACGACTTCGCCTATCGGGGGGACCGTCGAGGGGACCGTCGAACAGACGCCCGCCACTTCGCGTGGAACAGGGCGTCCTTGCCAGAACGGAAAGACATTACGTGGTCGGCGCGCTCATGGCAAGGGTGCCCATAAACGACTATCGCACTTCATGTTGTGATCTTGTGACGCGCGCCCGACAGCGAGGGTATTTAGCGCATGAGCCAATGCACGCCGCCGGCACGAATGGTCCAGCCGGCGCCCGCTGTGGAGGCGACGATCGTGCCCAACTGGTCCGTGCGCAGCACCGTGGCCGCCCGCGTTGACAGGCGGCGCATGACCGCCGGATCGGGATGTCCGTAGAAGTTGCGCGCCGCCACCGACACCAGCGCGGCTCGTGGCTGCACCGCGTCGAGGAATGCCTCCGACGAACCGGATGCACTGCCGTGGTGCGCCACCTTCAGCAGGTCGGCGCGCAGCAGCGCCGGCCAGCGGGCCAGCAGCCACTGCTCAGGATAGGAATTTGAATCGCGGTTGAGCAAGTATGGCGCGACACTTCACGCCGCGCCACAGTCGGCTGCTGTCGCTCTCGGCGTCCTCCACCACGCAGCGCTACCAGAGGCAGCGGTCACCGAAGACAGGGTCCGCAATCTCCTCGGGCGCCTCGGCTCGGCCGGAAAGCGCCACCCGGCCGACAACTGCCGATCCGATGGTGTGTGCGGGTGCAAGGCGAACACGCGCGATGTCCCAGCCGCGGGCAACCGCGTGAAACAGGGAGGTTGACCCCGCGGTCATCAGACCGAATACGCCCACTACGGTGACTGGGTGTGCGTCCATCACGCCTCTCCGGATAGCCTCGCGCCGTACGTGCGCTGATACTGCGCCTCCTGGGCAGCGGGCGCCAGCCTCACCGCGAGTGTGCCCGTTCGCTTGAGGGTTTGCAACTCCCGTCGTGTTCTGCATCTTGCGAGACGCCTACTTTTCCCGGATCTCACCATGCGTTGCACTCTGCTGCTTCTTGCCATCGCCGGTTGCGCAAGCGCCGGCCTCCCGCCCGAAGTGATCGCCCCGCGCCAAGCGGCCATATTCACGAGCCCTGAGACGGGGACTCTGCTCGGCGAGCGACCGAGAGGGACTGTGGCCGTGATCGCCGCTCCACCGGACTCGGTCTGGCTGGCCGTGAAGAAAGTGTATGGCGATTTCGAGATTCCCGTTACGGTCGAGAATCCTTCGGTGCATCAACTCGGGAATCCGAGCTTCTACAAGACGCGCCAGCTTGCCGGCCAATCGATGGTGCAGTTCGTCGATTGTGGCTCGGGAATGACGGGGCCCAAATCTGCATCGTACCGGATCTACATCTCGTTGCTCACCGACGTGATGGCCGACGGCAAGGGCGGCACCACGGTCCAGACGACCTTCGTTCCCAAGGGCTTGGACCCCAACGGCACCAGCGGCGAACAGATTCCCTGTGGCTCCACGGGCCGCTTCGAGGCGTACCTGCTCGACCGCGTGCGGGCGGCGCTGGGCATAGCGATCAGATAGCAAGCGCGCGCGTCGCGTCGATACGCCGGTCCGCGCCGCGCGCCGCCGGACTAATGCTACAGTTGCACCGCCTGTCGACGGCGTTGACGCGTTCGGTAATGGGCGTGCTGCGCGCGCGCTTGATGACGACGGCGCCAACGGGACCAGTGGAGCACGAGCGGAGGTGTCGGCAGCGCGCCGAGGACGAGGGACGCGAGCAGATGCTGGACTTCAGGAACGGTTGGCGGGAGGAGCGCTCGCGGGTCGGGTGACGTGCGCGGAGCCCTTTTTTTCCGGGCGTCGCCTGCGCCCGCACTACCGTGAGAAAGGCATGGGCGAAGAGCGCGAGCGTGATATCGCGATACCACCCGTCGTACTTGCGGACCTCATACTCATCGAGCCCGACTTCCTGCTTCGCCGCCTCGAACCCTTGTTCGATGGTCCACCGGGCGCCGGCCACCTGCGCCACCGCTGCGAGCGTGGTCCGCGCCGGGGCAAACACCAGATAGTAGGCCCGGTCGTACTCCCCGCGGGTATTGGTGGTCATGGCTTCCCGCACGAGGAGCGCATGCTGATTCGGCGCGTTCCCGAGCCGGGTCAGTTCCGTCCACGCCCAGCGATACTCGCGCAGACCTTTGCTGCCATGTCCCGCGCTGAGCACCTGCCACGCCGTCGCCGGCAGGGCTGAAGCAATAGTCTCGGCACGCTGCGGTTGCAGCCCACTTTCCTCACCCTCTGGGCACTGCTTTGACAGGAATTATCGGTACGCATTGGCAGGGCGGATCAGTGAATACCGTGGGACCGAGTCCCAAGGCCGTAAGAAAGGCCAGCGGCGTGGGCCCCAGTGCGCTCAGGAGCCATCGACTGCCCCCGATGCGCGCGACCATGATGCCCGTCATGGCTATGATCATCATGAAGGTCGTGGGCTTGGTGGTCCGTTTGCCGTCCCAGCCGGGCATGGTGGTGTGGGTATTCGCCACGTGCGCGCGCATGCTGCGCTCCATGAGCCGCACGATTAGCAGCGCAAGGAGGTGAAGACCCACCAACACTTGTTGCCGATCAATTCAGACGACAGTCCGCGAAAGAGGTGCTGAAAGTGGGTCGGGCCGCCACTCGAGCAATAGCGTTCATCGCGTACTCCATAGGGGTGGGAACGAGTGGACACTATCCGGAGCCGTCATCGGCCCCGGCAATTAATCAGGGAAGACCCTGACTTCTGTCCGGTTTTGCGCACCGCAACTTTGCCGGGACGCGACCGGAAAGTCAATCCGCCTGACATCATTGGAGATACCCGGCCAGCCGCGGACTCGTCACGTCCGTTACGGCAGCCGGTACAAGCGCGCCGCGTTCCCTCCGAGGATCGCGGCGCGATCGGCGACCGAAACGTCAATGGCCCGCAGGGCCTTTTTCATCAGCGGAATGCTGCCAATGGCGTGCGGATAGTCGCTGCCCGCCATCACCCGGCTGGCCCCGGCAAATCCAATGGCAAGCTCGAGCGCCCTCGGGTCGAAGTTCACCGTGTCGTAGTTCCAGCCCTTCAGGTACTCGCTCGGCAGCTTCACGATGTTGGCGCGGCACTCGGGGAACGCCTCGTAGCCCCTGTCCAGGCGCTCCGCGAGATACGGAATCGCCCCGCCCAGGTGGCTCAGCACCCAGTTAATGCGCGGGTACCGCTCGGCGACGCCGCTGAACACCAGGTGCGCCGCCGCCACGGTCGTATCGAACAGGAAACCCACCAGCGGCATCAGCCAATACTCGCGCATCTGCTCCACGTTGATGGGGTTCGTGGGATGGATGTGCAACACCGCGCCCAGGTCGTTCGCCACCTCGTACAGCGGCCAGTAGCGCTCGTCGGCCAGCGCCACGCCGTTCACGTTGGAGAAGAGCATCGCGCCGGGCATGCCCAGCTGCTCCACCGCGCGCCGGAACTCGGCCACCGACGCCGCGGGGTCGTTGAGCGGGAGCGTCGCGAGCGCCGCGAACCGGGGCGAGCGCGCCGCGACAATCTCGGCGAACTCGTCGTTCACCATCCGCGCCAGCCGCACGGCACGCTCGGCGTTCTCCACGTGGGTGCCCGGCGTGGTGAGGGAGATCACCTGCGTATCCACTCCCTCCGCCTCTAGCACCTCCTGCCGGTACTCGATGTCCCGGTGACCCAGCACCGCGGTGTTGAAGTCGCCCGGATAGTGCACCTCCGGGTTTCCCGCGCGGTCAATCTTGATCGTCACCGCGCTGTCGCCGGACCGCAGCGCTTCCATGTAGCGCGGCGGATAGAAATGATTGTGGACGTCGACGACTCTCACGGTTCAATCTCCTAAATGGGCAGCGCGGCGCGCGCGCCGGGCCCAGACGTAATAGACGGGAAGCCCGCTCAGCACGAGCAACAATCCTGTGGCACTCTCCATCGGTTCGGCAATCACCTGGCTGGCCACGATGGCCACGGTGCTCGCCACGAACAGCGCGGGAAGCACCGGGAAGCCCCACATCCGGTACGACGGTGCATAGCCGTCGCGCCGGCGGAGCACGAAGAGGCTCGCCGCCAGCATGCCGAAGAAGATCCACTCGGTGTACACCACGCGGGTGAAGAGCATGCGGTAGCTCCCGGTCCCCACCAGCACGCACGCCCACGCCGCCTGCAACACGATGGCCCGGTGCGGCGTGCGATACGCCGGGTGAATCGCCGCCGCCCACTGGAACAGCAGCCCGTCGCGCGCCATCGCCAGGTACACGCGGGGGCCGGCGAGGATCACGCCATTCATGGCGCCCAGCGTGGAGAGCACGACCACCGCGCTCATCAGCTCGCGCCCCGAACCGCCAAGGGTCGCGTCGGCGAAGTCGGCGGCCACCCGCGTGGAACCGATCACCGTGGCGAGTGGCAGCACGTGCAGGTACGCGGCGTTGACGGCGAGGTAGAGCGCGGTGACGAGCGTCGTCCCGAGCAGGAGCGCGCGCGGAATGGTG
>DATCGU010000199.1:0-8595 GCA_036508735.1 Gemmatimonadaceae bacterium
AAGTTCGGCAGCGAGATAATGCACGTGCTCGCATACCCCGCCGAAATGCGGATAGTAGTACTCGGTCACGAGTGCGATCTTCATCCGCGGCGACGCTCGAACCAGACGATGAGAGGAAGCCCGGCCACCAGTGGCAGCCAGAAGGCGAGCGCGCGGTAGCCGAGCACGACGGCCAGCGCCGGCGCCGCGACCACGCCCAGCCGCGTCAGGAAGGGAGTCATGGTCAGTTCCACGACGCCCGCGCCACCCGGCAGCAAGCTGGCGTTGCCAAGAAGGTGCGGAATGCTCCAGGCCGCGCAGGTGGCGGCAAACGACAGCCGCGTCCCGGACGCGGCCAGCAGGGCCCACACCGACAGCGCATCACAGAGTGCGCTGAACAACGCGGCGAACGCCAGCGGCCACCAGGACCGCACCCCCAGTGCTCGCCACGCCGCGTCTACCCGACCCTTCAGCGCCAGCGCCGCCGCCGCGTCAAAGGGACGACGTCGAATGCGGGCCCACGTGCGCGCCAGTGCAGTCAACACCCGTTCGCTGCGCGTGCTGTCCTTCAGGCTCCACACCAGCACGACTATGGGCAGGATCACCAGCGTCAGCCCCAACGCGAGACCCGCAATTTCGCTCTTGCTGAGGAACCCTGCGCTGAGCACGGTGAAGCTGCTGGCTATGGCAATCAGGGCCACCGCCGCGCTGAACAGCAGGGACGGAATCCACCCGGCCATCGCCGCCGACGCCGCCGGCACCCCACTGGCATGCGTCCACCGGTACAAGGCCGCCGCGTAGCCGGGAAAGCCCCCGCCCAGCAAGCCGACGCTCGAGGAGCCAAGGACCACCATCGTCGCGCGAATGCGTCCAAGATGTGCGTCGGGCCCGGACGTGACACCGCGCAACAGGAGTCCGCGTCCAAATTGCATCCCCACCTGCGCCGCTGCGGCTACCAGCACCATGGGCCACTGCAGGGAGAGCAGCGGTTTAAGCGGATGGACGCCGAGCAGGCGCGGCAGCACGACCCAGCTGACGGTGGCCAGCACGCCGAGCACGACAAGCGGCCGCTTCCATCGCATGGGCGGCAACGCTGGCGGTGCCTCAGTCGCGCTTGAAACTGGGTTGAGAGGCAATCCTGTCGTACTCCGAGCCTTGGTGAGCCATCGAGACCACCCGAGCCGCTCGGTGGTCCGTGCAATTTAGCAGACGTCGCCCACCGTATTGAAGCCCAGGCGGACTCCGGGACGCATCGGGAGCTGCTCCGATGCGGTCATGGCGCCACGGCCAGCGCGGCAACCAGCCGCGCCAGGGCGCTGACGTCGCGCAGGTCGAACACTTCGGCGGGACCATGCGAGTACCGCCCCGGCCAGCTGAGCCCCACGCTGGGCGGTCCCCACGGCGAGATCGCCGAG
Source organism: Gemmatimonadaceae bacterium (assembly GCA_036508735.1). Taxonomy (GTDB): domain Bacteria; phylum Gemmatimonadota; class Gemmatimonadetes; order Gemmatimonadales; family Gemmatimonadaceae; genus PNKL01. Next base: position 1,395 of record DATCGU010000199.1, read on the forward strand.
CCGTCCGTGCTTCCCTGCGTCGTGCCGACCTGCAGGGCGATGCCGCGCTCGCGCGCCACGCGCACAATCCGCTCACGCTCGGCGCGCGGCGCGAGCGAACCGTCGTCCAGGCCGCGCAGCACGGCCCCCCGCCCCAGCGGCGCGAACGCGAAGTGCGGCGACTCGAGCGGCGAGTCTGAGCTGACGAACGTGTCCACCGCGTACACTCGCTGGAGGGTGGATCCGTACTTGTTGCCAAAGGCGCGCGCGCCGTTGAGTCCACCCTCTTCCGATACCGTCCATACGAAGTAGACGCGCCGCTTCAGCGAACCGGGATTGATGGAGGCGACCGCGCTGAGCAGTGCCGAGGTGCCCGTACGGTCGTCGCTCGCGCGCCCGGTAATGCGCGTGCCCGCCAGTCGTTCGGCGCGCTTGTACGCCGTGAGGCTGAGCCCCGGTTTCACGCCGCGCGCGACGAGCTGCGCCGAGTCCATGCCGAACCACGCCTGCAGGCCAGGCGGCATGCGCAGCCGCGCCGAATCGCGCGGCACGAAGACGCCGCGCAGCGGCTCGCGCCCCGCGCCGTCGAAATGCAGGTAGGCCGGCACTCCTTCCCACGAGGGCAACACCGCGCCGCCGCGCGAGCGCAGCGTCACGCGCCCATCGGGCAGGATGTGGTCAACCTCGAAGCCCACCTCGTCCATATGCGCGACGATGGCCATCGCATCGCGACCGGGGCCGGCCGTCACGACGACGTTGCCCGCCGAATCGACCGTCGCCTTGTCGCGCGCCCATTTCGGCAGCCGCGCCAGCACGGCCTCGCGCATCGGCTGCTCGTGCCCGGCCACCGCGTGGATATCGCCCAGCTCGAAGAACTCGCGCTCGAGCGCACTGAACGCATCGCGGCGTGGGGCGAGGTGTCGCGCCGTGTCGGCCGGGATGGCGACGAACGACGGCACGGTCGCGAGTCCCGCCGCCTTCACCACCCACCGGAGCAGCGCGATGGCCTCTACGGAATCGACGGACTCCACGGTGCTGCCGGGCCAACGCACGAGCGGCGAAGCGACCAGGAGCGAGTCGGTCGTAAGACGGCCGGCGAGCGCCCTGAAGGGCGGCAAGAGGCGCGACGGCGCCATGATCGTAAGAGTGCGTGCGCCGCGACCGGCGCTCGTGAGCGCCACCTCATCGACCTTCCCGAGCTTCACCAGCGCCGCCGACAGCCCCACCCAGCCGAATATGCTCTGCGTCGAGAGAATGAATGTCGTCTCACCCGTGGCCGGCACCTGCGCAGCCGCCGCGGCCACGGCCGCACACCCCGCACGCGCGCCGGCCGCGGGGCCGGTGGCGAACGCACCGAACGTCCACAGCGGGCGGTCGGGCATCACGGGGTCCAGCAGCGCGATGCCCAGCGCTTCCACCTCGGCGCGCGACGAGGCACCGACGTCCACCCAGAGCTGGTCGGCAGTGAGGACGGTCGAGTCGGCCACGTGCTGGCGCGCAAAGTGTCCGTTGGGCACGGCCACCACACCGGGCACGCGCGCACTCGCGGTGACCACGGCAACGCGCTGCGCCTCCTGGAACTGGTTCCACAGCGGGTGCGACGGCACGCCCGTGCGGCGCAGCCTAAGGTACCCGCCGTCGGTGACCTGTGAGACGACGAATGCCGAATAGTCGAGCGCGCAGGCCACCACGCGACGGGGCGATCCGCTGCCCATCGTCTTGATGACGTTTCCCCACTGGTCGGTGCGCCACCCCGGCAACGCCGCCAGCAGCGTCCTGGCCGTGGCCGCCTCGGTGCCCGGCACCGCATCGAGGTGAATCCACGAGGCCACGGCCGCGGAGGTCTGTGCGCCGAGCGGCAGTGCGAGGGCAGCAGCAAGCGAAACGAAAAGAATGCGACGCATGGACGTTCCGGGTGGGAGGAGCGACGCCCTAAACTACCACCCGTCTTCGCCAACTCAAGATTGCGTCGTTAATCACCGCGTTACACCACATCAGGGTGGAGGACTTCGCCGGACGCCACCTCGCGCCCGGTGGTACTCACCAGCGCGCCGCAGGAGTACCTCCGGCAGGAATCACGCCCCGGCACTGGACGGCGATCGACCTAGCGCAGGTAGCGATACAACCCGACGAAACTGAGCACGCCGCCCGTCAGTGCGATCACCGTGCCGGCGTTGCCGCCGACGAGCAGGCCGACCACGACCGTCGCCACGCCCGCACCCATCAACGCCAGGTTGGCACCCATGCCGACATGGGGTTCGTCTTTTGGTTGCAGCCCGAGCGATGGTTGCGTCGACGCCGGCTTGGTGACGCCAGCCGAAGCGACACGCGGGCCAGCGGTGCTCGCCACGTCAGTGGCGCCGGCGACGGTCACGACCGTCGACACCTGATCGGCGGTGATGCCGCGATCCGCCACCGCGCCCTGCTGGGCATGCAGCGCTGCGGGACACACTGCCGCGCCGGCGAACAGCGCGGCAAACAGCATGGAAGAACGAATGGAACGAGCGGACATGATCGTTACCTCGATGTCTGGTGACTCTATAGAGGTGCGAGTCTCAACTCACGCCTCGGTGATCTCAGCAGGCATCGGCAGCACGCGCGGCGCACGAAGAGGTCATCAAATGAGTATAGCTTCCAGAAGCTTGTCGCCGTTATCGCTCAATCGGGTGGAAAAAGGTCAGCCGGAAGGGGTATGAACGCGTCGGCAGGCCACCCCCGAAAGCAGTACTCCAGAATGGGCGGCCCAGCAGCAGGCGCGACCGAAGTCGCGAGCCGCTTTCTTGATATTGCAGCGTTTCGCCGTACGATGTCGTGCCCTTCTAATGAAGAACTGACATGACCTCGCTCGCCGGACGGCACGCCCTCGTCACCGGTGCCAACCGCGGCATCGGGGCGGCCATTGCCCGCGCCCTTTCACGCCAGGGCGGAGGAGGGACTGGGTCCCGTCGACATCCTCGTGAACAACGCCGGAACGGCCGACTCGGCGCCGTTCATGCGGAGCGACCCGGCGTTGTTCCAGCGGATGATTGACATGCATCTGCTGGCCGTTGTGCACACCACGCAGGCCCTGCTCCCGGGCATGCTCGAACGCGGATATGGTCATGTGGTCAACGTGGCCAGCATCGCCGCCAAGACGGGGCGCATGGAGACCGAGGCCGTGCAGTCCATCCTCGACAACGCCGGCCAGCCGCGCATCATTACCGCGGACCAAGTCGCGGCCGCCGTGATCGCCCTGTGTACCGCTCCCGACGGCGCGGCGTCGGGGCAGGCGGTGGTGCTCGACGGAACGCAGCGCTGAGCGTCCAGCACCTGGCACCTAGCACCTGGCACCTAGCACCTAGCACCTAGCACATAGCCCCTGTTGATCGCCTCGAACACCCCGGCATCGCGGTTCTTGCGCACGTTGTTCCACGCGAAGATGCGCCCGTTCATGGCGATGTAGACTCCCGGCGGCAGTGCCTGCACGAATGACAGCGCGCTCCCCAGGTTGAACAGCCCGTCGGAACTCCCAAAGGCATACGGGACCATCGCGCCGGTAAGGATGACCGTCTTGTTCGGCACGCCGGCCGCCAGCGCCTGCGCCGTCTCCACCATGGTGTCGGTGCCGTGCGTGACCACCACGCGCTGCTCGGGGCACGCCAGGCAGGCGTGAACCACGCGGGCGCGGTCGTCCGCCGACATGTCGAGACTGTCGAGCATCATGAGCACCTCGACGACCACGTCCAGCCTGCAGCGGCCGCGCTGGAGCATGTCCTCGAGGTGCGTCTGGCTGAAGAACAACGTGCCGTTGAGCTCGTTGTACTCCTTGTCGAACGTGCCGCCGGTTACGATGATGCGAATGGGCATGTCGAAAGCTACCGCATCGCTGGAAACGGCGGACGCCATGGGACGCGCGGATTTGCCCGCTCTCCTCGACAATGGCCGGTGAAGGACCGATCTTTTCACCACACTCCCACCGCGCAGGCCCCATGCATCGTACCGGATTCGCTGCCGCGTTTGTCCTTGCCGCCTCGGTTCTTGGCGCGCAGCCGCAGAAACCCGTCTTCACGCCGGGCGCGCTCACCGCGCAACAGCAGTTCACGCTCGGCATCTACAAGGAACTGGTGGAGCTCAACACCAGCGTCACCACGGGCAACGTCACGCTGGGCGCGGTGGCCATGGCCAAGCGCTTCCGCGAGGCGGGTATTCCCGAAGGCGACATCTTCGTCGGCGGCCCGCGCCCCGACAAGCACAACGTGGTGGCGCGCATTCGCGGCAAGGGGGGCGCCACCGCCGGCAAGCCGCTGCTCCTGCTGGCGCACCTCGACGTGGTGGAGGCGCTCAAGGCTGATTGGTCGCCCGAGTTCGACCCATTCAAGTTCACCGAGAAGGACGGCTACTACTACGCGCGCGGCACGGCCGACGACAAGGCGATGGCCTCGATCTTCGTGGCCAACGTCTTCCGCATGAAACAGGACGGCTATGTGCCCGACCGCGACATCATCATTGCGCTGACGGCCGACGAAGAGAGCGGTCCGGCCAATGGCGTGGACTGGCTGATCAAGAACCACCCCGAGCTGGTGGATGCGGCCCTGGTGATCAACGAAGGGGGCGGCGGCGTTCTGCGCGACGGCAAGCCGCTGTTCAATGGCGTGCAGGCCACCGAAAAGGTGACCACCAACCTCACGCTGCGCGCCACCAACCGCGGCGGCCACTCGTCGGTGCCGCGCGACGACAACGCCATCACCGAGCTGGCCGATGCGCTCGCCAAGGTGGGGCGCTACAAGTTCCCGATTGAACTCAATGACGTCACGCGCACCTTCTTTGCGCGCACGGCCGCCCTGGAGACCCCCGAGATGGGGCGCGCCATGAAGGCGCTGGTGGCCAACCCCAGCGACGCCGCGGCCGTTGCCGTCGTCACGACGGACCCTCGGTACAACTCGATGCTCCGCACCACCTGCGTGGCCACGGGGCTCACCGGCGGGCACGCGACGAATGCGCTGCCGCAACTCGCCGAGGCGAACATCAACTGCCGGTTGTATCCCACGGCCTCGGCGCCGGCGGTGCGCGACGAGTTCGTGAAGCTGATCGCCGACACCTCGGTGCAGGTGATCATCCGCAGCCAGCGCGTAGCGGCGCCGGTGGCCGCGCTCACGCCCGACGTGCTGCAGCCCATCACGCGCATCACCAGGGAGTTGTTCGGCGACATTCCGGTGATCCCGACGATGTCCACCGGCGCCACTGACGCGCGCTTCTTCCGCACGCTCGGCGTGCCGGCCTTCGGGGTGTCGGGACTGTTCAGCGACCCCGCAGTGGACGCCCGGGCGCACGGGCGCGACGAGCGAATGGCGGTGAAGAGCTACTTCGAGGGACAGGAGTTCCTGTACCGGCTCACCAAGGCGCTGTCGACGAACAGCGTGACGCCGTAGCGCTCGGAGGACTAACCGAACGGATTGTCCGGCAGCAGCACCGCCGGCTTCCGTCCGTGCAGCGCGCCATCAAGGTGCAACATCGCGAGCCCCACGCCGGCGGCCCCCCGCATCAGGCCGGTCTGCGCCACCACGGCGTTGGGTGACACGCGGTTCTCCGCCTGCACCCACTTCATCCCGTCACCGTCCACGGTGCCGCGGGCGATGGTGTCCTGCGCCACTCGCTCGGCGAAGGCGAGGTACCGCTTGTCGTGACGGGCGAGGTACAGCGACGTGAAGAACTCGGCGACGCCGCAGTTGCCGCAACACTGCGAGATGTTGTTCCAGAAACCGGGCGAGCGCTCGGGCACCTTCATGTCGACGGTGGCCGTGGCGAGTTGCTCCACGAACGCCAGATACGACTTGTCACCGGTGATCGCACCCAGTCGGTGGTACAGCCGCGCCAGCCCGGACGGCCCATGGCACCAGCTCAGGTAGAACAACTTCTCGTTCCCCGGCTCGCTGTGAAACACCATGCGCCCGCCATTGGGCGTGGACGTCGCAATCGCGTTCAGGTACCGCACGCCGGCGAGTGCCGCATCCAGGAAGACGCGCTCCCCCGTGGCCTGATGCAGCGTGGCCAGGAAGTACGCCACGCCACCGGTGCCGTGCGCGAAGTTCGGATAGTTTCGCTCGATCGTCGCGTTCACCTTCCAGCGCAGTCCGTCGCCCACCGGCTCCGCTGCGACCACCAGCGCCTGTCCCGCGCGAACGGCGAGGTCGAGCGAGGACGGATCTCGCAGCTCACGCTGCGCCCACAACAGGTACAGCCCGGTGCCCGCGCCTCCCGAAACGATGTCGGTGGAGTCGGCCCAGCGCACGCCCCTGCCCGACCCATCCGGCTCGGCCGCCGCCTTGATCATAGCGTGGGCGCGCGCGGCGCCTTCGGCGTGGCGCTTCTCGCGCGTGGCACGATGCGTCATGGCCAGCACCCACGCGATGCCGGCCAGGCCTTCGTACAGTCCAGCGCTCGACGTCTTGCCCGTCGGCAGCGTGCCCAGCAGGTAGTCGGCGCCGACGCTGGCGTACTCCCGTGCATGCGCATCACCCGTGGCGGCGTGCAGCTCGAGCCAGAACGGAATGACGCCCGGCGTGCCGTTGTAGAGGTCCAGGTCCGGCGGCGCCGGATTGGCCGGGTCGGCTGGCCAGCGCATCCCCTTGTCGTCGACGATCGCCGAGCGGGCGATCCACCGCCCCGCCTGTCGCGCGACGTCGAGGTAGGGGCGCTCGACGTTCTTGCCCGGACCCTGCGACGCCTCGAGTCCGGCAATCAGGTCGGGGCCAACCAGAAGCGCTGCGGAGAGTGAGAGACCGCTTTTCACGGCGTCGCGACGAGTTGGGAGTTCAAGCGTCGCGTGGTTCTTCATGGTCATCAACTCCTCCATCAACCGCAATCGTCGCAGCAGGGGGGCGCACCGCGCAGTCCCTCGACGCCTTCGCGCACGATGATTGGCAGCATCGCCAGCGCCGCCACCGGGTCGGCCCACCACCAGCCGAGCCAGGCGTTGAGGCCGAGCCCCACAAGCAAGATCGCCGAGAGGTACGTGCACAGCGCCGTTTGCGCCGCCTCGGCCGTCAGCGCGCGGCTGCCGAGCGCCAGGCCAACCCGGCGCTTGGCCCGGGCGAGGAGCGGCATCACGAGCACCGACGCGGCGGCGAGCACGATGCCGACCGGGCTCTCGCGGGGCGCCTCGCGGTTCCACAGCGCGGTGCTCGCGTCGACGGCAACGTAGGTGGCAAGGATGATGAACAACGCGCCGATGACGCGATGGCTC
>DATCGU010000200.1:0-10880 GCA_036508735.1 Gemmatimonadaceae bacterium
GCGGCCGCGCTGGTGAATGCCGAGCGCCGTGCGTCGGGCATCACCAGCCGCGGCCCGGCGATCGACGGCATCGAACTCGTGGATATCACGCACGGCGCGCGCGCCGAACCGGCGCTGCTGACGCTGATCGGCCCGCGACATGCGGTGCGCTGGGCCAGTGCGGCGCTCACCGACTTCTTTGGCATCGTGGTAGCGGGGGCTCCTCCCGAGTGCCGCGTTACCGCGGCCACCGCGGACGCCGAGGGCGAAGGACGCTGGCGCCTCAAGGCAAGCGTCACGCTCCCCGAGTGGCTCGACGCGTCGTGTGAACCAGCAGGGACCGTGCTCCGCCAGCCGTAGCCTGGCCGCAGAGCTGCTTCCCTACTTCCCCGCCTTCCCGATCGCCGGCCGCCCCGGCGCCTTCTTGCGCGACACGAGCGTTGCCTCGAGCCCTGGCACGAACGGCTCGTACTTCGATCCGGGATGCCACAGCACCCAGCCGTCGTAGCCGGCATCGTACACCGCCTGTTTCTGCGCCCGGATTTCCGCGGGCCCGTATGGCGGCTGGCCGATTGAGAACGCCTGCAACCAGGGCCGCACGTGCTCCGCCGTGCGGATGCCAAGCTTTGCGTCACGCTCCCGCGCGCGGTTGACGGCCGCGAAGACCACCTTGTACGGCTCCGCGTTTGGCCGCGGCAGGTTGAACGCGCCGCGCGGATAGTGCGAGGGGTAGACCATCGGCAACAGCACGTCGGTGCGCGGTGACAGCGCCTCCCACTGCTGGCCGACCTCCAGTGCGTTGGCCAGCGTCGTCACGAGCCCGAAGATGTCGGCGGTGGTGCGCACGCCAAGCTTGCCGATCCGTCCCTTGGCGTACGACAGGAATTCGGCCAGCGCCGCGGATTTGTCCTGCCCGTTCGAGCTGGGAAAGACCTGGGTCGGCAGCGACTTGTACGGTTCGGGAAAGCGGATGTAGTCGAACTGCACCTCGCCGAAGCCCAGCTTCACGACTTCCTCGGCGATGCGGACATTGTAGTCCCACAGTTCGCGGTGGTATGGATTCACCCACGCCAGCCCCTGCTTGTCCCGCCACGCCGTGCCGTCCGCCTTTCGAATGGTCCACTGCGGGTTCACCCGGGCCGTCACCGAGTCCTTGAAGACGACGATGCGGGCGATGGCGAGGATCTTGTGCGCCTTCAGCGTGTCGAGCAGCGCCCGCAGGTCACCGATGATCCCCCCCTTGCCCGCATTGCGCTGCACCACCGGGTCGGCCGACTTGTAGTTGATGCCGAACTCGTCCTTGATGTCGATGACGAACGCGTTGATCTCGGTGGCGTCGGCCAGGGCGATGAGCTGGCGCATGCGCTTCGAGCTCTCGGCCGCAAAGCGGTTCACGTACAGGCCACGCACGATCGGCGACTCGATGAGGCGCGGCAGGGCAGCCGCGGAGGCCCCTCCCTTGGCCGTCGTCAACGCCGGGGCTGTGCTGGAAGGCAGCTGGGCGGCCAGCGGCAGGGCGGCCAGAAACTGGAGCAAGGGGAGCAGGCGCATATGGTGGAAGCTAAACGGCGGCGACGGCGAGTGCAGGCAATCTCGCTGGCCCTGCTATATTGCGGCGTGTCCCGACAGCGCTTCATTCCCATTCTCGCCCTCGCGGCGTGCACTCGCGCGCCGCAGCGTCCCGCGCCGCATGCGGAGTTCCTGGTCGCCAACGCCGATTCCACCTTCTGGGTGACGGCCGACGCGCGCGGCGTCCGCATGCGTGGAGCCCCGCTGATCCTCGCCCGCGTGGACAGTCGATTCCATGAGCTCTTCGTGGCCGATGACGACCAGTCGTACTACGATGCCGTCTTCGTGGGACAGCACCTGTTCCGCCGCGACCTGATCTCGGGCGACTCCACCGAACTGCTGTCGGATGGCGAGGTCGCGGAAATGACCGATCGCTTCGCGCGCGAGCATCCCGACGAGCGGCCGCTGGCGCCGGACGAGGACGGCGCCGAGCAGCCGCGCACGTCCGCCGTGGCTGAACTGCGCGTGATCGATGTGCACGGCCCCTTTGCCTCGTACGAGCACATCACCGACATCGACGTCACCGGCGGCTCGTTCCGGCACGCGGCGCACCGGGGCGTCATCGACCTGCGCTCGGGGGACGAACTCACCGTCGGCGATCTGTTTGGCGCCGCGGAGGAAGCGCGTGTCGTCGCCCGGGCCGAGGCGGCGTGGGTCAGTGTACGCGACTCGCTCCGGTCGCAGGCGGGCCCCCCGGGGCCCCGTCGCGAAGCCGCCGCGATAGCTCTCGATCACTTCGCATTCAACGCCGCCAGCTTCACGGTGGGAGCCCAGGACCGGGCACCGCAGGTGAAGTTCGCCGTGCCCGGGTCCGGCGGGCGGGCGGGCGGCCTGACCCTTCCGCTGCCGCCCGAGTCGGTGAGCGCGCCGGCATGGTGGCATGCTGTCAGCGAAGAACTGCCGGTGGGCCCGGCATCGATGCTGCGCTGGCCGCGAGAGCGGTTTGAACTGGTGGCCCGCAATGACTCGTCCGGTGGCGATCGCGCGACGCTCGCCCTGCGCGACGGTACCCGCGAGTGGCCGGTGGGCGTGGTGCGCGGGCCCGTGCGGCGCGTCTTCTGGCTCGACTCGCCTGGCATCTCACGCGAGGGGCGCAAGGCGCTGCTCCGCGCATTCGACGCCGCGTCGCTGTACTCGATGGAAACGCGCATCGTGCAGGCCCCGCCGTCGCGCGAACCACCCGTCGTTGTTCGTGAGGCCACACGGCGCGCGCAGGCACGGTTGGCGCAACGGCGTGTCCGCCACCGTCCTGCCGCATGAACGGCACACGCCAGGAGCCGACGCTCAAGGTTGCGCTGCCGTACACCGCGGCGAGGGCCAATGGGGCATTGCCGCTCGTCCGGCGCATCGTGGCCGACCTCGTAGTGCACTTCGGCCACTGGGAAGCCGCCGTGCGCCAGGTGGACCTCGCCAGCCACGACAATGTCCTCGAGAATGCCGAGTCGGAACGCTGGCAGGCCGAGACACAGCGGCTGGCCGCCGAGATTGACCACTGCGCCCGTGAGCTTTCGGAGTTGGGCGTCGAGGCGCGCAGCCTCGAGACCGGCCTGGTGGACTTCCCCGGCACGCTCGACGGGCGGGACGTCTACTTCTGCTGGATGCTCGGGGAGGACGCGGTGACGCACTGGCACGGACGCGACACCGGCTTCGCCGACCGGCAGCAGCTAGCAGCTAGCCGCTAGCCGCTTCGTACGGCACCTCGACCTCCATGCCGTCCCGCGCGATCGTCACCCGCGGAAACACCACGCTGGCTTCGCGCTCCAGGTCTGACGGGTCGCGCGAGTAGCGCGCCGAGAAGTGCGTGAGCAGCAGCCGTTTCACCCCGGCGTCGGCGGCCACCTGCGCTGCCTCCCGCGCCGTGCTGTGCCCCGTCTCGACGGCCCGCGCCGCCTCTTCTTCGCCAAAGGTAGACTCGTGCACAAGCAGGTCCGCGCCCCTGGACACCTCGAGGGTCGCTGCACACGGTCGGGTGTCGCCGGTGAGCACCAGGCGGCGGCCGGTGCGGGTCGGGCCCACCAGCGTACCCGGTTCCACCACGCGACCGTCATCGAGCGTGATGGCCTCGCCCTTGTGAATCCTCCCCCACAGCGGTCCCTCGGGAATGCCGAGTGCGCGCGCGAGGTCGGGATCGAAGCGACCGCGGCGCTCGTCCTCGATGATCGCGTAGCCCACGGCCACCGTGCCGCGATGGTCCACGGGAAACGGGAGGATGACGTAGTCCTTGCGCTTGATCGCTTCTCCCGGCGTGACTTCCGTGACCTCCACGGGATAGCTCAGCCGTTCTCCACCCATCGCCTCGGCGCGTTTCATCATCTGCACCACGCCCGGCGGCCCCCACACGTGCAGGGGTTCAGTGCGGGCCTGCAGCGACAGCGTGCGCATCAGCCCGATCGCGCCAAGCATGTGGTCGGTGTGAAAATGGGTGAACAGCAGGTCGCCGAAGTTGAACGACACCCCGTATCGCATCATCTGGCGCTGCGTCCCCTCGCCGCAGTCCACCAGCATGGTCTCGCCCTCGCGCACCACCGACATGGCCGAAACGCCCCGCTCCACAGTGGGACGCGAGGCGGAGGTGCCAAGGAAGGTGATTGAGAGCGACATGTGCCTGGGGCTTGAAAAGAAGCTGTAAGCTATACGCTCTACGCTGTAAGCGTTACGCGCACGTATGACTTACGGCGTAGAGCGTACAGCGTACGGCTTCATTTGGTCTCCGCCGCCAGCACCGCCTCGAATCTCCCCGAGTCGATGTTGCCCCCGCTCACGACCGCCACGATCGGGGGCAGCAGGTGGCCCAGGCGGCCGGAGCGCAGGGCGGCCACGCATACGGCGCCCGATCCCTCGGCGCGGATGCCCTCGGCCAGCCACAGCCACGCGATGGCGGCGGCGATCTCCTGTTCGCTGACCGTCACGATGGAGTCCAGCGTCGCCTGCCCGATGGTCAGCGCGTCGTCGTCGATCTGGCCGGCCAGGCCGTCGGCAAGCGTGGGTAGGTTCTCGATCTCCACCACGTGGCCCGCCTCGATGGAACGCGTCATGGCATCGGTGTGTTCGCTCTGCACGCCGACGACGCGCACGTGCGGGGCGTCGCTCAGCAGGAAGGCGCCCACACCCCCCAGCAGCCCGCCACCGCCAACGCAGACGAGCATCGTCTGCAGCGACGGCAGCTCGTCGAGCACCTCGGAGGCCACGGTGCCCTGCCCGGCCAGCAGCGGAACGCCAAGGCACGGGTGCACGAACGTGGCGCTCGTCTGCACCGCAAATTCGCGCGCCCGCACCATGGCGTCGTCGTAGTCGCTGGCATCGTCAATCACCCGCGCCCCGCGCTGGGCGATGCCCTGCTTCTTCACCGCAGGGGCATTTGACGGAACGAAGATGGTGGCGGCAATGCCCAGCCGCTGTGCCGCCTCGGCGACGCCCAGTCCGTGGTTCCCGGCGCTCGACGCCACCACGCCCCGCGCCCGCTGCTCGGGAGTAAGCTGGGCAAGTGCGTTGAAGGCGCCCCGCAGCTTGAACGAACCCGTGAGTTGGTCCGATTCGAGCTTCAGGTAAACGTCACCCCCGGCCAGTTCCGACAGCGCCGCCGAGCGCCGCAACGGCGTGGGCACAGCCACGCCACGCAGGCGCGCGGCGGCTTCACGGATTTCGGCGGCGGAGGGGAGGAGGCGAGGCATGTTGGCAGATGCTAGGTGCTAGGTGCTAGGTACTAGGTGCTAGGTGCTAGGTGCTAGGTGCTAGGTGCTAGGTGCTAGGTGCTAGGCGGTGGAAGATGTCCCGGCGCGGTCCGTCCGTCTACGGACGGCGTAGAACGTACAGCGTAGAGCGTACGGCTGCTGTACGCTTGGCCGGCCGGACATTGACTTCTTCGCGTACAGGACTATCTTTCCCTTGTCTGTGGGGCCCCGCCTCTGGGTGGGGCCAGTTGTTTTTTTGACCCGGGTGCGACCGGTTTCGCTCGACCAGCGTCGTCGCCTGATTTCGGGGCTGTAGCTCAGCTGGGAGAGCGCTCCCCTCGCACGGGAGAGGTCAGGGGTTCGATCCCCCTCAGCTCCACTTGTTCGACAATCGATGTGCCCGCCGCCGTTCGGTAGGACGTAGAGTTCCAATGACGGCGCGCGAGGCAACTCTCATACGAAGGCCGCACCTGTGGGTGCGGCCTTTCTCGTAACGAGTTGACTCAGTCCGCGGCCCAGCCGAGTTTGCAGTTGTCCAACGCCATCCTTCCCCGGTCAGGCACGTGCTCGTCCCGATCCTCGTCTTCCACAAGATCGGCCCGGTTCCACCGGAGACCCACGTCCGGTGCAACTACGTGCGCCCGGAGCAATTTGATGCGCTCCTCGGGTCACTTCGTGGCGCTGGCTACGAGGGGATTTCCTTCGACCAGTACCTGGCGCATCGCCGCGGCAAGGGCACGCTGCCGCGCAAGCCGATCCTGCTGACATTCGACGACGGCTACACGTCGAACGCGGAAGTTGCCGTGCCCATTCTCCGCAAGCACGCCTTCACGCTACCATTTTCCTGGTACCGGGGCGGCTTGGCGGTTCGAATGCCTGGGACGCGGACGAGACGCAGGAACCGCGGAAGGCTCGCGTACGTACCATCTGCTACCCGTGGGCACAGCACGATGCCACCGTCCATCAGCTGAGGTTCCGTCACTGATGCCCATGCATGGCATGCGCGTGGCCTTCCTCTGCTCGGCCGACTCGTTCCGCGGGTCAGCGGTGAGCTTCCTGCACCTGGCGCAGGAACTTGGCGTCCGAAGCGCGGCGGTGCGCATCATCACCGGGAGCGACGAGGTGGCCAGGCCACTGTGCGCCGAGGGCGTGGACGTGGCACGGCTCGACGTCTCGTCCACGAACTGGCGGACCGCGCGCGCGCTGCGCGCCGAACTTGCCTCCTTCGATGCCGAAGTGCTCATCGTCGATCGCCCGCGCGACCTGCGGCTGGGGCTGCTGGCGACCGTGGGATCGAAGGTGGCGCTGGTGAACCGATACAACTCGCACGCGCCGCGCCCGCCACACGACTTCCTGTTGCGACTCGCGTACCTGTTCAGCGTGCGCGACACGATCTTCCTGACGCACGAGATGTCGGAGCGGGTGCTTTCGCTCGCACCGTGGATGGGCCGCGCCCCGCATCGTGTCATACCGGAGGGCGTTTCCGACCAGCAGTTCCGCCCCGATGCCAACGAGGCCGCCGCCTTTCGCGCGCAGCACGCCCTCGGCGACGCACCCTTCCTGCTGTCGGTGGGTGCGCTGAGGCGCGAGAAGCGCGGCGAGTTCCTGATTGACGCCGTGAGCTCGATACCTGGTGCGCCGACCCTCGTCTTCTGCGGCGTGGGTCCGCTGCGGGAGTCGTTGTCGGCGCGAGCCGAACGACTGGGCGTGAAGGTGCGCTTTCTCGGGTTGCTGCCGCGCGCCGAGCTGCGCGGCGCCTACAGCGCCGCCACCGTGTTGGTGCACGCGTGCGCGGTGGAGACCTTCGGATTGAGCGTCCTCGAGGCGATGGCGTGTGGCTGCGCGGTGGTTGGCGTTCGCGCCGGGGGATTGCTCGAGGTCGTGGGGACCGACGGAACTGCCGGGCTGCTGATCGATGCCGACGATCCGGGCCAGATGGCGCTGGCCATCAGGTCGCTGCTCGACGACGCTGCATTGGCTGGCCGCCTGCGCGTGGCCGCGCGTGAGCGGGTACAGTCGCGGTTCTCGCTTTCACGCATGACCGAAGGGTACGAGCGCGCCATCCTCGCTGCCCGTCAGCTGGCGTCTGGGTAGCAGGCAGGACGTGAGACTGCGGAAGGCCGCCCGGATCAGGGCGGCCTTCCGCTTTTCCTACCACCCCTGGCGCGTGCGCAGCGACGTGATGTGCGCCACGTGGTGCCGGCAGTGCCAGGCATACATCGCCGTGAGGAAGTCGAGCGACATCTGGCGCCCGTGCTCCGGGTGCACCACGGTGCGCGCGAAGTCCGCGACGGCCAGCGTGCGCAGCAGCAGCACCCAGCGCTGGTGCACACCGTCGAGAATGGCAATCGACAGCTCCGCCGGCGCCGACTTGGCATCGGGCAGCTCAGCCCACTTCTGCTCAGCGTACGGCTTGATGGTCGGATTGTCCTCGGTGATCGCCAGCCGAGCGCGGGTGTAGGCATTGAGGTGCGAGTCGGCCAGATGGTGCACCACCTGGCGCACCGTCCAGCCGTCGGGACGATACGGCGTGTCGAGCTGCGCGTCGGTGAGGCCCGAAACGGCGGCGCGCAGGCGAATGGGAAGCGCCGCGATGTCGGCGATGGCGGCGGTGCGCGACGCGGCGGTGACGGGCGCGGAGGAATCGAACTTGCCTACGGGATAACGGAGATCAGGCATCGGGTCAGGGGCTCGGGTGCGGGGTGCGGGGTGCGGGGGAACTAAAGAAACCAGCCGTGCACGCGCGCCTTGAGCGCGGCGTCGCCGGTATGGTGCGTGTACTCGTTGGTGATATTGGAGTATTCGTAGTCCTTTGACCACTCCTCCGCGTGACCAACGCACTCGGCCACAGCATGCAGGGCGTGGTCGATGTCGGCCATGGTGGTGCTGGGGTGGAACGACAGGCGCACCCAGCCGGGCTTTTCGGAGAGGTCGCCGCTGTCGATACGGTCGGTGATGGACTTGGAGCGCGACGGATCGACGTGCAGCAGGTAGTGGCCGTAGGTGCCGGCACATGAGCAGCCCCCCCGTGACTGCACGCCGAACCGGTCGTTGAGCAGGCGCACCATCAGGTTGTAGTGCACGTCTTCCACCCAGAACGACAGCATGGCCAGCCGGTGACGCACCGCCGGGGCAAGCAGGTGAACACCGGGAATGGCCTGCAGCTTGTCGATGGCGTACGGGACGATGGCCTCTTCTCGGGCCAGCATCGCCCCCACGGTCATGGCGTCCTTGAGCTTTACGGCGAGCGCGGCCTTGATGGCCTGCAGGAAGCCCGGTGTGCCGCCGTCCTCGCGCGCCTCGATGTCGTCGAGAAAGGCGTACTGCCCCCACGGGTTGGTCCACGCCACGGTGCCGCCGCCGGCTTCGTCGGGGACGGTGTTGTGGTACAGCCCCCGGCTGAAGATCACGACGCCCGACGACCCCGGCCCACCAAGAAACTTGTGCGGCGAGAAGAGCACGGCGTCGAGCGCGCCCTCCGGGTCGCCGGCCGGGTGCATGTCGATGTCGACATAGGGGGCAGAGGCCGCATAGTCAATCAGGGCGATGCCGCCCGCGCGGTGCATCAGGCGTGCCATTTCGTGCACCGGCGTGAAGATGCCGGTGACGTTGGAGCAGGCGCTGAAGGCGCCGATCTTCACCGGACGCTGCCGGTATTCGTGCAGCTGTTCCTCGAGCGCCGCGAGGCTAACCACCCCCTGCGCGTCGGGCGGCACCACCACCACGTCGGCAATGGTCTCGTACCACGACGTGTGGTTGGAGTGGTGCTCGAGGTGGGTGACGAAGACCACCGGCCGTTCGTGCGCCGGGATGTCGATGTAGCGTCGCAGTCCCTCGGGGGCTTTGAGGCCGAGGATGCGCTGCAGCTTGTTGACGGCCGCCGTCATGCCGGCGCCGCAGGTGAGCACCAGGTCGTCCGCGCCGGCGTTGACGTGGCGCTTGAGGATGCGGTGCGCCTCGTGGTAGGCGGCGGTCATCGACGAGCCGGTGACCGTCGCCTCGCTGTGCGTGTTCCCCACGAAGGGGCCGAACTGGTTGAGGAGGGCGTCTTCGATGGGGCGGTACAGGCGGCCGCTGGCGGTCCAATCGGCATAGACGATCCGCTGTTCCCCGTAGGGTGACGCGAACGTCTGGCCGTGGCCGATCGTGTTCGTCCGGAACCGTTCGAAGTGGCGTTCGAGGTCGGGCATGCGGGGGCCTCCGGGGCACCTTTTCTGAGGCGAAAGGTAGCAAGAGGTGCCCGGGCGCGGCGCAGTGTTGCCCTTTCGCAGTGGAATTGGGCAGGCAAGGGGTTGCTCCGCACCCGCGGCCGGGTATAATTTCGATTCCGCAGTGAACGCGGCGATAACTGCCCCTTGGTGTAACTGGCAACACGCCTGATTCTGGATCAGGAAAGTCTAGGTTCGAGCCCTAGAGGGGCAATCCATTAGGTGATGAAGCATCAACACGTTAGCGGCCGGCCACCTCCCGAGTGGTCGGCCGTCCGTGCTTCCGGAACCATTTCGGAACCATTTGCGAGAGGGAGAGACAAATCCGGAGGACCCCATGGGCGCTTGGCCTGTCCGCCGTCGCAGGGGCCGCCACGCACCCAAAGGCGGACGCCGACGCGCGCGACCTGCCCGCCGCGGTGCGGATACGATCGCCGTTGCGGAACCGGTCCACTCGCGCCAGCACATGGCATCACCCCACGCGCCAATGGCGAAAGGAGCGGCTGCGACGTGTGCTCCCACCCTTCGCCGCGGCGGCGGGCACCACCCGCGTGGCGTCCTCCAGCAGGGCGTAACAGTGGATGGCGTAGCGTCGCACCTGCTGGCGCAGGTCGCTTGCGGCCTTTGCCAATTTCTGCTCTCGCAAGACGTTGTCGTTGTATACACGCTCGCGCGTGCCCTTCGGGCTCCACCAAAAGCCCAAGTAGTCTCGGACTTCGATGTCCGTCGAGAGGTCAGCCGCGATATCGGACGCCGTACGCCGCGCGCCGCGCCAGCCCAAGCCTGGAATGTGTGGAACGCCGGCCAACGCGTCGGCCTCGGCATACCGCTCCCGAAGCGAAGGGTCCGTGATCGATGTGTAAGCGACGTCCGCTGCGTACTTGATGTGATGGGTGTGGGCGGGACCCAATCGCGTCATCCGGTCGCCCGGGAACAGGGGGTAGTCGTCGATCTCCCGCGCCTGATACGCGGCTTCCAGTTCTTTGAGGTAGCCCGTGATGAGTTCCTGATCGACAACGGCACGCTCCGCCGAGCTGAACACGATGGAGCCGCCCCGCTTGTTCTTGTGCCCCTTGACGAACAACCTGCCGTGCGGATGGAACACGCCCGGGTCCAGGTCCAGATCGCTGCGCATGGCCTCGGAGACGGTCCCGAGGCGCACCTCGGCCCCAACCGTCCCAAGCAGTTTCACGCGAGGATCCAGATCGGGGCTACGGAACGCCGTGAGCACCGCACCATACTCGGCGGGCGTGTAGCGCTCCCGGTTCGGGACCAACTTCCCCGATGCATCGAAGGTGACTTTGCCATATCGACGATCGCCCGACTTCAGTTTCGCCATCATTTTTTGAATGGCCGAGGCGAGCTTGGACTGCCAGCCCTCAAGCTCACCCATTGGCTTGGACGGCAGATGGCGGTTCCTGACGAGCCAGTTTTGGCAGGCGACGAGGCTCTT
>DATCGU010000201.1:0-18864 GCA_036508735.1 Gemmatimonadaceae bacterium
CTCTACGGCGCTCCCGACCACGCCGAGGCGTCATCGTGCGCCGGCATGACGGTGCGCTGATACCGGTAAGGCGCTGGACGCGCGCGGCTGATCAGCGCGCGCGGCGCGCCCGCCAGCGGCGCTTGGCCTCGCCGAACGTCACCAGCTTGCGCAGCTCTTCATCATAGAGGGCGAGGCGCAGCACCTTCACCGCGTCCGTCATCTTCAGCACCGGGGCCAGTTCGAACATCGGGTTCGACAGGTGCGCCGCCTCGAGCTTGTAGTTCGGGATCTTGGGTGAGAGGTGATGCACGTGGTGCAGGCCGATGTTCCCGGTGAACCACTGCAGCACCCGGGGCAGCTTCAGGTACGAACTGCCGCGAATGGCGGCGTTGGCGTAGTCCCACGCCTCGTGCTCGGCCCAGTACGCGTCCTCGAACTGGTGTTGCGCGAAAAACAGCCAGATGCCAGCGAAGACCGACAAGTAGTACGCCGGCAGATATGTCGTGAACACCGTCTTGGTGCCGAGCAGCAGCACGAAGATGGCAATGAAGCCCATGACGGCAATGTTCGTCAGGATGACGCTGCTCAGTTCGTCCTTGGAAGCGTCCTTGGCACGAGACGGCCAGCGCTGGTGCAGGAAGAAATAGACTGGCCCGATGGTGAGCAGGAATGCCGGCGTGCGCGCCAGGCGATAACCAACGCGACCCAGCCACGTCCTCGAGAAGTACTCCTGCATCGTCAGCGTGTAGATGTCACCAGTGCCGCGACGGTCGAGGTCGCCCGACGACGCGTGGTGCAGGGCGTGCTCCCGGCGCCACTTGGCATACGGCATGAGCGTCAGGAAGCCGGTGATGACCCCGACGATGTCGTTGGCGCGCCGGCTCGTGAAGTAGGAGCCGTGCCCGCAGTCATGCATGATGATGAAGGTGCGGGTGAGCAGGCCGGCCGTCGGCAGCGAAAGCCCGAGGGTCAGCAGGTACGAGACCTTGCGCGACCAGTAGAGGGCGACGAGTGCAAGAACGAGCAGCGCGAGGGTGGTGCCGAGCTGCAGTACCGAGCGACCGCTCTCAGCGCGCGCGAAAGGGGCCACAATGGAGCGCCAGTTGCGCGGGACGGTCGGGATCGACGCTGGAGCGGCAGCTGGAGCGGTGAGGGTCATACGGTCGAGATCCTGGCCTGGACGGGTTATCCAGTAAATATAGTTCTATTTGTCAGGGTCACCACCGCCAACGTGAGGGCATTTCCCTGAGAATCGTCTTCTGTGAAGTGTCACGAATCGCTTCACTTGAGGGAAAGCACTGCGAACGTGCGAGGGGCCCGGTGGACCAAATCGTCCGCCGGGCCCCGAACATCGCTCGCACCAATTGGCTCGAGCGTCGGAGGGTTACTTCTTTGCCTTCTTCTTCGCTGCCGCCGACTTCTTCGCCGCCCCGGGGACGGTGTCCTTCACCACCAGCTTCTGTCCCTCGTAGCCGATCGTCACGCCACCGCTCTGCTCGAGCGCGGTGATGGCCGCCTTCGACGACTCGAGGGAGGCGGTCATCGTGATGTTCCGATGAACGATGCTGGTGTCCTTGGCGGTGATATCCAGCTTATACCAGCGCTTGAGCGCGACAAGGACATCCTTGAGCGGCTGGTTCTGTATCACGAAGTTGCCATCTACCCAGCTGAACGCCTCGCTGGCCCGATCGGCGGGGAGATCGGAAATCATTCCAGCAGAGTCCACCTGCGCCGTGGCGCCATCACCGAGGGTGCGTTCAAGCCCGGTGCCCATCACCGACGCCGAGCCCTTGATCACCTTGATCATCGCCGTAGGGTCGTCGTCGAAGTGGCGTACCACGAACTCGGTGCCGGCGGCAGTGACCCATGCCTTGCCAACTTGAACCAGCAGCGGCGTCGTGCCGACCGGTGCGTTGAATGAGGCAGTTCCCGTGACCTGCAAGGCCCGGAAATCCTGCGGGAAATGGGAGGTGAGCTTCACTACGCTGTTTGCCCCCATGAACACCGTGGTGCTGTCCTCGAGCGTCACCTTGCCGCGCTGGCCGGCCGCGCTCAGCATCGGGCGGGCATCATTGCGGTTCAGGGCCTGCTCGGCCTTGGTGGCGGCAGCACCCCTGTTCAGGTACCACAGCGGCACGGCCACGAGGACGGCGAGCACGACGACGACGGCGACCAGGACGAATCTCGAACTGGACGGCTTGGCCACGTGCGCCATATGCGTAGCGGCTCCGTGTCGTGAGCGCTCGGCCAGTCGCTGCGCGCGGACCTTCGGGTCGGTCTTCTCCGCATGCAGTTCGGCGACGACGAGCGCCCATACCTTGTCGGTGGGTTCGGGATCGTGATGATGCGGCGCCGTGGCAGCTTGCCCCTCGGCCATGCGATGCACCGTCGCCCGGCGTCGCTGCTCGTGCGCTATGCCCGAGCCCACGATCTGGCGCAATAGGTCTTCCAACTGGGCGGCTGACTGCGGCTTGGCACGTCGGTCCCAGAGCTCGAGAAAGGCACTCGCCACCACCTTCTGCGCGGCGGCCACGTCTTCGAGCGTCCCGACGGCCTCCTTGGTGAGGGCGTCAAAGTTCGAGCGGAACAGCTGCTCGAGCGCGGATTCCTTGCCGCCCCGAAAATCCGCGAACAGTTCCGGGGTGATGGGGGCAAGGGCAACAGGCATTACATCCTCCTTGCTGGTTTGATTGAGGCGGGTGGAAAGGGCATCGTCAGTACATAGGGAGCAGGCCCGGGATCGCATCCAACAGACGACGCCCGAGGGGTGCCCGTGACGGCGCGTGCCGCGCGAGGTACCTTCAGCGCGACTGAACCCGAGGTGTGCGATGTTCCGAATAGCGCCAACATTTCTCCTGGTGGCCGCTTTGCTCCCACAAGGAAAGTGGCAGGAAATCGGCCGTACGTCCACCGGCAGCACGGTGTTTCTTGATACGCGCTCCGTCCGGAAGGGACGCGACGGCATCATCACCGCCTCGCTCCGGGCGACATACTCGCCACCGCTCGACACGCCGAGTGGCAAGGTGCCCAGTTCGCGCGCGGTGGCGATGTTCGACTGCGCCACCATGCGCGTGGCCACCAAGCAGAGCGTGCTGTACCTCAACGAGGCAAAGGGTGTCGAGTACAGCCGGCGTGTCATAGCCAAGCCGGGCTTTGGCCCGGCGCTTTCCAGCACGTTCGCCGATGTCGCGCTGAAGCACCTGTGCGCCAAGTGACCGTCCTGTTCAATCCCCAACCATGACGACACCCCCGATCATTCTCGCCGACGCGCACTGGCCCACCGTCGATGCGACGCCCTACGACATCGCGATCCTCCCATGGGGGGCCACCGAGCCGCACAACCGGCACCTGCCGTACGGCACGGATAATTTCGAGTGTGACGGCATTGCCGCGGAATGCGCGCGGCGCGCGTGGGCCGGTGGCGCGCGGGTGGTGGTGCTTCCCACCGTGCCGTTCGGTGCCCAGACGGGGCAGCTCGACCTCAAGCTGGCCATCAACCTGAACCCGAGCACTCAGGCGCGGGTGCTTGCCGACGTCATCGCTTCAGTGGAGCGGGCGGGGATTCGCAAGTTCGTGCTGTTCAACGGACACGGCGGCAACGACTTCAAGCAGATGCTGCGCGAACTGCAGCCGACGACGCCGGTGTTCCTGTGCACGCTCAACTGGTGGCAGGTGGTCGATGCGAGGCCGTTCTTCGACGCGCCGGGCGACCATGCGGGCGAACTGGAGACGAGCGTGATGCAGCACCTGCGCCCGGGCACGGTGCGGCCGCTGTCCGAGGCTGGTGACGGCGCCGAGAGGAAGCCGACGATCACCGGGCTGCGCGAGCGGTGGGTTTGGGCGCAGCGGCCGTGGACGACCGTCAGCGCCGATACGGGCATCGGCAACCCCCGCGCCGCGAGCGCCGAGAAGGGCGTGCGGTACATGGATGCGATCACCGAGCACGTGGCGCAGTTCCTCGTGGAACTGGCCCACGCCGACCCGGCAACGATGTACGAATGAAGTACGCGCTGGCGCTGGTGCTGGTCGTGACGGCGGCCTGCGGGAAGAAGCCTGCGCCGCCCGTGCCGGCCGGCACGGCTGTCGTTCCCGGACCGGTGCGCATGCGTGGCACGCTGCTGTCACACGATTCGTCCCTTGTCCGGGTGGCGTGCGGCACTGCGGTGGAGCGCGCCGTGACGACCCTGCCGTCGGCGCAACTGCGGGACGCCTTGGTGTCGGTGGCGGGTGCCAACGGCGACTCGATGTACGTGGAGTTCATCGCTGACACCACGGGGGGGCGGATCGTGGCGCGCGAGACGCTCTTTGCCCGTTCACTGGCCGAAGGCTCCGGTTGCGACCGGACGCGATATCCCTACGATTTCGAGGCGCTGGGCACCGAACCCTTCTGGCACGTGACGCTCGACAGCGCACAGTTGGTGCTGGAGCGTCCGGAGGCGCCGCTGGAACTCGCGTTCGTGGCCGACCTGCCGGTGACCCGCGGTGCGTTGACCACCATCACCGCCCGCCGTAGCGAGGGGCAGGTGCGCGAACTGAAGCTCAGCCTGCTGCGTGATGCCTGCCGCGACGGGATGAGCGATTCATGGTATCCGTTTCGTGCCGAAGTGCGTTTTGGCGATGCGGCGATGCACGGCTGCGCGCGCCGGTAGCGCTAGATTTGGCGCATGTCCCGACCCGATGACGCCGCCCAGATGGTTGCGGCCCTCGACGCCGACCGCACCCGCGATGCGGGGCTGCTGTTCGTCGACCTGATCGCCCGCTACTTCGAACAGACCGGACGCGGCGCCGGCGCCGTGTCACCCACGTCCACCTATGAAGCGCGCGCCGCGCTGTTCGACGAACCGCTGCCACGTAACGGCCGGCCGCTTGCCGACGTCGTGGCACGACTCGAGCGCGACGTCTTTGCCGGCGCCAACCGGCTGTCGCACCCGATGGCTATGGGCCACCAGATATCGGCACCCCTCCCGGCCGCGGTCTGGACCGAGGCGGCCATTGCCGCGCTCAACAACTCGCTGGCCGTGTCGGAGATGTCGCCCACGGGGACGGCGGTCGAGGAGCGCGTGGTTCGCTGGATGTGCGGCCTGGCCGGATTCGGCGCGGGCTCGGGCGGCACGCTGACCTCGGGCGGCCAGGAGGCCACGCACACCGCGATGCTCGCGGCGCGCGCGGCGCTCGATCCCGACGCGTGGACGCGGGGCGTCACGGGGGTGCCGCCGGTGATCGTCTGCGGGGAGCATGCGCACTACGCCATCGCACGCGCCGCCGGCGAGCTGGGGCTGGGCACCGCCAACGTGCGCGCGGTGGCGTCGCGCGACTGGAAGATGGATCCGGCCGCTCTCGAGGCGACGCTCGACGCCCTGCGCGCCGGGGGCCGGCGCGTGATGGCGGTGGTGGCGACGTCGGGTTCCACCGCCACCGGATCGTTCGATGACCTCGAGGCGATTGGCGGAATCTGCGACGCGCGCGGCCTCTGGCTGCACGTCGATGGCGCGCACGGGGCATCGGCGCTGTTCTCGGCGACGCATGCGCGGCGAGTGCGCGGCATTGCCCGCGCGCGCACCGTGACGTGGGACCCGCACAAGATGATGCTGATGCCGCTTGCCGCCGGGGCAGTGTTCGCCCGCGATGAGCGCGACCTCACGGCGGCATTCGCACAGCAGGCACCGTACCTGTTCCACGGCGCGGCCGGTGCGCGCAGCATCGACCAGGGGACGCGATCCTTCATGTGCTCGCGGCGCGTCGACGCGCTCAAGGTGTGGGTGGTGCTGCAGCGGTATGGCGCGTCAGGGATCGGGGCGCTGTATGACCACCTGTGCGCCCTGGCGGTGGCGATGCACCGGATGATCATCGAGCGTCCAGACTTCGAGGCGATGCATGAGCCGGAGAGCAACATCCTCTGCTTCCGCTGGCTCCCTGCCGGGGTGGTGGACGAAGCCGCGCGGGACGCACTGAACCTCCAGTTGCGCGAACGGTACAACGCCTCGGGGCGGGGGTGGATCACGACGACGGTGCTCACCGGGCGGCGCGTGCTGCGCGTGACGGTGATGAACCCGCGCACGCGCGAGCCGCACGTGGCGGAACTGCTGGCCGGCTTGGCGGAAGAGGGTGAGGCGTTGCGGGCATGCCCGACGTGAGCCACCAGGCGTGCGCTCCCCGTCCGGCGCCCCCCACTGGCCAACCGCGGCGCGGGCGAGTAATCTTAGTACTGAGATGAAAACGACCAACACGGCCCCCCGCGCGACCAAGGCGTCCGATGCGGCCACCGCAACGGCGCTCAAGCTGTATGTGGTGCTCTCGCGGGCGCAGCGCGCCATTTCCGAGCGGACGCAGGCGGACCTCGAGCAGCACGGCATCTCGATCACCGAGTTTGCCATCATGGAAGCGCTGCACCACAAGGGTCCGCTGCTGCTGGGCGAGGTGCAGCGGAAGATCCTCGTGTCGAGCGGCGGGATCACCTTCCTGGTGGACAAGCTGATCGAGCGCGGGTATGTGGAACGGAAGCTGTGCCCCACCGATCGGCGGGCGCGCTACGCCGCGCTCACCCGTTCGGGCGCGGCGCTGATGAAGGAGATCTTCCCGGCGCACGCGGCGGCCATTCGCCAGGCGATGTCGGGGCTGGCGCCGGCCGAGCAGAAGGAAGCCACGGCGCTGCTGAAGCGCCTGGGCCTGAGGGCGGCAGGTGACGGCAAGGGGTAGGTGTCCGCACCACCGGTTGGACGGGGGCTTGACGGCCCCGCTTGTTTCCCTTAATATCTCAGTAATAAGATATTCAATGATAAGATAATATTCGGCCGGCGGGCATGCCGAACGGCGGCGAGAGCCGCCGGGGCAGTGCCGGGGCAGTGCCGGACCCGTACACGGCCGGGCAGGATGCCCGGAACATTCATCCTTACAGGAGGCGGGACCATGCAGTGGAAACTCGACACGACCCATACCCAAGTTGGCTTCTCGGTGAAGCACATGGCGATCTCGACGGTACGGGGCCGCTTTTCGAAGTTCGACGGCGCCGGCGAAACCGATGCCGGCGGCAAGCTCACCTCGGCGACCTTCACCATCGACGCCGCCAGCATCGATACCAACCAGGAGCAGCGCGACGCGCATCTTCGGTCGGCTGACTTCTTCGACGTCGAGCATCACCCCACGCTGACGTTTGAGTCCACGAGGATCACGCAGCAGGGCACGGACATCACGATCGAGGGCAAGTTCACGATGCACGGCGTCACCAAGCCGGTGACCCTCAAGGGGGAGACGGCGCCGACGGTGAAGGATCCGTGGGGGATGCAGCGCACGGCGCTGACGCTGGAAGGGAAGCTGAACCGCAAGGACTGGGGGCTGACCTGGAACCAGGCGCTGGAGTTGGGCGGCCTGATGGTCAGCGAGGACGTGAAGCTGTCCCTTGAACTCGAGGCAACGGCGGCGTGAAGTACCAGATGCCAGGTGCTAAATCCCCGACATCCAGCGCCTAGCACCCAGTATCTAATACCTGCCATCTAGCCCCCGCGCCTGCGCCGTCGTACCCTAGCTTGCCCCGTCAAACAGGACTTTCCGACATGCCCGGTCCGTTCCGCACCGTCGCGTTCGCGCTCCTGCTTCCCCTGGCCCTTGCCGCGCAGACGCGCGGCGTGACGCACGGGCAGAAGTCGCCGCGCCTGGTCATCCGCAATGCCACGATGGTTGACGGCAACGGCACGCCGGCGCGCGGGCCGGTGGACATCGTCGTCGAGAATGGCCTGATCACCGACATCGCCACGCTCGACCCGGTGGCCCTGCGGCGTGGCGAGGCGCGGCGGCCGGCGGGCGACGTGCAGATTGACGCCACCGGCAAGTTCGTGCTGCCGGGGCTCATCAACGCCCACACGCACATGCAGAGCAACCGCTCGGGGCAGTCGATGGGCGGCTTCGAGTACTACATGCTGCTCGAGCTCGCCAACGGCGTCACGACGGTGCGCGAGGTCGGCGCCGAGGACGAGGTGCAGAGCCTGCGCATGCGCGACCAGCAGGCGCGCGGCGAACTGGTCGGGCCGCGCATCCTGGTCTACCCGATGTTCGGCGACATGCGGCGCATCAAGACCGCGGCGGACGCGCGTGCACGCGTGCAGGAGATGAAGAAGCTTGGCGTGGACGGCATCAAGATCCTCGGCATCGACCGCGACATCATGAAGGCGATGGCGGAAGAGGCGCACAAGGTGGGCCTCCCAATTGCGCACCACGTCGGTGTCGACGAGACGAATGCCTGGGACGACATCGCCTTCGGTACACACAGCATCGAGCACTGGTACGGCATTCCCGACGCCGCCATCGCGGACGGACGCCAGCACTTCCCGGGCACCTACAACTACCTGAACGAGACGGACCGGTTCCGCTGGGCGGGACGCCTGTGGCGCGAGGCCGACCCGAAGATCCTGGACTCGGTGCTGACCTCGATGGTGAAGGCCAACGTGGCCTGGGTGCCGACGCTCGACATCTACGAGGCCAGCCGCGACCTGCAGCGTGCGCAGACGCAACCGTGGTTCACGGACTACCTGCACCCGTCACTCGCCAACTATTTCAAGCCCGACCCGGCCAACCACGGCTCGTACTTCATCGGGTGGAGCTCCACCGACGAGGTGTACTGGAAGGAGAACTACCGCCTTTGGATGGCGGCGTTGCGCGATTTCGAGCGGAAGGGTGGGCTCATCGGTTGCGGCGACGACGCGGGCTTCATCTACCAGATGTACGGCTACGGCCTGGTGCGCGAAATGGAGCTGCATGCCGAGGCGGGCTTCCAGCCGCTGAAGGTGATCCAGCACTGTACGGGCAACAACGCCAAGATCCTCGGCAGGGAAAACGAGATAGGGCGCGTGCGCGTGGGCTACGTTGCCGACCTGCTGGTGGTGGACGGCAACCCGCTGGAGGATCTGAAGGTGATGTATCCCACCAACCAGGTGCAGTTGCGCGACGGCAAGCAGGTGCGGGCCGGCCTCGAGTGGACGATCGCCGCCGGCGTGCCGTACTACGTGCCGACGCTGACCGCGCGGATCAAGGCGATCGTCGACTCGGCGAAGAAAGAGTAACCCGGCGCCGT
This sequence comes from Gemmatimonadaceae bacterium, assembly GCA_036508735.1. Classification (GTDB taxonomy): domain Bacteria; phylum Gemmatimonadota; class Gemmatimonadetes; order Gemmatimonadales; family Gemmatimonadaceae; genus PNKL01. The sequence continues at coordinate 9,047 of DATCGU010000201.1, forward strand.
TACCGTTTCAGGAAGGGTGAGCCCGCGAGCTTCGCCGCGATCCAGTCCTGCACGCGCTCCACCTGCTGGTTGTTGGTGGTGTAGTTGTTGTGCTGGAATGAGAAGAGCAGGAGCTTGCCGTCCGCCGTGGTGACGTAGCCCGACAGCGCGTGCGAGCGGTCCACCGTGCCGGTCTTGGCGTGCACGTTTCCCTGCGCCGGCGTGTTGCGCATCCGGCTGGCGATCGTGCCGTCCACGCCGGCAATCGGCAGCGCGTCGTAGAACAGCTTGAAGTCGTCGCGCTTGCGCATGCCGTCGAGGATCTTCACGATGGTCTCGGGCGTGACGTAGTCGTGCCGGGAGAGGCCGCTGCCGTCGCGCACCACCACGCCATCGGTGTCGGCGCCGAAGGCGATCATCTGGCGTTCGACCACGCGGCGGCCGCTGTCCGCCGAGCCGACGCCAGCCTTCTCGAGGCCGATCGTGCGCAGCAGGATCTCGCCAATCTGGTTCTGCGACGGCTTGAAGAACCGCGGGAGGATCTCTGCCAGCGGCGGGGACGCCATGGTGAAGAGCACACTCTGCCCCTCGAGCGAGGCGTCGGGCGTGCGCACCAAGGTGCCCCGCACCGTGATCCCCCGGTCGGCCAGCGCCTCGGCGAAGGCCTGCAGCCAGGCACTCGCCGGCTCCCGAATGGCAATGGAGGTGCGCACGCTGTCGCGTGGCGCCACCCAGCCCCTGAGGCGCACGACGGGCCAGGCACCTCGCAGGTCGGTGGTGCCGCGCACGGTGCCGCTGCGCGAGCCGCCGCGCCCGAGCGCGCCCGCCGGGGCGCCGGGACGCGCGGCCGGTGCGGGGACGGTGGCGGGATCGGTGGTGACGAATTCGGCAATGACACGTGGCGCCGTGCGCGAGGGCGCCGTGACCACGCGCACCGTGTCGCCGGGCTTGTCGCCCCCGTACACCGTGACGCGCGCCACGCCTTCATTGAACATCAACTCGTCGATGGCCGCGCCCGAGGTCGTCTCGAGGTTCCCCCAGTCCCAGTCGCCGATGGTCGTGTCGGCAAAGGCGTTCCCGCCCTTCACGACAGACCCCGCGATCTCGCGGATGCCGCGTGCGTACAGCGAGTCGGCCGCGGCGCGCAGCGGCCGCATGGCGTCGCCGCCCTGCATCGCGTCGCTCACCGAAGGGTCGCCTCGCCCGGCGACCACCAGGTCGCCGCGGAGCACGCCGTCGGTAATCGGCGCCGACGACAGGAACGTCGTCGTGAACCGATAGCCGGCGCCGAGCTGCACCAGGGCCGTGGAGCCGGTGAGGAGCTTCTGGTTGGACGCGGGCATGAACAGCTTGCCGGCGTTGTGCGAGTAGATCGTGTCGCCCGTCACCGGTTCGACGACGAGGAGGCCGAGGTGCGAGTTGCGGAACATCGGGTCGGCGACCAGCGAGTCGATGCTGGCCCGCAACGTGGCACGCGTCAGGGCGGGGGCTGGATGGGTGGCGGGGGCAGGCTGATGGCACGCAGCGGCGGCCGAGAGCGCGCAGAGTGTGACGAGGCGTCTGGTCATGACGCGAAACTTCGGCGTTCGCTCGTGCCTGTCAAGCGCAGCTGCAGCAGCGCGCCCGGGGATGACGGCCGCCCGCGGGGTGGTCGCGGAGCGTATGCATATGCAGGGCGGGATGGCGTTCAACATTACCGGGTCGGTGACCGTATCCTCGCTCAGTTGGTACTTGTTATATGACGGCCCCCTGCCGTGCCCCCCAATCACCGGCACAAGCAAGGAGCGTTCGGATGACTTGGAAGCTGGGTGCAGTCTCACTGTTGTTTCTTCTCGCGGCGCCCCCGGGCGTGCAAGCACAGGAAACTGTGGTCGCGGGCACCGTCGTCGTGGAGGGCTCGCTACGCCCGCTTCGCGGCGCGCAGGTGGCCGTCGCCGGCGTCGCCGGCAAGGGCGCCGTCACCGACGAAGCCGGCAAGTTCCGGATCACGGGGCTGACAGGCACGACGGTCGTCCTGAACGTGCGGAACATCGGGTACCGTCAAGTGACTGAAACGGTGCGCGTGGGCAACCTGGCCATCCGCATCGTCCTGCAGGAGCGGGCACTCGAACTGAATGCCATGGTGGTGACCGGCACGGCGGGTGGCGCGCAGAAGCGCGAGATCGGCACGTCGGTGGCGCCGGTGAAAGTCGCCGAACTGCTGGCGCAGACCTCGGTTCCCAGCGTCGAGGGGTTGCTCAACGGTCGCGCCCCGGGCGTGACGGTCATCCAGACGTCGGGGCAGGTGGGGGCCGGCGCACAGGTACGCATCCGCGGCATCGGCACCTTCTCGCTGTCCAGCACCCCGCTGGTGTACGTGGACGGCATTCGCGTGGACAACGCGCTGACGAATGGCGTGTCGCGCCTCAACGACTTCGATCCCGAGCAGATCGAGAGCATTGAGGTGCTGAAGGGCCCGGCGGCGGCCACGCTGTACGGCACCGAGGCAGCGCGCGGCGTGATCAACATCCTCACCAAGCGCGGCACCGCGGGCACCACCAAGTACACGTTCACGATGAAGCAGGGCAACAGCTGGTTTGCGAATTCCGACACGCGCATCCCGGTGAACTACTGGTACAACCCGGCCGACGCGACCGTCTGGTCGATTCACCTGCCGACCACCGAAGCGGCCCGCGGCACGCCGCTCTTCAAGAACGGCCCCAACTCGTCGTACTCGGCGAACGTCAGCGGCGGAACGGGAACATACCGGTACTTCGCCTCGGGCGACGTGAGTGCGGCGGATGGCATCACCACGCAGAACTCGCGCACCTCGAAGGCCATGCGCACCAACCTGAGCGTGGTGCCCAACAACAAGTTCTCGCTCGAGTCGAGCGCCGGCTACATCACGAGCCACACCAACCAGGCGTGCGAAGGCTCCTGTGGCGGCGTGCTGTGGGCCTCGGAGTATTCGCGCCCGACGCGCACGGTGGACTACTGCACGTACACGAAGAACACGACGCGCGGCTGCGGCTGGGCGCGCGGTGCCTACACGAGCCCGCCCGAGGTGTACAACGCCTCGCTCTCGTGGCAGGACCTGCGGCGCTTCACCGGCAGCCTGAACATCAAGTACGAGCCGTTCAAGTGGATGTCCAATCGCCTGCTCGTCGGCACCGACTACACGATGGAGGACATCCAGGGCTACACGCCCTACCAGACGGACTCGGTCATCGTCTTCTTCATGGGGTCTGGGTTCGACGGCTCGCGCTCGGTGTCGACGCAGCAGACCACGTTCAACACCTACGACTACTCGAGCAGCATCACGTACAACCTGAAGCCGAACCTCCGCTCGAAGACGAGCTTCGGCGTCCAGTACTACACGAACCAGGGCGTCAGTGTGTCGGCCTCGGGCACCAAGTTCCCGACCCCCGGGCTCTCGACCATCACGGCCACTGGCGTTAAGGGCACACCGTCGTCCAATTCCTCGGCCAACAACACGCTGGGCTTTTATGGCCAGGAAGACGTGGCGCTCAACGATCGGCTGTTCGTGGCCGGCGCGGTGCGCATCGACAACAACAGCGCGTTCGGCAGCAAGGCGAGCTGGGTGCAATACCCGAAGCTCAGCCTCTCGTGGGTGGCCAGTGAAGATCCGTGGGCGCGCGGGTTCATCCCGAAGGTCGTGGAGGACCTGCGCTTCCGCCTTGCCTACGGCGGATCGGGCCAGCAGCCCGGTACCAACACGGCGCTCCGCACGTTCAGTCCGGTGGCTGGCCCCGGCTCGGCGACGGTCCTGACGCCGGGCTCGTTCGGCAACGAAACCCTCAAGCCCGAACGCGTGATGGGCACGGAGCTCGGGTTCGAGGCCGGGCTGTGGAAGGACCGCATCGGCATCGACTTCACCTACTACAGCGATATCTCGCACGACGCCATCCTGTCCAAGTCGGTGGCGCCGTCGACGGGCTTCGGCGCCAGCACGCAGTACGTCAACGCCGGCCAGATCAACAAGTCCGGCGTCGAACTGGCGCTCAAGCTTCAGGTGCTCAACCAGCCCGACTACGGCTGGGACGTGCAGTTCAACATCGGCGGCAACAAGTCGAAGATCATCAAGCTGAGCGGTGCGGCGAGCGACACGATGATCGTGCTCGGCACGGCCCCGCCGGTGGCGCACAAGATCGGCTATTCGCCCTTCGACCTGTTCACGTACGAAGTCGTGAGCGCCACCTACGATCCGGTGACGCGCAAGGCGACCAAACCGATGTGCGCGGACGGCAAGGGCAGTACGATGGAGTGCTTCATTCCCTTCACCACCAGCGTGCAGGCGCCGCTGCTGTACATGGGGCATTCGATCCCGACCACGGAAGGCTCGGTGGGCAACACGTTCCGCTACCGGATGTTCAAGCTGAACGTGCTGGCCGACTTCCAGGCGGGATTCCGCAAGCTCGACAACAACCTGCGCATCCGCTGCCAGCTGAATGCGAGCTGCCCGGAGGCGGTGTATCCGCAGAACTACGCACCCGAGGTCGTGGCCGTGGTGCAGAACTCCGGCACGCTGCGCGACTACTTCATCAAGGACGCGAACTTCTGGAAGCTGCGCGAAGTCTCGCTGTCGTACGACGCGCCCGAAAAGCTGGCGCGTCGGTACCTGGGTTCCAACGGACTTTCGGCGACCTTCACGTTGCGCAACCTGCATACGTGGACGACGTACCAGGGCCTCGATCCGGAGAACAGCCTGGGCGGCCAGAGCGGGAGCATCGGCATCACTCAGGCCGAGTATCCCTCGCTCGCGTCGGCGCTCCTCACCATTCGGCTTTCGTACTGAGGCGACCATGACCTACTCCAATTCAATGCCTCGCAACTCCCGGCGTGCCGGCCGGCCGGCGTCCGCGCTCTGGCGGACGACGGCACTGCTGGCTGCTGCCGCGTTCATTGTTGGGTGCGACACGGGACGCCTGCTCGACGTGAAGGCGCCGAACAGCGTTCCCGCCACCGTCTTCGACGATCCCGCCAACGCGGCGCTGATGGTCAGCAGTGCCATCGGCGACTTCGAGTGCGCGTTCGGCGGCTGGGTGTTGGCCACCGGTATCGCCACCGACGAACTGCAAGATGGCACGCTGACCGCCGCCAACTGGCAGATGGACCGTCGCGACGACGGTTTCACGTCGGGAAGCTACGGTACCGCCGGATGCACGAGCACGCAGGCCATCTATACCCCGATGTCGACGGCGCGCTGGGAGGCCGACCAGGCCGTCACCAAGCTGGCCGGCTGGACCGATGCGCAGGTGGCCAACCGCGTGTCGCTGCTGGTGCAGGCCAACGTGTACGCCGGCTTCGCCTATGCAACGCTCGGCATGTCCATGTGCCAGGCGTCGTTCGACCTGGGGCCGCTGGTGGACCAGAAGGGGATGTTTGCACTGGCCGAGAAACGCTTCAGCGACGCGATCACGGCGGCCACGGGCGTGGCAGCACTGTCCAGTTACATGAACGCGGCGTACGTGGGACGGGCGCGGGTGCGCCTGTATCAGCACAACCTCGCGGGCGCAGCCTCCGACGCGCAGGTGGTGCCCAAGGGCTTCGTGTTCAACGCCGCGATGGACGCCAACAACTCGCGGCGATACAGCCACGTGTACCAGGCGATCGTGCAGAACACCAACACGTCGGTGGAACCGACGGCCCGCGCGCTGACCACGGAGCAGGGCGAAAAGGACCCGCGGTCGGCCACGACGCAGCTGGCGGGCAAGGCGTCCGACGGCATTTCCGACAAGTACGTACCCAACAAGTACAACGCGGCGACGCTGACCTTGGGGGAGGGGATCCCGCAACCCATGGCGCGGTACGAGGAGGCGCAGCTGATTCTCGCCGAAGCTCAGGGTGGTGCGGCGGCGGTGACGGCCATCAACGCCATGCGCACGACGGCAGGCCTCAAGCTGTACGCCGGTGTCACGGATGCCGCATCCATCACGGCGCTGGTCGCCAGCGAGCGGCAGCGCGTGCTGTTCGTGGAGGGCTTCCGCATGTTCGACGTGGAGCGGTTCAACCTGCCGCTCGTGCCGGTGCCCGGCTCGACATTCCGGCTCGGTGGCGTGTACGGCAACACGGTCTGCATGCCATTGCCGGACGTCGAGCGGGTGAACAACCCGAATATCGTGGTGGCGAACCTGATTTCGGGGATCAAGGGAGGCTTCCCGCTGCCGTAAGGCGGGGGCCGCCGGCGGCGCTGGTGCGTGGCGTCGTGGCGGCGGGACGTGTTTGGCATTAGAAATATGGGCGGCCGGCGCGACAGGTTCTGCGCCGGCCGCTCGTGTCACCGGCAGCGCCAACTGATGAAGCTCCGGCAGGAAGCGATCGTCCGCTGAGTGCAAGGACACCCAAACCATCCACGAAGCCGGCACCCATGGTCGTTGGTCCCCCCTGGATCCTGATGGATGTCGGTCAGGTACTGATCGGCTTCGATCACTCGGTGATCAGCGCGAGGCTGGTCGCCGAGTGCTTTCCGGTCGACCGGCAATCAGTGCCTGACCGGGAGGCGGTCGAGGCGTTCATCTTGGGCGCGACCGACAGGCCAAGCCCGAACAGTCAGGTGGAGTGCGGAGCGAAGGACATCGAGTGGCTGTCTGCTACGGTGAGCGAACACTTTGGCGTGGTGATCGAACCGGCACAGTTTGAAGAGATTTGGACATCCATCTTTGCGCCGCGACTGAACGCGGACGTCGTGGCGTGCGTGGCTGCGCTGCGGGCGTCTGGTGTGCGCATCGGAATCTGCTCCAACACCAACGCATCGCATTGGCGATTCCTGCGGCGGCAGCACGAGGAGCTTTGCCGGCTGGCCGACGAGGCGAGTTGCTTTCTCTCATTCGAGATGGGTTTGGGCAAGGGGGATCCGGGGTTCTTCGAGCGCATCGAGGAGGCGACGCAGGCGCCGGCTGGCAACCACCTGTTACTCGACGACAAACCGGAGAACTGCCTGGCCGCCGAAGAGGCCGGCATGCGTGCGGTGCTGTTCGACCCGGTAGACGCCCAGCGGTCGTTGCGCGCGGTAATGACTTTCTTCCAGGGAGGTGAAGGCCATGGCGAATGATCTCGGAACTCTCGCCCAGGTGGCGGTCACCTTTCGCGACCTGCCAAAGGCCATTGCCTGGTACCGCGACGTGCTGCAACTGCCGCTGATGTTCGAGACCAATGGGATGGCCTTCTTTGCCATGGGCGACGTGCGCCTGATGATGACGGTGCCGGATCTGCCTGAGTACGATCATCCAGCGTCGGTGCTCTACTTCAGGGTGAGGAACATCGACGCGACGCACGCCGAGCTCGTGGACCGCGGCGTCGAGTTCGATGACCCGCCGCACTTCATCGGGAAGATGGGCGCGTCCGAAATCTGGATGGCGTTCTTCCGGGACACCGAGGAGCACCTGCTGGCGATCACCGAAGAGCGGGCGGCAGCTTAGAGGGCATCCGCCAGACCCGCTCCGGCTGCACGGCCTTCATCGGCTATTCGCTGGCGCTTTGGCAGATGTCGATCTGGTATCAACGGGCCTGGAGCATCACCATCAAGTCGACCATTGACGGTCTCATTTACGCGCTGTTGATCGCCGGCACGTTCGGGTGGCTCTGGCCGCACTGATGAGACGACTTGGCGGGTGACGCGGATGGGCATTGCCCCGACGCGTCGCAGCCGTGATGATTCGCGCTACGAGCTCCACACGACGGCCCCCCGGCATACGGAGGAAGGATGCGAATGCAGTATGTGGCGCGCGGGCTTGGCGCAATGATGCTGGCGATCGGCCCGCTGGGCGCCCAGCAGCCTGGGGGCGCGCGCGGTGCCAGCGCGACGGTCAAGGATGGCGAGGAGTGCCCGCCGGGGATGACCGAAGTGCGGCCACGCAGCTGCCGCGCCCCCGAGATGCCCGCGCCGAGTATCGTCGACTATCGCCCGCGCTCGACGCTGGTGACGGCCGGGCACAAGGTGCCGAAGGCCAAGTATCCGGCCATCGACTTCCACGGTCATCCCGGGTCGCAAATGACGAACGCCGTGGAGCTGGAGCAGATGGGCGCCGAGATGGATGCGGTGAATCTCGGCCTGATGGTGACGGCCAACAACACGTCGGGCGAGGCGCTCAAGCGACAGGCGGCGCTCGTGAAGGCGTCGTCGAAGATGAAGGATCGCGTGCGCATCCTCGCCGGCGTCGACTTCCGCAATGTCGGCCCCGGCTGGGCAGCGAAGGCGGTCGCCCAACTCGAGGCCGACGTCGCCGCGGGTGCGGTGGGAATCGGGGAGATCGGAAAGGGGCTCGGATTGTCGTACCGGAAGGCCGACGGCACTCGCCTGCGCATTGATGATCCCGACCTCGACCCGGTATGGGACGCTGCGGCCCGGCTCAAGCTGCCGGTGTTCATCCACACGGCCGATCCACAGGAGTTCTGGCAGGAGATCAACTACACGAACGAGCGGTGGCTGGAGCTGGCGCTGTTCCCCGGACGGCGGTATCCCGCCGACAAGAACCCAAGCTTCGAGGAGCTGATGACCGAGCGGGACAACCTGTTCCGCAAACATCGCGGTACGACGTTCGTGACGGCGCACATGGGGTGGCACGCCAACGACCTCGGGCGGCTGGGCAGGATGTTCGACGAGATGCCGAACCTGAACACCGAGGTGGGTGCGGTGCTCTATGACATTGGCCGCCAGCCGCGCGGCGCTCACGATTTCTTCGTGAAGTACCAGGACCGGATCCTGTTCGGCAAGGACTCGTACCAGCCCGAGGAGTATCCGTACTATTGGCGCGTGTTCGAGACGCGCGACGAGTACTTCGACTACTACCGCGGCTATCACGCATTCTGGAAGCTCTACGGCATCGACCTGCCGGACAGCGTGCTGAAGAAGGTCTACTACCAGAATGCGTTGCGCATCACCCGCATGCTGCCTCAGGCGGGGTGGCCGAAGTAGGGAACGGACCCAGTAAATGCCAGCTAGGCGTACACCTCGAAGATGCCCGCCGCCCCCATGCCGCCGCCAATGCACATGGTCACCATCCCGAGCCCGCCGCCATTCGCGCCGAGTGCATGCAGGAGCTGCGTGGTGAGCTTGGCACCGGTGGCGCCCAGCGGATGACCCAGCGCAATGGCGCCGCCATTCACGTTGATGCGCGATGCATCCATCTCGAGGTCCTTCATCACCGCCAGCGCCTGCACGGCAAAAGCCTCGTTGAACTCGATCATCTTCATGTCGTCCAACTTCAGCCCGGCCTTGGCCAGCGCCTTGGGCACGGCCTTGATCGGACCCACGCCCATGATGTCGGGTGCGACGCCCGCCACGGCAAAGGTCACGAACCGCGCCAGCGGCTTGAGGCCAAGTTCCTTCGCCTTGTCGGCGCCCATCAGCAGCAGCGCGGCGGCGCCGTCGCTGAGCGGAGACGAGTTGCCCGCCGTCACCACGCCCTTGGCCGCGAAGGCGGGCTTGAGCTTGCCGAGTCCCTCACGCGTGGTCTCCGCGCGTGGCAGTTCGTCCACGGCGAACTGCGTCATCACGGTGGACTTCTTCGCCCCCTTGTACGTGACGCGGGGCACCGGCACCGGCACGATCTCGCCGGCAAACGCCCCGCGCTGCATCGCGGCCACGGCCTTCTGCTGCGAGCCGAGCGCAAAGTCATCGGCCTGGTCGCGCGTAATACCCCACTGCTTCGCCACGCGTTCGGCGGTGAATCCCATGCCGATATTGTCCTCGATCATCTGCGGCTGGAGGCGCGTGTGGAAACCTCCCATCGGCACGGCGCTCATCATCTCGACGCCGCCGGCGATGACCACATCGCACAGCCCGGTCATGATGGACTGGGCCGCCATGGCGACGGTCTGCAACCCCGACGAGCAGAACC
>DATCGU010000202.1:0-24745 GCA_036508735.1 Gemmatimonadaceae bacterium
GCCGCGCACGAGCCGCGGTGTCCGTCGCGGCCGCGGCCGCAGCAGCGGCCTTGGCTGCTGACACGGTGGCCGCCGACACGGGCTGGTCGGGCAGTCCGCGCAGCGTAAACGTGGCGTCCCTGCCAGACATGACGCGCGCCGGGTTGTAGACCGTCACCAGATACGAACCGCCGGTCGCCGCGAGCTCGTTGCATCGCACGGCGCTCGCGTTGCTCACCACCACCGACTGCCCCACGGCGAGCGTGCGCAGGTTGGCCACCTGCAGCGACGCCGTGGCGACGCCGATCTCGTTGTTCGCATTCACCTGGATGAAGGCGGGGTGTACCGGCGCGCAGGCCCAAGCACCGAATGGCAGCGTGATGTTGAGCTGTGTGGTGGTCGCGGCGGTGATGGTGACCAGGACGCCCTCGACGCGGACGGCGTTGCCCCCGATCGACGGTGCAAAGTTGCTGCCGGTAATCACCGCCGCGCCACCAGCCGCCAGAGGTGTCACCGACGTGATCCTGGGCGACGTGGCGGAACTGTTGGCCGTCACCCGGATGCGCGTGTAGGCGGTGAGGGAGTCGGTGTTGCCCGACACCACCGCGGTGCCCGCGGCGAGTGCCGTGACGACGCCCAGCTGGGTCACCGATGCCACCAGGGGCGCATCGCTGCTGAAGAAGAGCGTGGGATTGTCGATGGCGCGTCCGGCGGCATCCTTGGCCAGCGGGACAAGCGTCAGCGTGCCGCCGGGGAGCGTCAGCACCGCCGAGTCGCGGTCGAAGGCCAGCGTGGCGACCTGCGGGTTCTTGACCTCGATGGCGAGGTCGGCCGTCTTGCCACCCGACACGGCGCGCACCGTGCCCTGCCCCTGCTGGAGGCCAATGACAACGCCGCTGCTGCTGACGTTGATGACGCCGGGCGTGACGGTAGACCAGGAGACGGGCGCGTCGGCGATGACGTTGCCGTCAGTTCCCACGGCTGTTGCCGTCACCACCGTGGTACTGCCCACCGTGATAGAAGCGGAGGCCGAGGTGAGCGTGAGGTCCTGGACGACCAGGGGCTTGGGGCCGTCGTTGCCGCTGCACGCCATGGCCGTCACAAGTCCCAGCGCCATCACACGCCGAATCACACCCAGACACCCTCCATGCACTGCCGAGAACGCGCGCGCGAACCGTTCGCCGGTGATCAAATTGTCATATCCTGCACCGCACCTTCAAGACGCCACGAGCAACGCGAGACTCGCACCGTCCAGCCCACCATATTATAGCATGGCGAAAGGTCCCTCGAAACGGCACCTTTGGCGTCCATGGAACCCGACGATGCCCTGGAGTTTGCCACATGGCGCGACGACGCTCGCGCCTGGTGCGCGGGACGCAGCTGGCACTGGCGCGCCGCCGTGCTGCTCCTGCTCGCCTGGCAGGCCATCATACCCTTCCGCAACCGCGAAGGGTTCCACGTCTTTCGCGGCATCATGTTCGGCGCGCACGAGTTTGGGCACCTATTCTTCGCCGTTTTCGGCGGGGAGTGGCTCTCCATCGCCGGCGGTTCGCTGATGCAACTTGCGGTGCCAATCGGCGCGGCGGCCATCATGCGCCATTACCGCGACTGGTTCGGGGTGGCCGCATGCGGGTTGTGGCTCGCCTCGAGCTTCGCCGACCTCGCCCCGTACATCGCCGACGCGCGCGCCATGGAACTCGACCTGGTGAGCTTTTCACCCGACGGCGGCGAGCACGACTGGAACTACCTGCTGGGCCATGCCGGAATGCTGATGCGCGATCAGGCGGTGGCGCGGATCGACCGGTTTGCGGGGTTCGTGGTGCTGGTGGCGTCGCTGCTGCTGGCTTTGTGGTTACTGAGGCAGATGGCGAATCGAACCGAACCGGAATTCGGATGACGGAATTGGAATTCCGATTCACCTCCTCAGGTCACTTGCTGCGCCCACGTGTGCGCGGGATGCTCTCCTCGATCCATTGGTAGACGGCGACGGTGGCCGGAAATCCGATGGATCCTGCCGCAAGCGCTACCACCTGGTCGAGTTCCGCGCGCGACGCGCCCGCGGCCACGGCCTTCCGCACCCCGGCGTGCACCGCTCCCTCCCGCATCGCGCCAATGGAGATGCCGAGCTTCACGAGGCGAGCACTCTTCGCGTCGAGCGACCCCTCCTTGCCCGCCGCGCCAACCAGCTGCCACGCCTCGCCGAGCCTCGGGAAGCGCTTGATGAAGGCAGCATACGCCTTCGGGGGCTTGTCGAGCTTGGGCATGTCAGCAACCCTCCTTTTTCTTCTTCTTGGGAGCTCCGGCCGTCGGGGACGCCGGCATCGTCAGCTTCGGCATGGCGACCTGCCGGGCTGCCGTGGAATCGCCCGCGAGCGCCTGCGGCGTGCCGCCGAAGAACCTGCTGACTTCCCTGGCCCGGGCGAACTCCACCGCCTGCGCCGGCGTGGGATTCCCGGGAATGCGCGGGAAGAGGACGCTGTCCTTCCAGGCGTCCAGCCCGCCACGGAGGATGTACACGCCCTTGAATCCCTTTGCCTTCAGGAGCATCCACGCCTGCGCGGCACGGACGCCGTCGTCGGCGTACAGGACGATCTTCTCGTTGTGCAGCAGCGACGACTGGCCGAGCCCGGCCACCGGGATGTTCTCCGCCGGCGGAATGTGGTACTCCGCATACGCCGTTGCGTGACGCACGTCGACGACCCGAAAGTTCGACTTGCCCTGGATGATCCAGTCGGCGAGCGTCGTCACGCCGACCTGATCGGCGTCGGCCGCCATCGTCAGCGAGAGCTCCTTCGTGTTGATGGTCGCGTCTGCACCGTGATACGGCGTGCCGGCGAAGAGCGCAAGGAAACCGAGCACGAATGCCGTGAGCGCGAGCCGGCCGTTGAGCGAGAGCTTCCTCATGAGATCCGCCATCGCTATGCCTCCGCCTGGCGCGCGGCCATCCGCTTCTCGACCCACTCGGCACCGGCGAAACCGCCCAGCGCCATGAGCACCACGGCGAAGACGAGCAAGCCGTACGGGAGCCGCGTCACTTGCGGCAGCGTCAGCTGTCCCATGGGCGTCGCGTTGTAGAAGCCGCTCACCAGCGGGAAGAACTCGCTGAAGCCGAAAATCCCCACGAAGATCCCGATGAACAGGACGAGCGCGTCAATGCGACCCGTCGCGATGCCCACGCACGCCGTGCCGGGACAATATCCGCCGACCACGAACCCGGCGCCGAGAATCAGGCCACCGACCACCTGCGGAGCGAGGAAGGTCGGCGTCAGGTAGACGAGCGACAGGTCCATGAACCCGAAGACCGACAGGTAGTAGACACCGAGCATGGCGGTCACGATCGCCGTGAACATGACCTTGAAGACCGTGAGATCCGTGAAGTAGAACTGGGCGGCGAGCTTGCGCGAACTGCCGAATCCGGCCCGTTCGAGGAAGAACCCGAAGCCGATGCCGACGAGGAACGCGACGACGAGGCCGATGTTGTCACCGAAGAGGCCGAACTTGTAGAAGGGCGCCATCATAGCCACTGCCTCCTCATGGGGTACGCCAGGGCGTAGGCGCCGGCGAACACCATGATCATGAACGCCCAGCTCCCGGCGTTGAGCAGGGCGCCGCCGGTCAGCGCCTGCCCGCTCGTGCATCCCCGCGCGAACTTGGCGCCGACGCCCATCAGCACGCCGCCGACGAAGGCGAACACGAGGCGACGCGGCGTCGAAATGTGCGGCCCCTTCTCCACCACGCGCGTCACGCGGTGCGCGAGCATGCCGGAGATGTAGCCGCCAACGAACACGCCGAGCACCTCGAAGACGAGCCAGTCCTTGAGTGGGCTGGTGCCTTCCTTGAGGTATTCCGCCAACGCGGGGTTGTTGGCGACATGACTGGGCGCGACGACATCGAGCCCGGCGGTGATCACGGAGGCGACCGCCCCGGACGCGCCGAGTCCCCGTCCCATGACGACGAACGAGGCGAGCAGCACGAGCCCGAGGCCGACTCCGGCGACGTATGGATTCCAGTATGGCTGGGCGGACTTTGATTCCATGTGATGACTCCTTGAGAGCGCGCCGCTCAGCTCCAGTGGCTGAACTGACCGGCGTAGACGATGACGAAGCGGAGGGTCAGTCCACCGGCCAGCACCAGCAGCGGCGCCAGCGCCGTGTGCTTCACCTTGTGGTTGACGGCGAGCAGCTGGATGGTGAGCGGCAGGAGGATGCCCATGCCGATGACCAGCACCCAGAAGACCGGGGCGAACGGGCCATCGAGCAGCAGTCGTGCCGCCTCGATGTGGACGCGCGAGGACGTCAGCAGCCCGGTGAGGAATCCGCCGAACACGAACAGCTCGAGCGTCAGGAAGCCGTTGTCGGCCTTGGCGAGCAGTTCGCGCTCATACTGATCGTCGGTGATGAGGTGGACAAAGGCCGCGGCCGCCGAGAGCCCGGAGACGAGGAACAGCATCCAGAGCATGGCGCTGTTCCAGAGCGGCCGCGCACCGAGCGAACTGAGGAGCACCCCCGTGTACATGCCGAGCAGCGTGCCGAGCAGCATGTTGAGGATACCGATGTTCTTGATCAGCACCGGGCGCCTGTTCAGTTCGGCCGAGAGCCGGTCGAAGAACGGGATCCTGCCCTGGAACCGCTCCGGGATGCGGATGAGCGTGTTGAGCCAGAGTGCGGGGTAGATCATCAGGAGGATCCACGAACCCCACGACATGGGCGACGTGACCTGGAACGTCGTGTACAGGCGCCAGACGTACAGCTTGTGCTCGAGGTCGAGAAAGAGCGCCGTCATGCCGCCGCTGAGCAGCACGAGGCTGATGTGCGGGAGGTAGAAACAGGAGAAGACGTTCTTCTTGTACTGGCCCTGCAACACGAACCAGCCCGAAATGATCATGATGCCGGCGGCGAGGCCGCCCAGGAACAGGTAGACCGGGATCTGCCAGCTCCAGATGTGCAGCATCGGGTCGATCAGCTCGTTGTGGCGCGTGATGGTCAGTTCTTGCATCGGGCCACTCACGTGAGGTAGAAGATGCGCGGCTTCGTGCCCGCCTCGGGCATGAGCACGTGGTGATTGCGCGACGCCAGCAGCGTGCTGACCGCGCTGTTCGGATCATCGAGGTCGCCGAAGTGCATGCAGCGGGTCGGGCAGACCGCGACGCACGCGGGATCGAGGCCCTGCTCCACCCGATGGATGCAGAACGTGCACTTGTCCGCGTAGCCATCGGGGTGAATGAAGCGCGCGCCGTACGGGCAGGCGGCGATGCAGCCCTTGCACCCGATGCACTTGTCGGCGTCGACGAGCACGACGCCGCCCACGTCGTGCACATGGCTGGCGCCGGTCGGGCAGCAGTAGACGCACGGCGGGCTGTCGCAGTGGTTGCAGCGTTCCGACCGGATTTCCATGTGCAGCGTGGGGAACGTGCCCGTCACGTCGTACGCGATCCAGTCCCGGTTGAACCCTTCGGGCACCTGGTTCTCCGTCTTGCAGGCGACCACGCAGTCCATGCAGCCCACGCATCGGACCGTGTCGATGACCATGCCGAACCTAGCCACGGGTCACCTCCGGCTCGATGGTGACGAAGTTCACGTTCATGCCGGTGCCACCCATCAGCGGGTCGGTGACATACCGCGTGACCAGTTGCGAGTCGCTCGCCCCCTTCTGGTACGCATGCCGCAGGCCACGGGCGGTGTGGCCGAAGCCGTGCACCATGTACACGCAGTCGGGTCGAATGCGCTCGGTGGCCTTCACGCGAATCCTGTTGCTCACGACCTGGTCCTGATTCTTCAGGCACACATAGTCGCCCGACTTCAGGTCCATGCGCCGCGCCATGTCGGCGTTGATCCAGACCTCGTTCTCGTCCATCATGTCGCTCAGGACGCGGTTGGTCTGCGTGCGGCTGAACGAATGCACCGGCGAGCGCCCAAAGAGCAGCCGGAAGGATCCCGGTGGCGGGTCCGTGGGCCTGGTGTACATGGGCACGGGATCGAACCCCGCCTTCTCGAGCTGCAGCGAGTAGAACTCGATCTTGCCTGACGGGGTGCCGAATACCACCGGCGCGCCTTCGTCGGCGAAGATCGGCTGCGGCGCGCCGCGAATGATCCCGCGCGTCCTCAGCTCCGCCAGGCTCAACCCGGCGGCCGTCATCCGGTGATCGAGGTACTCCTCGATGTCCTTCCACGGATAGTAGTGACCGAGGCCGAGCGTCTCGGCGAGCTTCTTGGCCATCCACCAGTTCGGTTTCTGGTCGTGCGGTGCGTCCACCACCGGCTGGCGCAGCGCGACGAACGGTTCCCGGAACCATTCGACGTTGAGGTCATCGAACCGTTCGAGGTACACCGACTCCGGGAGCACCACGTCCGCCCAGCCCGCGATCTCGCTCGGGATCACATCGACGACGACGAGCAGGTCGAGGTTCTGGATCGCCTTGATCGTCTCCGGCTCGTTCGGCAGCGCCTGGATGAGGTTGGTGGCGTACACGAACCAGCCCTTGATCGGGTACGGGTTGCCCGTGATGGTTGCCTCGCGGATCCCCGTCGAGATGGCTTCGTGGGCGAACGGGTACCGCTTGCCGGGATTGTCGACCATCGGCTTGGCCGGCTTCGGATACGCGGGATACGGATACCCCGGGACGTCCATGCTCACCGGCGTGTAGAAACCACCCTTGCGTCCCCAGCTCCCCAGCAGCGCATTCAGCAGCGCGATGGCCCGGCTGCGTTGCGTGTCGTCGCCATACCAGGCGGCATGGCGCCCGGGATGGACGAGGGTCGACGGCTTGTGGCGCGCCATCTCGCGCGCCGTGGCGCGAATGGTCTCCGGCTCAATCCCCGTCTCGGGGTACGCCCACTCCGGCGTGCAGGTGGCGAGGCGCTCGGCGAACTGGTCGAAGCCGAACCCGTGCGCCGCGACGTACTCCTTGTCGTACAACCCTTCCGTGACGATGACGTGCATCCACGCGAGGAGGAGCGCGAGGTCGGTGCCGGGCTTGATGGGCAGGTAGTGCTTCGCCTTGCTCGCCGCCACGGAGAACCGCGGATCGGCAACGATGATCGTGGCGCCACTGCCGACGGCCTCCGCGAACTCCTGCACCTGCGAGTTGTGCATGTTCTCGCCGAGGTGGCTGCCGATCAGGACCAGGCACCGGGCGTTCTTGATGTCGGTCCGCTCCGGCGAGCCCACATCCTCGCCAAAGGTGAGGCGGAATCCGACGTCGCGCGGACCGCGGCACTGGGCAAAGGACGGGGCGGCGAAGTTGGGCGTGCCGTACGCCTTCAGCGTGTGCTTCAGGAAGTTGCCGCCGATCCCGTGGGCGAACATGGCGACGGATTCCGGACCGTAGGTCGCCTTGATCGCGTGCATCTTGTTCGCGATGTAGGCGAAGGCTTCGTCCCAAGACACTTCCTTCCACTCGTCGCGGCCGCGGTCGTGCGTGCGAATCAGCGGGCGCTTGAGGCGGTCGGGATCGTAGTGCGCGCCGACGCCGCCGGTACCGCGTGGGCAGAGCCGTCCGCGGCTCAGCGGGTCCTCGGGGTTCCCTTCGACCTTCCAGAGCGCACCATCCCTGACCGAGGCGATCGCGCCGCACTTCCAGAAGCAGATGTCACAGTAGGTCGGGATTCGCTGGACACCCTTCGCCGTGCGGCGGGGAGGCTTCGCGCTCGTCGTGGGTCCCTTGGCGCAGGCGGCCGCGCCGGCGGCCACCGTAACCGTTGCCGCCGAGATCTTCAGGAACTTCCGTCGTGAGAAGGAACTCATCCGCGCCTCGCCAAGTGCACCCACCGCAACCACGTGGTCGCCTGGTGACTGCCCGTACGCTAAGCCCGGCAGCCCGGCTCGTCGGTCAGGCATCCGGGTCGTTCCTGTCGGGAAATGCCGGATTCTATACTTGAATGCTCATATAGTGATTCAATGGACACTCCACACTGGCGAAACGCCGGAACCCCGTTTCAGATTGCAACGATGCCCATCACGCCGAATGTCGCCTGACATGGCCGACTAGATTAATGAGAGCTCGCCATTCCGTCGCGCCATGGCTGATCGCGACTGCTGGAGTCGGGGCGGTCGTGGCGGCGTTCTCACTCTTCCCCAGGCGGCAGACGCGCGCGCCGGACGCGTCGCCTCTCGAAGCGCCGATCGTGATGGGGCGACGCGAGGGATGCCTCGCCTGTCACGCCGGCGTTGCCGGTCTCGACGTCTCGCATCGACCTCAGAAGATAGGCTGTGCCTCGTGCCACGCGGGCAACGTGGAATCGCTCGACGCACAGCAGGCACATGCTGGCATGATCCGCGTCCCGGGCAATCTCGCGGACGCTCCGCGCACGTGCGGGCAAGCGATGTGCCATTCGTCCATCATCCCGCGCGTCGAGCGGTCGATCATGACGACCTTCGCCGGCGTCATCGAGGTCGACCGGCGTGTCTTCGGCGAGCCGGCGACATCGTCGCCGTCGCCGCCGCATGTGACCGCACTTGGCTCGAGCGCCGCCGACACGCACCTGCGGCAGCTGTGCGCCTCGTGCCATCTCGGACAGCCCAAGACCGAATGGGGCGCGATCGGCCAGTCGTCACGCGGCGGCGGGTGCAACGCGTGCCATCTCGTCTACGATTCGGCGGCCACGCGGCAGCTGGCGGCTTACCTCGCCACCGCGCCGAAGGCGCGCACAGGAATTCCGCTGCGCCATCCGGCCTTCACGATCGCGGTGGACAACGGCCGCTGCTTCGGCTGCCACAGCCGGTCGGGACGCATCTCGACCAACTACGAAGGGTGGCACGAGCTGCGCGACGTGCCGTCCGACTCGACGCTGGCCGCCGACGCACGATCACCCCAGCGACGGTTCCGGCTCCTCGACGATGGGCGCTACTTCACGCGCGTCGCGCCCGACGCGCACCAGGTGCGCGGCATGGACTGCATCGACTGCCACACGGCGAGCGAGGTGATGGGCAAGGGCGACGCCGTCGCGCATGCGCGCGACCAAATTCAGATCCGGTGCGAGGATTGCCACGCGCCGCGCCTCGCGTCGATTCCGCCATCGCATTCCGACGCGGAGACGAACACGCTGCTGACGTTGCGCGGATGGACCTTCCTCCCGGGCCAGCGCCTCGGCGTTGCCGCCTCCGGCGGTGTACTCTCCAATGTCGTGGTGAACCCAAACCTGAGCGCCCGGCTGCGGCACAAGCGCACCGGAGCGTGGGCGCCGCTTCGTGCGCCCCGGGCAGCGTGCACACAGGGCGGCGGGCACGTCCGTCTCACCTGCAGCGCATGCCACACGGCCTGGGCGCCGCGCTGCGCGACCTGCCACACGACGTTCGCTCCGTCGGTCGAAGGTTACGATCACGTCGACCAGAAGGACGTGAAGGGCGCCTGGCAGGAATCGTCAGGTGCGTTCGAGGCTACGCCGCCGACGCTTGGCATTCGCTGGGACGCGCGCGACACGGCGCACCCGCGCGGCGTCGTCGACACGTTCATTCCGGGCATGATTCTCGAACTCGACCGCAATCGTGCCGCCGACGGCGCGAGCGATCTTGTGTTTCGCCGGCTCTACGTCCGGACGTTTTCCCACACCATCGGCCGTACATCGCGGTCTTGCGAATCGTGCCACAACGATCCGGTGGCGCTCGGCTACGGGCGCGGCGCCTTGCGGTACTCGATCGCCGGTGGCACTGGCCGGTGGACGTTCAAGCCGGCGCATGAACGGGCGGCGGACGGACTTCCCGCCGATGCGTGGACCGGTTTCCTGCAGTCACGCGGCGGCATGGTGTCCACTCGCGACGACGTGCGCCCATTCACCGTCGACGAGCAGCGGCGCATTCTCGACGCCGGCGCCTGCCTCACCTGTCACGCGGGCGCGTCAGCCGTCATGCAACGTGCGATCACCGATTTCGACGCGACCGTTGCCCGCCGCGCACGGAGGTGCGTGCTGCCGGCCTGGCGGTAGCTGCGCCTAGAAGATCGTCAGCTTGATGTAGCGCCGCGGGTTCTTCTTGATGTCGGCGACGAGCCCCCGAATGTCGACCATCACGGAATCCATGTGTCGATAGAGCCCGGGGTCGTTCACCATCAGCCCGAGCGTCCCCTGCCCCTTGTCGACCTTGATCAGCACCGAGTCGGCCCGGAACATGACGCTGCGCAGGCTCCCCTCGGTCTTCTCAAAGGACTGGCTGATCTTGTTGAGCCGTTCGCTGGCCTCGCGCACCTGCGTCGCGGCGAGCGCGCTCTCCTTCATGATACGCTGCACCTCTCCCCCGGAGGTCGCGGAATCGAGCCGCGCGATGTTGCGCAGGAAGGCGTCGGATGCCCTGGAAAGGGCCACCGCCCCCGACCGCACGTCCACCGCAATGGTGTCGAGATTCTTTGACTGCACGTTCACCGTGCGCGCCAGGTTGTCCGACATCAGCTTGACGCTGTGGATGGACGAGCGCAGCTCGCGCGCCGCGCTGTCGTTGAAGGCCAGCTGGATGCTCTTCGCCGTCGCCGCCACGTCGCCGGCAATGCCGCCGGCCACCGACGTCAGTTGCGCGATGTCGGGGAGCACCGCGCCCGGCAGCGCGCCGTCCTTGTCACCCGACGCGTCGGCCAGTTGCGCGTAGAGGTCCTTGTTGGCTGGTACCGACTGCCGGCCGGTGACGGTCGCCTGCCATTCGCCGAACAGCGACGACGCGCCGAGCAGCAGCACCGGGTTTGGCGGCAACGCCACCTCCTGGTTGAGCGAGAAGAGCACGTGCACCCAGCCCTCGGCGGCGAGTTCAACGCGCTCCACCCTCCCGGCCTTCACGCCGCGAATGACCACGGCGTTGCCCACCTGCACCTGCCCCACATCGCGGAACCGCGCGGTGATCTGGTGCCGCTTGGTCCCTATGTCGCTCTCGCGAAGGAACAGCGACACGGCAATGACGAGCGCGATGGCGCCGAGGATCACGATTCCGAGCAGGAAGTCGTTGGAACGTTTCTTCATGTGACCCTCCTCAACAGCCAGACGACGGCCCAGAAGGCGTCGAGAACGAGAATGAGCACCGCCGAGGTGACGACGGCCTTGGTGGCCGCCGCGCCCACGCCCTCGGAACCGCCGCGCGCCTGCAGGCCGCAGGCGCAGCCCACGGCGGTGACCGCCACGCCGAAACTCGCCGCCTTCACGAGACCGTATCGCACGTCGAACACGTCGAAGAACATCCGCGCGCCCTTGACGAACTGCACGGACGACATGTCGAGCAATCCCATCGACGCCCACCACCCGGCGATGAGGCCAATCATCATGGCGACGCCCACCACCACCGGGAACATGACGAGCCCGGCCAGCATGCGCGGCACGACGAGGTACGAGATGGGGTCGTACGCCAGGGTCTCGAGGGCATCCACCTGTTCGGTGACGCGCATCGTGCCGATCTCGGCGGCGATGCTCGCCCCCACGCGCCCGGCGAGCGCCAGCCCCGTGAGCACCGGCGCCAGCTCCATCATGATGGTCTTCTGCACGAGCGTGCCCACCAGGTACCGCGGCACCGAGTTGGTGAAGCTGTAGCTGGCCAGCAGCGCGAGCACGATGCCCATGAAGGCCGCGATGAGAATGCCGATGGGGAGCGAACCCACGCCCAGCTTGCGCATCTGATCGGTGAGCAGCGGCCCCCAGGTGCGGACGTCACGCAACGCGCGCACCGCTTCCAGGGAGATACGCCCCGCCGAGCCGAGTCCCTCGAGTGACTCGCGAACGCTTCGTCCCACCGACTCAATCATGGATGCAGTCTACGAATTCCTTGCCCCGGCCGTTAGAGGGAACTCCCGACCGGGGAACTCCCGACCGGGGCCGCCCGCACTCTCAGGACGACGACTCCAGCCACTCGTCGGCGACCAGCGCAAAGCGCGGAATGTCGCAGGCAAACCGGTCGCCCTCGGCCTGAAAGAAATACTCCCCTTCCATGAATCCGCTGCGGCTCTTCAGCACGCAGAAGCTCTGGTACTCGTGCACGCCGCCGGGGACGATCAGCGGCTGCTCGCCGACGACGCCGTCGCCGAGCACCTCGATGTCCTCACCGCAGTCGTCGTGTATGTGCCAGCGACGCGAAAGCAACTGCGCCGGCCGCGCCCCCACGTTCTCGATGCGCACGACGTAGGCGAAGGCATACTGGCGCTCGTCTGGCACCGACTGCGCGGCCATGAACGCCGGGCGTACGGAGACCCGCATGCCGTTGGTGAGCTTGTAATAGAATGCGGCGCGCATGCCGCAAGATAACCACGACACGGAACTCGGATTCCGGAATCCGAGTTCCGATTCCCCGCTACCTCGAGTGCACCAACGAAACCGAAACCAGAATCTGCCGCGGCAACCCCGGCTCGAAGGCCACCGGCTTGCCATTCACGACGTCGGGGTTCAGGAACGCCGAGCCGATGTACTTCCTGTCGGCGAGGTTCTGCGCCGTCACGAAACCGCGCACGCCCACGCCGTTGCCGAGTTCGAGCACCCTGTCGCTGAGGATCCCGGCGCTGAAGATCACCGACGACGGCACCGACACGGTGTTCGCGTCGTCGGCATAGTACGAGCCCGTCTGCTGCATGCCCAACTGGAACCGCAGCCCGCCGGCCGCCGGCGGCGCCCACGACACGTTGCCGTTGAGCATCACCTTGGGCACGCCGACCATCAGGTTGCCCGAATAGTCGGCGAAGTGGCCGGGCCGTCCGTAGTGCACCGAGTCCACGACGTACTGCACGTACGTGTTCTTCGAGAGCGTCAGCGCGCCCGCGACCGCCAGGCCGTGCGCCAGGCGCGCGTTGACGCCAAACTCGGTTCCCGTGCGGTGCACCTTGCCGGCCGTAAAGTAGAAGCGCCCGCCGCGATACGGCACGATGTCGTTGCTGACCGAGGTGAAGTAGCCGGCCACGTCATATGAGAGCATGCGCAGCAGGCCGCCGCCACGCGCGAGGACGTGGCGCGTGCCCACCTCGTACGTGGTCGACGTGATGGCGTCGAGCAGCGGGTTGAGCGCCGTCACGGTGTCCTGCCCGAAGGTGCTGGCCGGATCGGTCTCGTTGCCCGCCGGCGCCTCGATGCCGCCGCCGATGCTCGCGTAGACGCTGTGCGCGGCCGACAGGCGGTAGTTGAGGCCCACCTTGGGCGTGAGGCGCGTGAAGGCCTTCTGGTCGTTCAGCTTGGGCGTAATGTTGCTCTTGTAGTCGTAGCTGATGTCGTCGTAGCGGGCGCCGACGCTCAGCCCGAGCTTTTCGCCGATGGCGAAGTCTTCCGTGACGAAGACACCGAGGTTCGAGGCGCCTTCGCGCTTGTTGTCCGTCAGGTTCGCGGCGCGCGTGCCGGTGGCCGTCAGCCCATAGAACTGGATGGAGCCGTCCTGGTTGGCGGCATCGACGCCCACCGACAGCGTCCCCGTCACCGTTGGCGAGAACGTGCCGCGCACGTGGTACACGGCGTTCCCGCCGAGGTGCAGGCGCGTGAAGTCGCGGAAGGTGCCGCGCTCGCTGCGATGCAGGAACTTGGGCTGCACAAAGAACATGGTGGTGATGTCCTGCGATGCCGACAGCTGATGGTCGAGCGTGACGCCGAGCCGTCCTTCCCGATTGTCGCGACGTTCCAGTCGCTGCGCATACGTGGCGTTCGCCTGCGAGGGATCAGCATCCACCTGCGCCTGCGTGAGCGGCCCAGGCACGAAGAACTGGTTGTGCGTGACGTACCCGAAGGCGCCGAGGTGCGTGGCGTCGCCCAGCGGCGACACGAGGCCCATGTTCAGCAGCGAGCGCGTGCTCTGCGAGTTGGCCCGCCAGCCGCTGAAATCCGACTGCACGCCGTTCCAGTAGAAGCGCGCGGGGCCAAACGGGGCCCCGCCGGCCAGCGAGTAGCGCACCAGCCCGAAGCTGCCCGCCATCATCTCTGCACGCTGGTATGGACGATCGAACTCGGGCACGGTCGAGACGCTGACCACGCCGCCGGCCGCGTTGCCGTACGTCGCCGATGCGTTGGAGCGAATGACGTCGATGGACGTCGCCGTTGCCAGGTCGAACGCGTCGAACGACGTGCGGCCATCGGGCTCGGTCTCGGGAATGCCGTCGAGTAGCACGCGTACCCCACGCGACGTGCCGGCGTTGGACCGGTCACCCGCCCCGCGCGCGCCGAACCCGCGGATCACCAGCCGGATATCGCTGTTGCCGTAGCGCGACTGCGCCAGCACGCCCGGAACGCTGGCCAGTGCCTGGTCCAGGCCGTAGCCGCTGGTGCCGCGCCACTGGTCGGCGCTGACCCGCGTGAGGCTCAGCGGCGTCTCGAACAGCGACCTCGCGTAGCGACTCGCCGTCGTCGAGACGGTCACCGTGGGCAGGGTGGCCGTCGAGTCCTTCTTGGGGGTCTCCTGCGCGGCCAGCGGGGAAAACGCCAGCGCGAGCGTGGCCACAGCCAGGAAAGTCGAGAGTCGCATGTTAACGAACGGGGTCAGTGGTGAGATTCCACGAAACATGAACGCTTCATGAATTCTACAAGCAACCCCGCCAGTTCGTTGACGTCAACCCGGGCCGGACGTCGGGTTGATGCGCATCGACCCCGGCAGCGCGTCGAGCAGGGGGTTCAGGTCGACCGCCCGGTCGAGCGGGGTCACGAAGGTCAGTCCCGGCAGCGTCACCACGAGCATCTTCGACACGCCGTACAGCACCACGACGCCTGACTCGCCGTGAACGACGTTGGAGTCGGAGTCCACGAAATGCGCCGTTCCCACCGCCCCGTTGCCATCGTCATCAAGCGCGCGGGCACGCCGCAGCGACGCCCAGGTGCCCACGTCGTCCCACTCGAAGTCGCCGGGAATCACCAGCAGCCGCGGCCCGCGCTCGAGCAACCCCCGCTCGATACTGACCGAACGGATGCTCCGCACGAACGCCGACAGGTCGCTGCGCCGCAGCGCGTCGAGGCCGTCGTGAAGTTCCACCGTCTTCTCGGCGATCTGCTTGAGGAAGTCGCCCGCCGAGCCAACGACAATTCCCGAGTGCCAGAGTGCACCCGCGGCGATGTGCATCATCGCCTCGGCCTCGCTGGGCTTCTCGACGAATGACGTCACCAGGTGCACACCGCCGTCGGCGAGCACATGCGCCGCATCCAGCGGCGCGCCCGGCCGGATGTAACCAAAGCCCGGTTCCACGCGCGAAGGGCTCACGCCCACGGCCACCAGCGATTCCTCGCGCTGCGCCACCGCCCCGGCGCGGCGCAGCACGCGCCGGAACTCGTCGGGGTAGCCGACCGCGAGGTCGGCATGGATGGCACA
Source organism: Gemmatimonadaceae bacterium (assembly GCA_036508735.1). Classification (GTDB taxonomy): domain Bacteria; phylum Gemmatimonadota; class Gemmatimonadetes; order Gemmatimonadales; family Gemmatimonadaceae; genus PNKL01. Next base: position 15,208 of record DATCGU010000202.1, read on the forward strand.
GCACAAGGCCTGCGGTCCTGCACGCCTGGCCACTTCCTGCACCCCCCACGCGAGCGCGGCCGCCGTGCCCAGCGGGCGCGGTTCCACCAGGATGTTCATCTCCGGAACCGCGCTGATGGAGCCCCGGATGGCCGGCGCAATATCGTGGCTGGTCAGCACGAGCACGCGGTCGGCGGGGATGGCCGGCTGGAGGCGGTGCACGGTGTCGAGCAGGAGCGGCTGGTCGCTGACGAGGCACAGCAGGGGTTTGGGGCGCGTCGGCGTGCTGAGCGGCCAGAAACGAGAGCCGATGCCGCCGGCAAAGATGATGGCCCACATCGGCGCGTCGGTCTCGGCCAGTTCGGCGTGCGCCGGCGCCACCGAGGGGGACACGGAATCCGCCGTCCCCGTGCCGCCTCCCTCCGTGCCGCGCCGCTCGTTCTCCCTCATGGAACGCAAAGATAGTGCGCCATGAACGGTCGCGCTTCCCGCCCCGCTACTCGGCCGGATCGACGAGCACCAGGTGACGCGGCTTGAGCGAGATCATCACCACCGCGCCAACGATGACCGCCATGGCCAGCAGGGTGCGCGACGTCAGCGCCTCCGACGCGAAGGCCCAGCCGAGGGCGACGGCGACCACCGGATTCACGAAGGCGTAGGTGCCCACGAGGGCCGGCGAAACGCGGCTGAGCAGCCACTTGTACGCCGAGAAGGCGATGATCGAGCCGAAGCCGGCGAGGTACACGATGGAAAGCGCCGAGCGCATCGACATGGAGCTCGACGCCAACTGCGTGAACTCGCCGCGGAGCAGGGCGATCAGCAGCATGCCGGCGCCGCCGATGAGCATCTCCATGGCGGAGGCGAGCAGCGGCGACGACGGCAGTGGCGCCTCGCGCGCAAACATCGAACCCACCGACCAGCTGAGTGTCGAGCAGAGCATGACCAGGCCGGCCAGCGGGCTCACGCCGCCCGCCGCCTGCGCGCCGCCGAGCGAAACGAGCATCGAGACGCCGAACAGTCCCATGGCCACCCCGAGCCACTCGCGCCCGGACGGCGGCGAGCCACCGCGCAGCCAGGCGAGGAGCAGCATCCACAGCGGAACGCTGGCGACCATCAGGGCCACCATGCCGGACGGCACGAACTGCTCGGACCACACAATGCCACCATTGCCGCCCGTGAGGAGCAGCGGCCCTATGATGAATGCCGAGCGCCAGTGCGCGCCCGTGGGACGCGCCACTCCGCGCATGCGGAGAAAGGCATACATGAGGGAACCGGCGATGATGAAGCGGAACCCGCCCACCAGGAACGGCGGCACCGTTTCAATGGCGAAGCGGATGGCGAGGTAGGTCGAACCCCAAATGAGGTAGACCGCCGCGAAGGCGAACAGGAGTTTTGCGCGTGCCGGCGCAGCCGCTTGAGCCAAGTGCCAATACTCCGGAAGTCGATGAACAAGGCAACCTCGCCGGTTTCGCCCCCTTCACGCAAGGCGGATGGACGGCGAAGGCGCCGGGCGTAGATTCCGCCGCACGACTGGCCGCCCCCAATTTCCCCGACTGACGCAATCTCCACCGGGATCTTTCATGAGCGAGACGAGTGGCGGCGAGATCATTGCCCGCATGCTGAAGGCCGAGGGCGTCGAGGTGGTCTTTGGCATCATCGACGGCACGTACTTCGGGTTCTATACCGCGCTGAAGCGCGAGGGCCTGCGGCTCATCACCCCGCGCCACGAGGCTAGCGCCGCCCACGCCGCGGCCGCCTACGCGCGCCTCACCGGTCGCCTGGGCGTCTGCATGGCGAGCAACGGCCCCGGGGTGGCCAACATCCTGCCCGGCCTGGTGGTGGAAGAGGCCGAAGGCAACCGGGTGCTCTGCATCACGAGCGCGCGACGCACGGGGGCCATGTACCCGCTGCGCACGGGCACTTATCAGGGCTTCGACCAGTCGGCCGTGATCGGCGCCTTCGCCAAGTGGAGTCGCGTGGTGCCAAGCTTCGACCGCATTGGCGAGTTGATGCGCGGGGCGCTGCGCGAGTGCTGGAATGGGCGCCCCGGGGTGGTGCACCTCGACGTGCCGGAGAACCTGATGAACGGCAAGATGGCGGCCAGCCCACCCATTCAGCCGCCGTCGGCGTACCGCACCACCACGCCGCAGGCCGCCGACCCGGCGCAGGTGGAGGCTGCCGCCGACGTGCTGCTGCGCGCCGAGATGCCGGTGATTCACGCGGGGAGCGGCGTGCTGCACGCGCAGGCGTTCGACGCCCTGCGCGCGGTGGCCGAGTTGCTCGAGGCGCCGGTGACCACCAGCTGGTCAGCGCGGGGAGTCATGCGCGAGGACTCGCCGCTGGCCATCCCGATGACGCACGTGAAGCTGAACTCCATCGTGCGCAACGACGCCGATGCGGCGCTGATCCTCGGGTCGCGCCTCGGGGAGACGGACTGGTGGGGGAAGCCGCCGTACTGGCGCGCTCCGTCTGAACAGCCCACGGTGCAGGTGGACATCGACCCTCGGATGATCGGCGCCAACAAGCCGGTGCAGGTGGCGGTGCAGGCCGACGTCGGCGCCTTCCTCGAGGCGCTGGCCGTGCGGCTCGCCGCGCGGAAGGGGGAGATGAGCCTGCCGCGCCGGCGCGAATACATGGCGCGATACCAGACGCTCATCAAGCGCTACAGGACCAAGCTCGACCAGCCGCTGGCGAAGGGCGGCTCGCCCATGCACCCGGCGCACGCGGCGGCCGCCTGTGGCCGCCTCTTCCCTGCTGAATCGCCATTCATCGCCGACGGCGGCAACACGGCGGTGTGGGCCATGTTCTACCACACAGTGCGCACCCCGGGGCGCGTGCTCTCGACCTTCAAGATGGGAATGCTCGGTGCCGGTATGGGCCAGGCCCTGGGGGCGGCCATCGCCATGCCCAACGTGCCGGTGTGCTGCATCATCGGGGACGGGGCGGCCGGCATGCACCCGCAGGAAATCGAGAGCGCGGTGCGCCACAAGATGCGCATCATCTGGCTGGTGCTCTGCGACCGGCAGTGGGGCATGGTGAAGATCAACCAGTCATTCGCGCTGCGTCCGCTCAAGATGTTGCTGCGCAAGCGGCTGGCGCCTGACGAGAACTTGTGGGCCGACCTGGGGGACATCGACTTTGCGCGCCTGGCACAGTCCATGGGAGCGCACGCCGAGCGGGTGGATGATGCGGACGCGCTGTCGCACGCCATCTCGCGGGCGCTCACCGTGAACGGCCCGTCGGTGATTCATGTGGACGTCGATCCGGTGGCGCACATGTGGGCGCCGGGCCTGGTGCACTTCAAGAAGATGCACCAGGAACCCAAGGGTCGATGATCGACATTGACGCCGTACGACTGAATTTCAGCCCGAACACGCTGCACCTGCTCAACGCGATCCTCGGGATCGTGATGTTCGGCGTCGCACTCGACCTGCGCGGCGAGGATTTCCGCCGGGTCCTGGCCAACCCGCGCCCGGTGCTCGTCGGCCTCGCCGGGCACTACCTGGTGTTCCCTGCGTTCACCTACCTGCTGGTGATGGTCATCAAGCCACCGCCGAGCGTGGCACTGGGCATGATGCTGGTGGCCAGCTGCCCGGCCGGAAACATCTCCAACTTCCTCGTGAACCTGGCGCGCGGCAACACGGCGCTGAGCGTGAGCATCAGTTCGACGTCCACCGTGCTGTCGGTGGTGGCCACGCCGCTGGTGCTGAACTTCTGGGGTTCGATGTACCCGCCCACGCGCCTCCTGCTGCGCACGGTGGCGGTGGACCCGGTCGACATGTTCGTCACCATCCTTGTGCTGCTCGGCCTGCCGCTGATGGCCGGCATGTTCGTGGCGCGCCGCTGGCCGGCGTTCACCGAGCGGGTGCGCGTGCCGATGAAGCGGCTGTCGATCGGCATCTTCGTCTCGTTCCTGGTGCTCGCCCTCGCCGCGAACTGGCAGTACTTCCTGCGCTACGTCGGCGGCGTCGTGGGGGCCGTGTTCCTCCACAATGCGCTGGCGCTCACCACCGGGTACTGGACCGCGGCGGCGCTGGGGCTGCCGGTACGCGACCGTCGGGCAGTGTCGTTCGAGGTCGGGATCCAGAACTCCGGGCTCGGGTTGATCCTGATCTTCACCTTCTTCGGCGGGCTGGGCGGGATGGCGATCGTGGCGGCCTGGTGGGGAATCTGGCACATCATTGCGGGACTCTCGCTCGCGACGTACTGGAGCAGGCGGCCGGCGTAGAGCGTACGGCGTACGGCAGCTGTACGCTTTACGCTATACGCTGTAAGCCATAAGCTGAAGAACTCATGGAAGCCCTGTCCCGCGTTCTGATCACCGGATCCTCCGGGTACGTCGGCTCGCTGCTGCTGACGGAGCTGGCCACGCGCGTTCGCGACGGCCGCCTGGGCGCGGTGGTCGGCGCCGACGTGCGACCACCGCGCGAGGTGCCCACGGGCGCCACGTTCGTGCGCCACGACGTACGCAATGCCGGCCTCGATGCCGTGGTCCGCGCCCACGGCATCACATGCGTGGTGCACCTGGCGTCAATCGTCACTCCCGGCAAGGGGAGCACCCGCGCGTTCGAGTACAGCGTCGACGTCACCGGCACGGAGCGGGTACTGGAGGCGTGCATCGTAACCGGCGTGCGCCGCATCGTGGTGACCTCCAGCGGTGCCGCCTACGGGTATCACGCGGACAATCCCGCGTGGCTCACCGAGGAGCACCCCGTGCGCGGCAACGAGGCGTTCGCCTACAGCTGGCATAAACGACTCGTCGAGGAGATGCTCGCGCAGCATCGCGCCTCACGGCCGGCGCTGGAACAGGTCGTCTTCCGCGTCGGCACCGTCCTCGGCGCGTCGGTGAACAACCAGATCACGGTACTGTTCGAAAAGTCGCGGCTGCTTGCCATCACTGGCTCCAAGTCGCCGTTCGTGTTTATCCACGATGCCGACCTCGTGGCCTGCCTGGCTCAGGCCATCGAGTCGCCCGTCACGGGGATCTTCAACGTGGCCGGCGATGGCGCGATGACCATCGACGAGATTGCCGCGGCGATGGGCAAGCGCGTCGTGCGGCTGCCCGCGTGGCTGTTGCGCGGCGTGCTCGCCGTGCTGCACCCGCTCGGCCTCACGCGCTACGGCCCGGCGCAGGTGGACTTCCTGCGCTACCGCCCGGTGCTGGACAACACGCGGCTGAAGACGGTGTTCGGCTTCACGCCGCGACTCACTTCGCGACAGGCGTTTGAAGCATGGCGTTCAGCGCGCGGCGAGGTGAATCGGGGACCAGGGTGAGTGGTCTCCATGAGAGACGACCCGATGCCGCTCCATCGACCGCCGCACCTACCTCGCCGGCCTGCACCCCGCCAGCCGGAAGTACGCGAGAATCTTCTCGAGTGGGCAGAACTTCGTGAAGCTCGATTGCAGCAGGTTGACGGCGACGAACGCCGTGAACCAGAGCCAGTTCGGGCTCACCCAGTGGGCCATCGCGAGGCTCAGCAGGAGGAAGGTGCCGGCGAAGCGGCGGATGACGGCATCATTGCACATGGGTCGGTCCTCGGTGGGGTTCAGCGGAAGCGTTCAACAGGGAGCACGGCGTAGTGCAGGTGCTCGCCGGCGATGAGCTGGGCCTGGAGCGCGTCGAGCCCGTCGGCGACCTGCGCCGTGCGCTCGACCGGTACCACGGCGGTAATCACCGTTTCCTCGCCGGGCCAGGCCCGCGTTCCGTCCATGCGCCCGTGCGCGCCGGCTCCGTGCGCATGCGGCCACTCGGTGTAACCGGGGGCGCCGAGCGACAGCAGCGACTCGGCGATGTGCGCGGGGCGCGGGCCGGCGTAGACCAACCAGAACATGCGCATCAGGCATCCTCCTCGGCCGAACGCTGCAGTTCCCAGTAAAGCAGCGGCACGACCACCATGGTGAGCAGGGTCGCCACGATCGCGCCGCTGATCAGCGCGACGGCGAGCCCCTGGAAGATCGGATCGAGCACCATCACGAGGCCGCCGACGACGACTGCCGCCGCGGTGAGGGCAATGGGACGGAACCGCACCGCGCCGGCCTCGAGCACCGCGTCGCGCAGCGAGCGCCCGCGGGCCTGCGCCAGCTGGATGAAGTCCACCAGCAGGATGGAGTTGCGCACGATGATGCCGGCCAATGCGATCATGCCGATCATCGAGGTGGCGGTGAAGAACGCCCCGGTGAGCGCGTGCCCCGGCAGGATGCCAATGAGCGTCAGCGGGATGGGCGCCATGATGACCAGCGGGATGGTGAACGACTGGAACCAGCCGACCACCAGCACGTAGATGAGCACCAGCACGATGGCGAAGGCCACGCCGAGGTCGCGGAAGACCTCGATGGTCACCTGCCACTCGCCGTCCCACTTGAGCGCCACCTCGTCGAGCCGGTCGGGTTGCACCGCGTTGTAGCGGTGGATCTGTGCCCCCTGCACCCGCAGCGAGTCGATGCGCTTGTTCATCGCCAGGATCGCGTACACCGGAGCCTCCACCACGCCGGCCACGTCACCGGTGACGTACACCAGGGGGCGCAGGTTGCGTCGCATCCGCGTGCTCTCGATGACCATCGAGTCCACCGACACATACCGGGCCAGGGGACGCGGGCCGAACATCGTCGCCACCGGCAGCGAGAGGAGCGCTGCTTCGGACGAACGGTCGCGCACCACGAGGCGCGGCACGATGGCCACTCCCTCGCGGGCATTCTCCGCTGCCGCACCGGTGACCGCCGCGCCGTTCAGCGCGAGGTACACGGTGCGGGCAATCTGCTCCACGCTGGCGCCATCCTGTGCGGCACGCACGCGGTCCACGCGGAAGCGCCGTTGCGCCCCCGGCGCATCGATGCTCCAGTCGACGTCCACCACGCCCGGCGTGGTCTCCATGATGTGCTTCACCTGCTCGGCCGTCGCCACGCGCAGTGAGTCGGTGGGCGCGTATATCTCGGCCACCAGCGTCGAGAGGACCGGAGGTCCGGGAGGAATCTCGGCCACCTTCGCTCGCGCGCCGTAGGCGCGGGCAATCGAGTCCACCGCCGGCCGCACGACCACCGCGATCTCGTGACTCTGCCGCGACCGGTCGCCCTTGGGCTTCAGGTTCACCTGCAGGTCGGCGACGTTGGCGCCGCGCCGCATGAAATAGTGGCGCACGAGGCCGTTGAAGTTGAACGGCGCGGCGGTGCCCGCATACACCTGCGTGTTCACCACCTCGGGGACACGGCGCAGGTAGTCGGCCACCTGGCGCGCCGCCGCCTGCGACGTCTCGAGCGTGGTGCCCACCGGGAAGTCGAGCACCACCTGGAACTCCGACTTGTTGTCGAAGGGCAGCATCTTCACCTGCACCAGCTTGAAGCCCAGCAGGGCCACCGAGCCCACCAGCAGCACGCCGATGCCCGCATAGAAACGGCGACGGCGCGGGCGATCGTCCATCAGCGGCTCCATGATGCGGGCATAGAACCTGGCGAACCTGGATTTCTCCTCCGGCTCGTGCTCGCGCCCGTCTACCCGGGCAACGAGCGGCTTCACGTGCCCGCGCAGGAGGCGCAGCGCCAGCCATGGCGTGACGATGAAGGCCACGGCGAGCGAGGCCAGCATCGCTACCGATGCGCCCACGGGAATGGGCCGCATGTAGGGCCCCATCAGGCCCGAGACGAACGCCATCGGCAGGATGGCGGCGATGACGGCGAACGTGGCCAGGATCGTCGGGTTGCCGACTTCGTCCACGCCCTCGACCGCTGCGTCCTCGGCGGTGGCACGCCCCATCTGCAGGTGGCGGTAGATGTTCTCCACCACCACGATGGCGTCGTCCACCAGGATGCCGATGGAGAAGATCAGCGCGAACAGCGTGATGCGATTAAGCGTGTACCCCATCGCATAGTAGGCGAACAGCGTCAGGGCCAGCGTCACGGGCACCGCGACGAGTACCACGACCGCCTCGCGCCAGCCGAGGAAGATGCCGATGAGCAGCGTCACCGAGAGCGTGGCGATGACCAGGTGCAGGATCAGTTCGCTCGCCTTCTCCGCCGCCGTCTCGCCGTAGTTGCGTGTCACGTCGATCGAGACGCCAGTCGGCAGCAGGCGCGCGCGCGCCGCCTCCACCCGCTGCAGCACGTCCTCGGCCACCTTGGTGGCATTGGCGCCGTGGCGCTTGGCGATGCTGATGGTGACGGCGGCTTCGGCCGGCTTGTTGCCGGGCAGGTGCGCCACGTAGTTGACGGGCTCGCCGAATCCTTCGCGCACGTCGGCCACCGTGCCGACGTACACCGGGGCTCCGCTGCGCGTGCTGACCACCACGCGGCCCACGTCAGCCGCCGTGACCAGGCCGGCACCCACGCTCACGCGGTAGACCGAGTTCCCCGCGCTGTACTCGCCCGCTTGCAGTCGCCCGTTGGCGCCCTGCAGGGCGGCAGCCACCTCGCCCGGCGTGACGCCGGCGGCGGCAAGGCGCGCCGCGTCCATCGCCACAGTGATCTCGCGCGGATGCCCTCCGATGACGGTGGTCTCGGAGACGTCGATGACGGTCCGGATCTCGTCCTCGAGATGGAGCGCCACCTGGCGCAGCTCGTTGATGTCGGTCGACGCACCGTGCAGCGTGAGCGCGAGGATCGGCACGTCATCGATGGCGTGCGGCTTGACGAGAGGCGGCAGCACGCCGGCCGGAATCTCATCCATGCCGGAGAGAATCTTGGCGTGCACGCGCACCACCGACCGTTCCTGGTCCTCGCCCACCTTGAAGCGCACCGTCACCACGGCGTAGCCGTCGCCGCTCATGGCGTAGACGTGGTCGACGCCCGGCAACTCCCACATGCGACGCTCGAGCGGTCGCGTGACGTGATTCTCCACTTCCTTCGGCCCGGCGCCCGGCATGGCGACGATGACATCCACCATCGGCACCGAGATCTGTGGTTCCTCCTCGCGCGGCGTCGCCACCAGGCCGAGCGCGCCCACGGCCAGCGAGGCCAGGGCGACGAGCGGGGTGAGCTTGGACGTCAGGAAGGCGCGAGCAACGCGTCCGGCGATACCCACGGTCAGCGCCCCGCCGCGGGGAGCGCAATACGCTCGCCCGCGTTGAGGCCACTCAGCACAACGACCCGCCCGGCGCGCGTGTCACCGAGGCGCACCCAGCGCAGTTCGGTGCGCCCGTCGCGGACGACGCGCACGCCGGTGAGGTCGCCCTCACGCACGAGCGCCTCCGGCGGCACGAGCAGCGTGCGTTCGGTGCCCGCCGACGGCACCGTCAGCACGGCCGCGCCGCCCGAGGGCAGCCGGCCGTCCCGGTTCTGCACGATCGCGTTGATGGTGTACATCGTCGCGGCCGACGGAACGACGCCCTCGACCACGGCGTTGACTTCGACGCCCTCGATGCGCGCGGTCAGGCGGGTTCCCGTCTTTACGCGCACGGCCATCGAGGCCGGCACGGCCGCCGAGATGCGAAGGCGGGAAGCATCCTGCACGGTGACCAGGGGAGCGCCGGGCGCCGCGAAGTCACCGACATCCACGAAACGGTGCGTCACGACGCCGGCGAACGGGGCACGCAGCACGCCGTAGGCGCGCACGGAGGACAGTTCCACCTCA
>DATCGU010000203.1:0-3850 GCA_036508735.1 Gemmatimonadaceae bacterium
CCGGCTGCGCCTCGCGGAACCGCACGGCGGCGCCACCGACGCTGGCGCGCGTAAAGACGTCGAGTGAGCCGCGACGAAGGTCGTCCACGCGCGCCCGCCCTTCGATGGCCAGCGCCCGCTCCATGACCCGCTCGCCCGACATTTCGCCGGTGAAGAAGACCACGCGTGTGTCCTGCTGGGCCATGCGCAGCGCCATCGCCAGCGCCAGGGCGCTCTTGCCACTCTGCACGTCACCGCCAAGCACGGTCAAGTCGCCACGGCGCAGCCCGCCGCCGAGCCACTTGTCGATGCTCGGGAATCCGGTGGCGTACGCGTCGCGGCCGCGGTCGCCGTCGGCGGCTGCGTCCACCCTGCGCATGACTCGGGCAAGCGGGGAGATGTCGGTAGGTCGTGACACTCGGACTCGGCGTCGAGAACGGACTAGCGAAACATCATACGGAAACTGCCCCGATGCCCACAAGCACCGGGTTATCCGCCGATTTCGCGAAGCAGGCGGTCAAGCTCCAAGTGTGCCTTCCGGTCGAGATGTGTTGCCGTGACCTCGGTCACCTTGGCCAGGGCGTCCGACAGGGCCGCCGGCTCCCCGTGGGCCGACGCTTCCACCAGCTGCATCAGGGCGCCGCGAACGGGCGCGGGAAGCGTAAGCGCCCCCATCCAGTGACGCGCCGCCGCCGCGCGCACGCCCCGCAGCGCCTCCGGAAGGGCGCCGGGGCCGTGGGCCGCCGCCGCCAGCCTTGCCGCCACCAGGGTCGCCGTGAGTGCCTCGCGCGCCCCGCCAAGCGGCGCCCGGGCCGCCGCGATCGCCAGCGCCCGCAGCGGAAACAGGGGCTCGGAAAGAGCAAAGGGGGGGTTGCTGTCCATAGTCTTGGACGAATCTGCCCTGACGAACGGGCCGTCGCCAGCACGTCCGGGCGTTGGCGACAGGAATTCGCACGGACTAGCTTTCGTAGAATATGGCGCCGCCGGCAAGATCCGTTCTCTGGGTGGACGACGAGGCTGAACTCCTCGAGTCGCACCGTCTGTTCCTGTCGGAGAAGGGCTATCGCGTGCAAATGGCCTGCAACGCGACGGACGCCCTCGAGCTCCTGCGCCAGCACGCCTATGACATCCTCCTCCTCGACGAACAGATGCCGGGCATGCGGGGCATCGCGATGGTGCGCGAAGCACGCGAACTCGCCCCGTCGCTGCCGGTGGTGATGGTCACCAAGAGCGAGGAAGACAGCACCCTGCGCGAGGCGCTCGGACAGGATGTCGCGGAGTACCTGGTGAAGCCGGTCACCCCGCGGCAGGTACTGAGTGTCGTCACGCGCATCCTCGAAGGGCCCAGGATCCGCAGCCAGGCCATCGCCCGCCGGTTCGTTGAGCGCTTCCGCGAACTGGAAGCCGTGCGACTCAAGGACCTCGACTGGCGTGGCTGGACCGAGCGGTACGCCGAACTGGTGCAGTGGGACGTGGACCTGACGGCGGCCGGCGAGCAGGGGCTTCACGCGTCCTTGCGCGCGCTGTTTCCCGCGATGCACAAGGACTTCGCCGCCTTTGTCGGCGAGGGATACCCGCGCTGGGTCCATGAACTGGGCGGCGACCGACCGCCGCTCTCGGTGGACATCGTCAGCGAGTTCCTCATGCCGGTGCTCGCCGAGCACCCGGCGGTGCTGTTCGTGGTGGTGGACTGCCTGCGGCTCGACCAGTGGAAAGTGCTGGAACCCCTGGTGGCCCAGGCGTTCGAGATCGATGCCGCGCACTACTTCTCGCTGTTGCCGACGGCAACGCCGTACGCGCGCAATGCGCTCTTCAGCGGGCTCTTCCCCGCCGAGATTGCCGAGAAGTTCCCGTCCTGGTGGGGCGAGCGCGACGACGAGTCCCTCAACCAATACGAACGCGAGCTGCTGGTTGAGCAACTGCGCACGCTGCGTGGCGAGACGCCGGTTCGCTACCACAAGATTTCGTCGGCCATGGACTCCGACGAACTCGAACGGCACCTGAGCAGCGCCTTCGCCGGCGACGGTGTGAGTGCCTTCGTGTTCAACTTCGTGGACTTGCTGACGCACGGACGCTCGGAGTCGGCCATCCTTTATGAAGTCGCCCGTGACGAGGTGGCCCTTCGGCAGATCACGGAACAATGGTTCGGCCGGTCGGCATTGTGGGCGGTGCTGCGCGAGGCGGCGCGACGCGGGCTTCCGGTGCTCCTCACGAGCGACCACGGTTCCATTCACTGCAATACTTCGGCCACCGTCTTCGCCAAGAAGGACGCCACCGCCAACCTGCGATACAAGTTCGGTGAGGACCTGCGCGCCGAGCGTCCCGAACAGGTGCTCTCGTTCGGCGATCCCGGCCAGCTGCGGCTGCCCCCGCTCGGCCCGCGCGTAAACACGGTGCTGGCGGTGGGCGATTGCTTCTTCGTGTACCCGACCAAGCTGCGCGAGTACCAGCAGCGGTATCGCGGGTCGTTCCTTCACGGCGGGGTATCGCCGGAAGAGGTGATCCTGCCGCTCGCCCTGCTCACGCCCCGCCGCTGATGCCGCTCTATCGTCGCTTGCTGCACTTCCTCCGGCCCTACCGCGGCCGCGTGGCCGGCACGCTGCTGCTGAGCGCCACGGCCAACGCGCTGGCGGCGTTGTCGTTCGCGCTCTTCATCCCGTTCCTCAACACGCTGTTCGAGCTTCCGCCCCTGGGCATCGGGACGCCCAACCGGATGACGCTCCTGCTGCGCCAGCTGATCGGGCGGTTCCTCGACGGCGCCGACAAGATGGACGCGTTGCGCACCGTGATCGTGGTGATCCTGGCGACGATGCTGCTCAAGAACGCCTTCGCCTGGCTGGCCGGGCAGATGGGCGCGGGGTTGCAGGAGCGCGTCACCCGCGACTTGCGCAACGCCGTCTACACGCACCTCGAACTGCTCTCGCTTCGCTTCTTCCAGCGGCACAAGACGGGGCAACTGCTCACGCGGGTGCTGAATGACACGGTCACCACGCGCCAGTTGCTCGCCGAGGTCGTCACGCGGTCGGTGAACGCCGGCACCCAGGTGCTGGCCTTCGTCGCCGCGCTCTTCCTCATCTCGGTCAAGCTCGCACTCGTCTCGCTCATCGTCGCCCCGCTGCTCAGCCTCGCCTTCCAGCCGCTGCTGCGCAAGCTGCGCAAGGGGCACCGCCGGCTGGCCGCCGAGTACGGCGAGATGGCGAGCGTCGTGCAGGAAACCGTCAGCGGCATCCGGCTGGTGAAGTCGTTCCGCGCCGAGGCATACGAGGCCAGCCGGTTCGTCGAGGCATCCAACCGCTATGCCGCAGGCATGGTGCGCATGAGCCGGCTCGCGCTCATGTCGCAGCCGCTTGCCGAGGTCGTCGGCACCCTCGTGGCCGTGCTCCTGCTCTGGTTCGGCGCGCGCGAGGTGATTGCGGAGAAGAGCATCAGTGGTGCCGAGCTGGTGGGCTTCCTCGGCATCCTCATGTCGCTGCTGCCGCCGCTCAAGCAGCTCTCGCAGATGCCGGCCGTGGCCACACAGTCGCTGGCCGCCGCCGAGCGCCTGTTCGAGATCCTCGATCATCCGTCGGAACAGGCGGCCGACAGCGGCACGCGCCAAGCGACGGCCTTCAACTTCGACCTCGTGTTCGACGGGGTCGCGTTCAGCTACGGGGACGAGCCCGTGCTGACCGACGTGAACTTCGTCGCCAGGCGCGGCGACGTGGTGGCGCTCGTCGGCGCGAGCGGGGCGGGCAAGAGCACCCTCGTGGACCTCATTCCGCGGTTCATCGAGCCCACGGCGGGGCGCATCCTGCTGGATGGCGTCGACACGCGGGAGATCACGCTGGCCTCGCTGCGTTCGCTCACCGGAATCGTCAGCCAGGACACGGTG
>DATCGU010000204.1:0-4781 GCA_036508735.1 Gemmatimonadaceae bacterium
GCTTCCCGCGCCCGTCGACCGCGCCGTCCTGCAGGGCACCGCGCTCTCACGCGTCGGATTCGACGACGACACGCTCTCGGCCCGGCCGCTGTTTCAGGTCGATGATGCCGACGTCGACCAACCGTCCGCCGCAACGGCCCCGGCGCCGTTCGTGAGCGGTGCGGAATCCACACCACTGGCGTGGGGCGTCCCCGTGGTGGACGCGGCCGATCACCTGAGGGGCGCGTTCGTGGCGGTTGGCGGCTCACTGCCGGGAACCGCGTTCGTCGCGGCGCCCGAATCGATCAGCTGGTCGGCGATGGTCGATCGCCTGCAGCGCATGGCCGACAGCACGCGCATCCTCGCTTCTTCAGCGCACCCGCGACACGGCCGTGTCCAGGTGGTTCCGGCCACCGACGGCGTGCACGTCGTGCAGAGCTTCTACGACTGGGCGCCGGACCGTGCGCCATCGCTCGCCGGCGTGGTGGCGTTGCACGCGGGGCAGGCTCGCGCCGGCAACACGTTGGCCGTCGCCATGGGTGAGGCGGTGCACTCGGCGACGGCCGACGGAAGCCTGCGGTTGCGCCTCGCTCGCCTGTACGCCGATATGCGGGACGCGCTGCGACGCGAGGACTGGACGGCGTTCGGACGCGCGATGGAGGCGCTGCGGCGCCTCACCAGCGACCGTCCGTAGCCCGAGACGCTCCCTGTAGGACACGACGGGTTTCGCGGGTGGAGTTTCCTGCGGCCACGCACCTCCCATCCGACCTCCCGCCGCGATAAATTCATGGTCTGTTCTGTGTGTGGCGCCACCACGCGCCGCGAACCACCCTCACGGAGTTACCGTGAACATTCACGAATACCAAGCGAAGGAGATCCTGCGCGGATTCGGCGTACCGATTCCGCTCGGCAAGGTCGCAACGACGCCCGCCGAGGCGGAAGCGATCGCGAAGGAATACGGAGTGCCAGTGATGGTGAAGGCGCAGGTGCATGCCGGTGGCCGCGGCAAGGCGGGCGGCGTGAAGTTCTGCAAGACACCCGCCGATGCGAGGGAGAAGGCCACCGCCATTCTCGGCATGCAGATCAAGGGACTCACGGTCGAGAAGGTGCTGGTGACCGTCGCCGAGGACATCGGCAGCGAAGCGTACGTCGGCATCATCGTAGACCGTCAGCGCAAGAAGCCTGTCTTCATGGTCTCCGCCGCCGGCGGCATCGACATCGAGCAGGTGGCGGCGGAGACGCCGGAGAAGATCCTCTACCTCCCGGTGGACACGCGTTACGGGCTGCGCGGATACGAGGCCATGCGGATGGGCTTCTTCCTGTACCCGGACGTGAAGCTCGCGCGGCAGGCCGCCAAGATCATGCAGGGGCTCTATGCCGCCTTCATGGCGAGCGGCTGTTCGCTGGCCGAGATCAATCCGCTCGTCGGCACGCCGACGGGCACGCTGATCGCGGTCGACGGCAAGATGGTCGTCGATGACAACGAACTCGACCGCCACGCCGACATCGAGGCGCTGCGCGACGTGTCGTCCGAGGCGCCGTCCGAAGTGGACGCCCGCAACGCCAACCTCACGTTCATCAAGCTCGACGGCGACGTCGGTTGCGTGGTGAACGGCGCCGGCCTGGCCATGGCGACGATGGACCTGGTGAAGTACTACGGCGGCGAGCCGGCGAACTTCCTCGACATCGGTGGATCGTCGAACCCGGAGAAGGTGGTGAACGCGCTGCGTATCATCACCGCCGACACGAACGTGAAGTGCATCCTGTTCAACATTTTCGGCGGCATCACGCGCACCGATGACGTGGCCAACGGCATCGTGACGGCGACCAAGGCGAACCC
The DNA here is from genome assembly GCA_036508735.1 of Gemmatimonadaceae bacterium. GTDB lineage: Bacteria > Gemmatimonadota > Gemmatimonadetes > Gemmatimonadales > Gemmatimonadaceae > PNKL01. Next base: position 1,820 of record DATCGU010000204.1, read on the forward strand.
GCTGAAGGTGCCGATCGTGATTCGCCTCACGGGAACCAACGAAGAGATCGCCATGAAGATCCTCACGGAGAATGGCTTCACCGCGTCCAAGGACATGGATGAAGCGGTCAAGAAGGCCGTCGCGCTGGCCAAGGGAGGGAAGGCCGCGTGAGCATCTTCATCGACAAGAACACCAAGCTGGTGGTGCAGGGAATCACGGGCCGCGACGGCTCGTTCCACACCAAGCAGATGATCGAGTACGGCACGAACGTCGTGGCCGGCGTGACGCCCGGAAAGGGCGGCCAGACGTTCGAGGGCAAGGTGCCGGTGTTCAATACCGTGTACGATGCCATCGAGACGACGGGCGCCAACACGGCCGTGATCTACGTGCCCCCGATGTTCGCGGCCGACGCGATCATGGAAGCGGTGGATGCCGGCTGTGCGCTGGTGGTGTGCATCACCGAGGGCGTGCCCGTGCTCGACATGACGAGGGTCTATCCCTTCGTGAAGGAGCGCGGCGCCCGGCTGCTCGGCCCGAACTGCCCGGGGCTCATCACGCCCGGCGTGACCAAGGTGGGCATCATTCCCGGCGGCATCTGCGTGCCGGGCAACGTCGGCGTCGTCAGCCGGTCGGGCACCCTGACCTACGAGATCGTCTACCAGCTCACGCGGGCCGGCCTCGGCCAGACCACCTGCGTCGGCATCGGCGGCGACCCGATCAATGGCACCAACTTCATCGATTGCCTCGATGCGTTCGAGAAGGACCCGAACACGAAGGCCGTGGCGATGATGGGCGAGATTGGTGGCACCGATGAGCAGGAAGCCGCCGACTTCGTCAAGAACCACATGACCAAGCCGGTGGTGGGCTTCATCGCCGGGCGCACGGCCCCGCCGGGACGCCGCATGGGACACGCGGGCGCGATCATCTCGGGTTCCTCGGGCACGGCGGCCGAGAAGATCGAAGCGTTCAAGACGGCGGGCATCAGCGTTGCCGACCGTCCGATGGACTTCGTGGAACTGATCAAGGCGCGACTGAAGTAACCGCTTCATCTCTCACGGAGACGCGGAGGACGCGGAGGGCCACGGAGAAGGGCAACGACTGGGAGAACAACTTCCCGTTCATTCTCCGTGCAAACTCCGTGTCCTCCGTGCCTCCGTGGTGATCACTGAATCTCAAGGAAACACGGAAATGACCGGCAATCGCACGCTTGCAATCATCAAGCCCGACGCCTTCGGCGCGGGCAAGGCCGGCAAGATCGTGGCCCATCTCGAGGCCCAGGGCTTCCGGATCGTCTGCGCCCGCGTGCTCCAGATGAGCAAGGCCGAGGCGGGGGCATTCTATGAAGTGCACAAGGGTCGCCCATTCTACGGCGAACTCGTGGAGTTCATGAGCTCGGGTCCGTGCATGCCACTGGTGCTGGAGAAGGCGGACGCCGTCGCCGCATACCGGACGGCCATCGGTGCCACCGACCCCGCCGAAGCAGCGGCGGGAACCGTGCGGAAGCTCTTCGCCGAGTCGAAGGGCCGCAACGCCGTGCATGGGTCGGATTCGGACGACAATGCGCGCCAGGAGGGGCTGTTCTTCTTTGGGGCCGCGGCGCTGGTCTAGCCGATCCAGAAGCAGCCAGGCCGCAGTGCAGCCACGTGGAAGGGAGATGAAATACGTCTGGCAAATGGTCCGCACGGCAGGCGTCCACGCCAGTGTCACCTACATCGTCTGGAGATATTCATGCATTGCTCAATCGTCAAGTCGGCCGTCCTGATGACATTTGCGGCCTTGACTGTTGCCGTCGTTCCTGCCTCCGGTACGGTAGCCCGCAGTGCGGCCTCCCCTGACTTGCAGTTTGTCGACCGCATGATCGCGCGTCTCACGCGCGAGCTGGAACTGGCCCGCACCGCCGATTCGACGGCACAGCTCCCCGCTCTCAAGTCATTCGCACACGCACTGATCACCGTGCGCGAAGATCAGCTCAATGACTTGGCCGAGATACGCAGTCGCCTGTCCGGCAGCGGAGATAGTGTCCCTGACACGCGCACAGCCGAACCGCCGGCTGGGCCGACGGCGACTGCCGCACAGGCTGCCAGCGGTTCCGACCGGGGGATGATCGACGAGTTCATCCGCCAGCACCGCGAGGCCATTCAGCTCGCGCGGGCGCAAACCGCGAGCGGCAAGGACGCAGGGCTGAATGCCTTCGCCAGGCGCCTGACGTATTCGGGGAGTCTCGACATTCCGGAGTTACAGCAGATGCGGGAGACGATTCCGGGCACATCCGGACAAGAATGAGGTCCGTGGCGGGCATGGCGATCCGGAGCAGATGCAGGAGGTAGTCGGGGTCCCAGTCCGCATGAGGCGTCGGGTCTTGAGCCCGGTGTTCTGCGTCGTATCCTGGCGCAGGAGACTCAGCGCCCGGCGGCGGAGCGTGGCGAGGTTCGCCGGCCCGGCGTCGCGCCGCGCGCGGTTCTGGTCTTCGGCGAAGACGACGTCGAGCGTCCAGTGACAGGCGTTCTCGATCTGCCATTGACTCCGGGCAAGTGCCAAGTCTAGTTGAAAAGCAGGTGGTGTCGCGGTACTAGAAGGCACTCGCTGGGAATGGAGTGCTCATAGGCATTTCACTGACGGCACCGTCAGCCCATTTCCCACACAAATATCAGTATCTCCGGATTGATTCATCACCGACGGTCCGCGTATCTACACTGCCGCCAATCTCGCAGCCAAACCGAGAACGCGGGCGAACTTGACCTGAATTGACCTTGTCACGATCGGACGATGTCCGTCCTGAAGAGAATGATGTCGAAGAAGAAGTCGCAGGCCCGGCACCGGCACAAGATTGCGCGCCACGCGCGTGCCCTGCGGCCATGACCGGTGCGCGAAGACGCCGGCGTGTGCTGGTCGTGGACGATGCCGCGACCATGCGCCACTGGATGGAGCTGCATCTCAGGGACGCATACGACGTATCCGTGGCGGCGGACGGCGAAGAAGCGG
>DATCGU010000205.1:0-2752 GCA_036508735.1 Gemmatimonadaceae bacterium
CCACGGCATCACGACGGGAATGACCGCCTCGTTCACGCTCCCCACAGGGCTTGTCATTGAGCCCGACTCTTAAGCGCTCCGGTTCGACTTCCTTCCACCCCGAGACATCGATCGTGCGAACCTCCCGTTTCGTTCTTGCCCTGGCCGTCTTGGCCAGTTGCCGGCCGGCGTCGGCTCCTGCGCCTGCCCCTGCACCGCAGCCTGCCCCGAGCGTCGGCGCCGCTCGTCCCGACTCCACGCGTCCGGCGTTCCCCGCCACCACCCCTGGTGGCGGCCCCGGTGGCGCGGCCGCCGCCGCCGCCGAACCGAACCCGCGGCCATACGCCACGGTCATCCGTGGCAACGTGAAGACCCAGACCGGACTGTTCAAGACGCATCGCATCGGCAGCCGGCTCTACTATGAGATTCCGAAGGGTGAACTGGACAAGGACATGCTCCTCGTGACCCAGATCGCCAAGACCAGTGAAGGCAGCGGCTACGGCGGCCAGGCACTCGACAACCGTGTCGTCCGCTGGGTGCGCAAGGACAACCGCGTTCTCCTGCGCTCCGTCGACTTCGCGATCATCGCCGATCCTTCGAGCGTGGTGGCGAAGGCGGTGGACGCGGCCAACTACGACGTGATCCTGGGGGCCTTCAACGTGGAGGCGTACGGTCCCGACTCGGCGGCCGTCATCGAGGTGTCGCGCCTGTTCACCGCCCCGCCCACCGAGCTCAGCCTCCTGCGCCGCTACCGCGGCACACTTGATGCCTCGCGCTCGTTCTTCGAGCGCGTGGCCACGTTCCCGACCAACATCGAGACCGAGGCGACGCTGACGCTCAACGCCATTGCGACGCCGACAGCGGGCCGGGGCGGCGCCCCCGCCCCGCCCGCCGCGCCCGGCACGCCGCCGCAGAGCAAGACGTACCTGGTTCACTGGTCGATGGTGAAGCTCCCCGAGAAGCCGATGATGCCGCGCCTCTGCGACGCGCGCGTCGGCTACTTCCGCACGACCTCGCTGGATTACTCGCGCCCCGAGCAGCGGGCGCAGGATCGCTGCTTCATCACCCGCTGGCGCCTGGAGAAGAAGGATCCCTCGGCGGCGGTCAGCGAGCCGGTGAAGCCGATCGTGTTCTACGTCGATCCGGCCACACCCGACTGGCTGAAGCCGTGGGTGGCCAAGGCCATCGAGAGCTGGCAGCCGTCGTTCGAGGCCGCCGGCTTCAAGAACGGCATCATCGCCAAGTACGCACCGTCGGTGGCCGAGGATCCCGACTGGTCGCCCGAGGATGCGCGCTACTCCGTGATCCGTTGGCTGCCGAGCACGATCGAGAACGCGTCGGGTCCGCACATCTCCGACCCGCGCTCGGGCGAGATCATGGAAGCCGACATCCAGATCTACCACAACGTGATGAACCTCAATCGCGACTGGTACTGGACGCAGGTCGGGGCGCTCGACCCGCGCGCGAAGAAGCTCCCCTTCCCCGATTCACTGCAGGGGCGGCTGATGATGTACGTGATCGCGCACGAGATCGGCCATTCGCTCGGCTACGCGCACAACATGAAGGCGAGCTCGCTGTACCCGGTCGATTCGATCCGGTCGAAGACGTTCGTGAAGAAGATGGGGCACGTGTCCACGCTGATGGACTACTCCCGCTTCAACTACGTGGCGCAGCCCGAGGATGGCATCGACCTGGCCGACCTGATCCCGCGCCAGGGACCGTACGACATCTGGATGACGCACTGGGGATACGCGCCGATTCCGGGCGCGAACACGGCTGACGCGGAGCGCACCACGCTCGACCAGTGGGCCCGCGAGCAGGACAAGACGCCGTACCTGCGCTTCTCGACGACGGACGACTTCGGCGCCGACCCGGGCAACAACACCGAAGCGGTGGGCGATGCCGATGCCGTGAAGAGCACGGCGCTTGGCATCAAGAACATCAAGCGCCTGATGCCGATGGTCGCCCCGGCTGTTACGCAACCGCTCGAGGACAATGACGACCTGAAGGAGCTGTACGGACGGCTGATCGGCCAGTGGTCCACCGAGCTGCGCCAGGTCGTTGCCGTGGTCGGCGCCGCCGAGACGCAGGAGAAGTACGGCTCGCAGCCGGGCGTGCGTTTCACGCCGGTGAGCGCGGCCCGCCAGCGCGAAGCGGTGAAGTTCCTCAACGACAACGCGTTCAAGACGCCGACATTCTTCCTCGACGAGGCGATCCTTCGGCGCATGGAGCCGGAGGGTGAGGTGGCGCGCATCGACCAGGCGCAGCGCGGCCTGATCACCGGGCTGCTGAACGACGACCGGATGGCCCGTCTCATCGAGTTCGAGGCGATGGCCAAGCCGGGCGAGGCGACCTACGCGCTGGCCGAGATGCTCGGCGACTTGCGCGGGGGAATCTTCAGCGAGCTGAGCAGCGGGAGCGTGAACATCGACGTGTACCGCCGCTCGCTGCAGCGTTCGTACGTGGAGGCCGTGAAGGCGAAACTGAGTGCCACTGCGGCACCGCGCGTCGCGTTTGGCCAGACGGGCCAGGTGTCGCAGCTGCCGCCACGTCCGACGAGCGATGCGCGGGGCCTGTTCCGCGCCGAACTTCGCACGCTGGACGCCCAGGTGAAGGCGGCCACGGGCAAGGCGGCCAACGCCATTACCCGGGCGCACCTGCAGGACCTGCACACGGAGATTGACGACATCCTGAATCCGAAGAAATAGCGTACTATTGGCAGCTTGGAGCGTAGAGCGTACAGCAGCTGTAAGGTGTAAGCTGTACGCTCTTC
>DATCGU010000206.1:0-11136 GCA_036508735.1 Gemmatimonadaceae bacterium
ATACGACACCATGTGCCAGCCGCCAAAGGCGAACAGCCCCGCCACCAATGCCGCAAAGAACGCGCCGGGCGCCACCGCTTGCGCCGGTCCGCCGGCGAGTGACGCCGCCGCAACCGCCGGCGAACCGACGAACACCGCCACGGCCACGATTGCCACGATGGCGAGCACTTTGACCAGCGTGAGCACCGCCTGCACGGCGCCGCCCGGACCGACCCCGCGGTAGTTCACGGCGGACAGCAGGATCACGCCACCCATTGCGGCCACCCGGGTGAGCGCGTCGCCCATCGGAACGAAGGTGCCGAGGTAGCGCGCGAAGATCATGGCGATGACCGCGATGATGCCGGTGTGCATCGTCCAGAACATCGCCCAGCCCCACAGGAAACCGACCGCCGGCGACCAGCCGTCGCGCAGGAACACGTATACGCCGCCGGTGCGCGGCCACGCCGACGAGAGTTCGGCGACCACCAGCGATCCGATGAGCGTGAGCGCGCCGGCCACGGCCCACACGGCCAGCACACCAGCGATCGAGGGCACCCGGGCGGTGACCGCCGAGGGCTGCACGAAGATCGACGCGCCAATGATGATGCCCACGACCATCGCGGTGGCGCGGCCCAGCCCTATTGAACGGCGCAGTTCAATCACGAAACCTCAGGCCGTGCCTCCGAGCTGCTTGCGGGCGAATGGCCCGACGATTGGCAGCTCCCATTCCTCGCCCTGATACGCCTTCCACATCAGCACCAGCCACAGGATGAAGCCGCCGAGCCCCAGCACGAGCCCCGTCAGGATGCCGATGATCCAGCCCAGCACCGGCACCGCCGCGATGAACGAAAGTCCAACGGAGACGATGATCCAGGCGATGCACAGCACCGTGGACTGCATGGCGTGGAATCGCACGAAGCGATTCTCCTTTTCCGCCAGGAGAAAGAAGATGCCGGTGATGGGCCCGAGCAGGTACGCCAGGGCGCCTGCCAGGTTCTGGGTGAGGCCGGTGGAAGTCGCGCCGCCGGGTGAAGCATTGGGTGAGGTCACTTGGATTCTCCGCGGGTGGAGGAGGCGTGTCGCTCGACGCAGCTATATTGCGGGCAAACGTCGGCCACCGCCAGCGAGGTCACCATCGGCGACGGCTTAAGGCGCGGGCCGGCCCAGAGGTTCAGGGCAGAGCGGGCGTGGCGCGCGGGTAGGCTACCAGGGCGAGCGGCACCGAGCGCACTCCCGGCCACCGGTGGGCAACGCCGGCGGCATCGCGCACGAGCAGTTGCGCGGAAATCCCGCCGTCGAGCAGCACCGCATCCAACGCGCCAAGCGCGCCCATCACGGCGGCCATCTCCGGCGTCGTGAGCCCGAAGGGGACGCGATCGAAGGCGCCACCCAATCCGTCGAACCGCGTCATCGCGATGAGCAACTGGCCGCTGCCGTCGATGCCGAGCGCCAGGCGTGCGTCGCGATGCGCGACGTCCACGCCGCAGCCGGTCTCGCGCAGCGGACTTGGCACGGAACCCGCATTGAGCAGCGTGGGATACGACTGGAAGGCCCACCGCACGCCCGCCGCATCGGGCATCGTCGCGTGAACGAGCCGCACGGCGCCATCGCCCGTGACCGTGAACGTCGAAACGAGCGGCGCCACCGACGGCCGCAGGAACTGTGCGCCGTCGAGCAACACCCAGCCCCACGGCATCGAACGGATGAACTGTCCCGCGTTCACCGCAACCACGGCGGCAGCGCCGACGCGGTCGAGCGACCACGCACCGTTGCCGTCGGCGAAGGAAGTGTCGAGCGCCAGGCGCACGCGCCGCGGATCAAGTCGCACGACGATGAGGCGCGTGCGCCACGCCTCGCCCGCGCCGGACAGCGCGAGTTCCCCCCACGCCGTGCCCGAAGCGCCGTCGCGCCAGCGCATGACCCGTGCGAGCGTGGACCGGGCGTCAGGGTAGTGGCCGGGAGCCGCGGCGCTGTTCCACCACTCGCGCCACACCGCGTCCTCGCGGACGGCGAGCCGCGAGGGGGGCAGCGCAAGCCTGGTTCCCCCTGCCGGCCCCACACACGCGGCGAACAACGCCAGGCGGCCGAGCAGCAGGGCGGTCATCACCGCAGCATGCGCTCGACCCGCTTGATGTCGCTGGCGCGCGCCGTGAAGAGCGCGTCTTCATCCTTCGTCAGCACGCGAGGAGCCTTCTTCTGCCTCCGCGCGTCGCTCCACGCCCACAGCCGCTCGCGCGCCAGGGCGTACTTGTCGGCCGGCATGCCGGCGGCCTTCGCCGCCCGAGCATCGGTCTCGTTCTCCAGGTCGCGCCGTTCGTCGCTGAGCCGCCCGACCTCTGCCTGCAACTGCTCGAGCTTCACCATCGACGCCGGCTTGGTGGGGAGCTTGCCGCACACGCCAAACGCGACCACGGAATCCTGGGCCGGGTCGTAGCCGAGAATCTTGGCGTAGTCTGTCATCGCCCGCATGTAGGCGGGCGTGTCGTTCTTGGCTTGCGCGTCGCGCATCCGCTTGCTGACCGCTTCGAGCTTTGCGATCATCGGAGAGTTGTTGCCGCTGGACGCGAGCGCCATCATCTTCTGCGGCATTTCCTGTTCGTGCAGCTTATTGCTCTTGTCCAGGGAGTTGCTGACGCAGCGCTCCACGTCGCTGCTCGCCTTGTGCCACACGTCGGGCTCATTCCCCGCGGCGCGCTCGGCCTCGGTGACGTCCTTCGCCTTCGCCTGGATGGCGGTCCACAGCTGCTTCGTCTTGGCGCTCGTCTCCAGTTCCAGTGACAGGCCTTGCAGCAGGGCGTCGAGCGTGGACTCGGTCACCGGATCGCCCGCCATCGGCGCCACCGGCGTCGCGTCCTCCACCTTCTCGTCCACCTTTTTCTCGACCGCCTTCTCGGTGGCCTTCTTGATGAAACGGCCCAGCTGGGCCTGCGCCGGCATCGCGGCGATTGCGATGAGGGCGAACAGCATGCCAGTGATCCGAATCGGGAGGCGCATGGGGGACCTGATGGTTGAAGGTTGACTGCGTTGCGGTGGCTCCGGGCGCACCGCCAAGGTACCCTCACCAATACTGGAACCGCAGCCGTGCCGCTGGCAACCCACCCGGCGCCCGACCCGGCCCTGCCACTGAACGACTTGCCCTACGCGTCGTTCCGGACGGTTGATAACCGGGGCGACGCCGCGGCATTGGCCTCGCGACGCCCACGTTTCAGCGGCGAGGGGGCAGCAAGCTGCCGCCTGACTTCCCGGCGCGTGCGGTGGCTGATCCAACCGAACCAGGCCACAAACCCGATCACGGCGACAACCGTCGCCCAGTTCTCGAGGCGCGCTGGAGCCAGGCGGGTCAGGTAGATGCCCAGGACCCAGGCCAGCAATCCGAGGTATTTGGGGCTGAACGGTTCTGTCATTGGGTGCGGCTCCATGAGATCCTGGGCCTTGGGAGTCCGGCGAGACATCCCGTCAAACCAGCGACCGGTCAGGCGCACCGATGCGGTTGCGCGACAGGCCAGACACTGGGGGCCGAACGCCCGGTTCTCGCATATCTCATTGTCACAACCAACCTTCCCGCATGTCGTACAACGGAGAATCGTGCACCGCGTCGATTTCGCCTTCATGGTTCTCGGACATCGTGCCATCTGGCAATTCCAGAGCCTGGAAGAGCTGATCGTACCGGATGGGCGTCAAACGAACGTCAGATGCCCGATGACGGGGGCGAGGAACGGAGACAAAAGAAGGGAGAGTCCGGTAAAGGACTCCCCCCAATGATGTACCAAGAGCCACAGGTCAGGATTGAACTGACGACCGCTCGATTACGAATCGAGTGCTCTACCACTGAGCTACTGTGGCAAACGGCAGATCGCGAGAACGCGAGAACGCGAGAACCGTCGTCCGCCGTCTGCCGCGCTGCTGCATGCCCTGACTCGGATTCGAACCGAGACGCCTTACGGCACCACCCCCTCAAGATGGCGTGTCTACCAGTTTCACCACCAGGGCGAGCCAACTGCACATGCACCTGCATCCTGCGGTCCACCGAATACGGGAGCGACGGGGCTCGAACCCGCGGCCTCTTGAGTGACAGTCAAGTGCTCTAACCAAGCTGAGCTACGCCCCCTTGCTCGTTCCTTCCCTTTCTATCCACGTCCATCGCCGATCATGGCGCGACACCACCCGTCGGGTCCTGCATAGCCCCAACGGGAGTCGAACCCGTCTCTCGACCTTGAAAGGGTCGCGTCCTGACCGATAGACGATGAGGCCGAGATTGAGGCGCGCTGAGTAGCGGTAACGGGATTCGAACCCGTGTTACAGCCTTGAGAGGGCCGCGTCCTAGTCCCCTAGACGATACCGCCATTTGGTTCCCCACCACCCCGCACTCCTGCGCAGGAGATGCTTGCTTTCGCCGGTCGCCAGCCGGGAACGCCGGCGCTCGGACCCTGCTGCCACGACGCTCGAGAACTGCCGGTCGTGGTCCTGCACGTCGAGATGTCAAGAAGCATTGCCGAGCAGGCCAGGAGGGAATCGAACCCCCAACCGCCGGTTTTGGAGACCGGTGCTCTACCAATTGAGCTACTGACCTAGAGTCAGCGGGAGAGCGCCCGAAGGGTCGGACTGCCGACCCCAAGGCCCTGCTGCCTGCTGGCCCAGGGTGACTGACGGGAATTGAACCCGCAACCCCCGGAGCCACAGTCCGGTGCTCTAACCAATTGAGCTACAGCCACCATGTACCCCTGCCGATTCGCCGAGGCGTTTCGGGAGAGGCCGAGAAAAATAACCCGGCGAAACAACCAATTCAACTGCCCAGTGTTAGGTGCTAGCGCCTAACATCCAGCATCTAGCTCCTGCTAGTCCTTCGCCCGCTCCATGTACTCGCCCGTCGCCGGGTTCACCTTGATCCGCTCGCCCGAGGCGATGAACTCGGGCACGTTGACGGTGACGCCGTTCGACAGCACCGCTGGCTTCGTCGACGCCGTCTTGGTCGCCGTCTTCATCACGGGCGCCGTGTCGACGATGTCGAGCACGAGATACTGCGGCAGGTCGATGCCGATGGGCCGGCCGTCGTAGTACTCGGCGAGGATCACCATGTTCTCCTGCATCCACTGCGCTGCGTCACCCAGCGTTTCGGCGTCGATCTCGAGCTGGTCGTAGTTCTCGGTGTTCATGAAGTGGTAGGCATCGCCACTCTTGTACATGAACTGCAGCTCATGCGTCTCCATCGACGCCTTGTCGATCGAATCGTCGGCGCGGAAGCGGTGCTCGAAGCTCGACCCGGACTGGATGTCCTTCATCTTGGTCTGCACCATCGCCCGCAGGTTGCCCGGCGTGTGGTGACGGAAGTCGATGATGCGGCACGGCCGGCCTTCGAAGACGATGACCATGCCGCGGCGAATTTGGGTTGCTGGAACAGCCATGGGAGGACCTGGCTTACGGGTTGGGCAAGGATTTGGGATAGCCTTGAAATGTAGTCGGCGCAGCCTGCTGGAGATAGGGTGCGGAGTGCGGGGGCTCGGTGCGGGGGAACGGGCGGCGGTGGACACCCGCGCTCGCTACCGGTGCGCCACCATCGAATCCAGCACCGGCCGCAACCCCTTGAAGACGTTCGCCGCCACGCGTCGGGCCCCTTCGGGATTGGGATGGATGCCATCGTCCTGATTGAGCGCCGGCTTTCCGCCGACACCGTCGAGCAGGAAAGGCAGGAGCCGCACGCCGCTGGCCTTGGCCACGCTCGCATACAGTGCGTGAAAACGGCGCGTGTACGCGGGACCCAGGTTCGGAGGCGCTTCCATCTGGATGAGGACGATGGCGGCCCCGCTCTGGCGCTGACGCACCTTGGAGATCAGCGCCGCAATGTTGGCTTCCGTGGAGTCCGGGTCGAGGCCGCGCAGGCCGTCATTGGCGCCGGTTTCTATGACCAGCACGGCCACGCGCTGGCTCAGCAACCAGTCGGCACGCCGCAACGCGCCCGCCGACGTCTCGCCCGAAAGCCCGCCGTTGATCACGTCGATCCCGAACTTGGCGTCATTCGCCAGCCGCTGGACGACCGAGGGATATGAGCTGTCGGGATCGACCCCGAGCCCGGCCGTCAGCGAGGTTCCCAGAAACAGGACGCGTGGCCGTGCCGTTGCCTCCGTTGCGGCCCTGCCCCGCGCCGTGGTTGATTCCACGGTAACGGCGCCGCGCACATTCCCGTTGTCCTTGGGAGCGCCACACGCCAGTGCGCTTGCCAGCGCGAACAGCGCCATCGCGCCTACCATCTTCCCGTTGCCCATTCGCATGCTCGTCGCCCGCAACCTCACCAAGGAATACCAGAGCGGCACCCAGAAACTCGCCGTCCTGAAAGATGTGTCATTTGCCATCCCGCAGGGCACCTTCGTGGCCATCGTCGGTCCGTCCGGCAGCGGCAAGACGACCCTGCTTGGCCTCCTCGCCGGGCTCGACGTGCCCAGTCGGGGAACGGTGGAGATCGACGGCGTCGACCTCCACGACCTCTCGGAGGATGCCCGGGCCCTGCTGCGCGGACAGAAAGTCGGATTCGTGTTCCAGAGCTTTCAACTCATTCCCACCCTGACCGCCATCGAGAACGTGCAGGTGCCGCTGGAACTGCGCGGCGAGCCGGGGGCCGCGGCCCGGGCCGGCGAACTGCTGGCGCGCGTCGGGCTGGGCGACCGGCTGGATCATTTTCCCACACAGCTTTCCGGCGGCGAGCAACAGCGCGTGGCCATCGCGCGCGCCTTCTCCAACCGGCCCCGCATCCTCTTTGCCGACGAGCCCACCGGCAACCTCGACGGCACCACGGGTACGCGCATCGTCGAGTTGCTCACCGCGCTCAACCGCGAGGAAGGCGCCACGGTGGTGCTGGTGACGCACGACATCGGCATCGCCGAGCGCACGCAACGCATCATCCGGCTGGCCGACGGCGTCGTGGTCGAGGACAAGCTGACGGGGACCACGGCGTGAGCGGCATGGCCCTGGGCATGTTGTCGCGCCTCGCGTGGCGGGAGAGCCGCACGGCCCGCCGGCGGTTGCTCCTGTACATGTCGTCCATCTCGCTCGGCGTCGCCGCGCTGGTGGCCATCGACTCGTTCGCCACCAACACGCAGGACTCCGTGCGCGCGCAGTCGCGCGCCCTGCTGGGCGGCGACGTGTCGTTCAGCAGCAACCAGAAGTACCCGGCGGGCATCGACTCGCTGTTCGACTCGCTCGCCACTTCGGGCCTGCCGATGGCGCGCGTGACGACCTTCGGTTCGATGGCGTTCGTGGGGCGCACGGGTGGCACGCGACTCACACAGGTGCGCGCCGTCAACGACAAGTTTCCGCTGTATGGCGACATCGTCACCGAGCCGGCCGGCGCGTGGGCGCGGCTTCGCCAGGCGCAGGTGGCCGTGGTCGACCCGACGCTCCTGCTGGCGCTCGACGCACGCGTCGGCGACACGCTGACCATCGGGTACGCGACGTTCGAGATCGCCGGCGCGCTGACGAGCGTGCCCGGCGACCCCGGCATCACCGGCGCCATCGGGCCGCGCGTCTTCATTGCCGACAAGTGGCTGAGCGAAACGCAGCTGCTGGGCTTCGGTAGCCGCGCGCAGTACGAGGCGTTCGTGAAGCTGCCGGCCGGCGTGAACTCGCCCAAGTGGGTGGCTCCGCTGCGTCCGCGCATGGAGAAGGCGAACATCCGGCTGCGCACCGTCGTCCAGCAGGAACAGCATTCGGCGGAGGAAATCGGGCAGCTGGCCAGTTTCCTGGGCCTGGTGGGGCTCATTGCGCTGCTGCTGGGCGGCGTGGGCGTGGCCAGCGGCGTGCATGCGTTCGTCACCCGCAAGGTGGAGACGGTGGCCGTGCTCCGTTGCCTCGGCGCCACGAGCACGCAGGTGCTCTTCATCTATGTGGTGCAGGCGGCGGCGATGGGCCTGCTGGGCGCCGCCATCGGCGCCGCGCTGGGGGTGGCCATCCAGTTCAGCCTGCCGCGCCTCATCCAGGATTTCCTGCCAATGAACGTGGAGGTGGCGCTCGATCCCGTGGCCCTCGGCACGGGACTCGCCGTCGGCCTCTGCGTGGCGCTCGTCTTCGCGCTGCGGCCGCTGCTGGCCCTGCGCCGTGTGTCGCCGCTGCAGGCGCTGCGGCGCGACGACGCGGCGCTCGGCCGCGCGTCGCTGCGCGACCCCGCCACGCAGCTGGTGAACATCACGATCATCGCCAGCGTCATCCTGCTGGCCATCGGCCGCGCCGACACCGTGCCGCGCGGGCTGATGTTCGCCGTGGGCATCGGCGTCAGCCTCGTGGTGCTGTACGGCGCCGCGGTGCTGCTCAGCGAGGGAGCGCGGCGCCTCGTGCGCCCCTCGTGGCCCTACGTGCTTCGGCAGGGCATTGCCAACCTGTACCGGCCGGCCAACCAGACGCGCTCGGTGGTGATCGCCCTCGGGTTCGGCAGCTTCCTGGTAACCACGCTCTACCTGGTGCAGGGCAACCTGCTCAAGCAGTTCGACATCACTGCGGCGAAGGCACGGGGCAACCTGGTCCTGTTCGACATCCAGGACGACCAGCGACTTGGGGTGGAGCAGGTCATCAGGGACAGCGCTCACCCGCTGATCTCCATGACGCCCATCGTCACCATGCGCATCGCCAGGATCAACGGCAGCGACATTGCCGAGTACGCACGCAAGACGGGAATGGGGCGCCACGGCTGGGGGCTGCGCCGCGAGTATCGCTCGACCTATCGCGACTCGATCGTGCCGGCCGAGAAGATCCTGCAGGGGACGTGGTTCAAGCCGCACACCGCCGCCGACACGCTGCACGAGGTGTCGCTGGCCAGCGACCTTGCCACCGAAGAGCTCAAGGTGACGCTGGGCGACATCATCGAATGGGACGTGCAGGGGGTGCGCGTGGTGACGAAGGTGACGAGCCTGCGCGAAGTCAACTTCGGGCGGTTCGAGCCCAATTTCTTTGCGGTCTTCGATCCCGCGGCCATTAGCGGGGCGCCCAAGCAGTGGGCCGGGATCGTCGCGGTGAAGAACGAGAAGGAGATCGCGCTCCTCCAGCGGCAGATCGTGGAGCGCTATCCGAACGTCTCGAGCCTCGACATCTCGCTGGTGCGACGCACCGTGGCCGAAATCGTGAACAAGGTATCGCTGGCCGTGCGGTTCCTCGCACTCTTCTCGCTGGCGATGGGCGTGCCCGTGCTCTTCAGCGCCGTGGCGGCCACGCGCCGCGACCGCCTGCGGGAGAGCGTGCTGTTGAAGACGCTGGGTGCCACCCAGCGGCAGATCCTGCGCATCCTGTTCAGCGAGTACGCACTGCTCGGCGCGCTGGGCGGGGTGTGCGGCATGGGGCTGGCGACGGTGGGCGGATGGGCACTGGTGCGCTTCGTCTTCAAGGTGCCATTCCAGTTCGCCTTCGGGCCGGCGGCGGCGATTGCCGCGGCGATGCTGGGCATGGCAGTGGGCATCGGGCTGCTCACCGGGCGCGAGGTGTTTCGCGAGACGCCAATGGCCGCACTCAGGGACGTATAGCTCGGGAAACACTACAAACGAAGCTGTAGGCTGTACGCTTTACGTTGTACGCCGTCCGCCAGCCACCGCTGTCGATTATCAGCTATCGACTATCGACTACTGGATTCTCACGATCGCAATCCGCAGCTGGCTCGGCGGATCTCCGCCGCCCGTCGAGCGCACCTCGATCAACTGCGGGGCCAGCTGGGTGCCGCTGAGGAGCCAGGTGGAAAACGACGCCGCGTTCAGGAAGTTCACCGTGTCGCTGAAGTTGCCGAATGCCAGCGCTCGTGGCGTCAGCGGGAACGCGAGCGGGTACCAATTGTAGGTGTTTGCGGGGTTCTTGCAGGGCCCGTAGTCTTCGCACAGGCCGCGGAACTCGCTGCGCAGGTTCCAGCTCAGGAACTTGAGATGTGGATTGCTGAACGTCACGCCGGGATAGTCGTCGGTGTACATGGTGAGCGCCCACTCCCCGAACATCTCCTCCCACGGATGGCCCGCGCCCACACGAGCCTCGAGATTGGCCACACCCGATTGGCCGCTCTGCACCAGCTGCGACAGGAACGCCGCCTCGCTGGTGGCGTAGTGGTCGATCATCCAGCGCACGATGGACCACGACGTGGCATAGAAGGTGGCATCGGAGGAGGAGACCCGACCAATCACCGAGTACGGTTCGGGCGTCTGCAGGTATTGGTACAGCGCGTCGAAGTGCCGGAGCATGAGCACCGGCCGGCCGGCGCATTGCGGCGCCGAAGGTAACGTTGGGCGCACGTCGCAGTACACCGAACTCTGGTAGTCGACGTTCCCCTTCCACTGCGCCCCGTAGATGCCGCGCGCGTAGAGCTCCTCGGCGTGCCGCGCGGTGCCTTCCTCCAGCCACGACTCCTCGAAGTTCTCATTGCGCGCAAAGCGCTCGCCGAAGGCCGTGATGTGCTTGGCCTCGTGGACGATCGTCGAGCGGATGCTGCGCAGCCACCCCGCCTTGGTGCCCGGCCCGATGGGCATGATGGCGTAGAAGTACTCGCCCACGTTGCTACTCGGTGCAGTGAACGTCGAATAGAAATCGCAGCTCACCACGAAACCTTCCACGGTACCGTTGGCCATGGTGTTGATGCGCGGCGAAAATAGCATCACGATCTTACCGGTGCCGCTGAGTGTCTGGTCGTACGCCAGCGGGTTGCCGAAGTTCGTTGTCAGGATGGGCCACATCACCGTGTCGAACTCCTGGCCGACCACGGCGTACAGCGAGTCGAGCTGTCCCTTGAGCGTCTGCTGTCCATTGAGCACGGTCGTCGTGTCCTCGACGATCACCGCGTGCTGTCCCACCCACGCCGTGCGCGCACCGATGGGAATGTTCGACGAGCAGAAGTTGACCGCATCCAGGTTCGGGATCTTGAGCGGCGTGATGGTGCCAAGTTGCGACACCTGATTGGCCAGGCGGCCCGTCATCGGCGCGACGCCCTCGGTGGACGCGCGAAGCCGCCGCCACGCCGCCGTGGGAGAGCCGGCGGCCCGGGCAAATGCCAGGGAGCGCTCCATTACCGACGCATGGGCCGCGTCGCTGCGCTGCGCGAGGCCCAGCGCCTGGGCGCGCGCGAACTGCTGTGACCCGATGGCGGGATAGCCCACCAGCGCACGGCGCGGCGCATGAGCCGCGGTGTCGGTCGCGGCTGCGGCTGCG
>DATCGU010000207.1:0-5120 GCA_036508735.1 Gemmatimonadaceae bacterium
GCAATCCGAGTTCCGGTTCGTCCCTACCCGACGTACGCGAACGAGTAGCCCCGTTCCTGCGCCCTGTTGACCGCGACAATTCCCGCCGCCGCAAAATGCGCGTTCCCCAGGGTGCTGGATTTCAGCTCGGCGTAGATCTCGTCGGTGGTCGGGCCGTCGGGCCTGGCAGCCATGCCGGCAAAGGCGCGCATGGCCGTGTCGCAGACAACAAAGTGGAAGCCGCGTTTCACCGCCATCTCGATGGTCACGCCCTGGTTCGGCTGCCGTCCGGGGAGTCCCGTGACGTTCCACACGTTGCGCACCGGCGGTGCATTGGTGGCCGGGTCGTTGAAGTTGATCGCCCTTCCCCACGCCTCGCCGTACTTGGCCCACACGGCGTCGTTGAAGGCAAACAGGGTAGCCCAGTGCCGGTAGCAGATGACGATGGCGAGATTCTTCGCCTCCAGGCCGTAGCCGCTCTTGTTCGCCGTGGCGTAGTTCGACGCGAAGGTGATTC
This sequence comes from Gemmatimonadaceae bacterium, assembly GCA_036508735.1. GTDB lineage: Bacteria > Gemmatimonadota > Gemmatimonadetes > Gemmatimonadales > Gemmatimonadaceae > PNKL01. The sequence continues at coordinate 497 of DATCGU010000207.1, forward strand.
CGTCAGCGGCACCGTTCGGTGAGACCGCGTCGAAGAAGACCCGGTGCCTGCCGGGAATCTGGTCGAGCCAGTCGTCCTCCGGATGCCGCTCGGGCTTGTATCCCTCGTGCGGGGACATGGCCTCGAGTGGCGACGCGCCCGCAGCGAACAGGGCGCCAAGGGCGGCGGTGCCGGCGGCAAGGCGCGCGAGGAATGAGCGGCGCTGGGGATCGATGGGGGGACGGGGCATTCGATGCTCGGGGCGTGGGGGACGATTCCAGCAAGATGGCGCGTGGGTCGTCTGGCCGCCAATCGAGTGCTACAACCGCCGGTTCCGCGGATGCGACAGCGTGGCTAGCCCGGCGAAGACGGCGGCGATCACGAGAATGGCGATCAATTCGCCAAAGGTCGGGGCGGCTCCGGCGCGGACGGGGGCGGCTCCCCCCATCAGGAGGCGGTGCGCCAGCGTGTCGATGGGTACGCCCGTGAGGCGGCGGTAGGCATCGGGCGGGGACTCGTTGGCGTGCCACAGGTCGCCGAACTTCTGCGGGCCCAGGCTTGTCGCCAGTGCGTTCATCAAGCCTGGCGAGCCGCGCCATCGCCACCAGTACCAACGCGACCAGTTGGTGCCATAGATGATGTCATCGCTCACCCCGTTCGCGGCAACTGGCGTGACTGCCATGTTGCAGTACGCCAGGTGCCCGGCGGCGCACGCGCGCACGATCATCGCGCCAGCACCATTGTCCTCGCTGCCCCACCAGGCGAAGGCGTCGAACGAGTTGTCGAAACCGGCGCGCCTGGGAGGCAATGAGGGGTCGAGTCCGTTGGCAACGGGGAGGAAGTCGCGCTGGCGCAGCCAGGCGCGCACGGCGGCCGATGGCGCGCCGTAGACGGACTCGAAGGCGCAGAGACCAAGATGATGAGGCTGCGGAAACCCAGAGCTCAGCGAGCGGTACAGCGCACGCGCGAGTTGGCGTTCGTCCGCGATGGTTTTGCTGGAAGCAGGAACCTGAGCGATGAGGGCGCAGGCGGCAATGCCGGACTGCGACGGCTCGATCCACATCCTGTTGCCGTCGCCGTAGTCCGAGGCCGAGTCGAGCGCGACGAAGACGGGAAGCGGCATGGAGCCGCTCATGCGCGCGCGTGACTCGGCGTACACGGCCCGCAGGTGCTGCCGCACGGACGCGGGGATGCGCGCGTCGGTGATCAACTGGTTGCGCTCCGCCGCCGGAATGGCGGAGAGCGCCCTCGCCACCGAGTCGCGCATGTGCGTCGCCCAGATGGAGCGCTCGACCGACTGCAGCGAGTCGACGGCGGCGTCGCGAACGCGCTTGACGCGCTCGATCGGCGTGCGGCGTGCATCGCCGTCCCGCAGGTAGCCCTCACCCGTAGGACGCGGGGGTCGCGCCAGCACGAGCAGCGCGAAGGCGCCCGCGGCGACGCCAGCCATCCGGCGCGCGGTCATTTCCATGGCTGCCCCCTGGCGGCCCACGCGCCGCAGACGACGATGCACGCCATGCTCGCCAGCACGAATGTGGCGTTGGGGAGCGGCGAGCCCGGGCGCGCCGCGATGACGCGCCGCTGCCAGATGCCGACGAGCGAATCGACCGGCAGGCCAGCCGCGGCGGAGAGCTGCGCACCCACAGATGCGCCATCACTTGCACGCATGCGTTCCACCGCACCCAGGCCGCCTGTCTCGAGGGCGAGTCGCGCCAGCGACGCCCGCGCGACTCCGGGCATCGGAATGAAGAACGACTCCTTGGGAAGCTGCGAGAGCATGCGCCGGCAGAGGTCGAGCTGACCACGCACGGTGCAGTCTTCCTGTTCGTCGGTGCTGAGCGAACGGAACGTCCGGGAACGGAGTGTGGGATCGCCGGAAACGCGGGCGAGCGCGGGGTAGTCCGCTTCGCTGTACCACGCGGCCACACGGTCGCCGGGCAGCGAGTCCAGCGCGAGCGCCAATCGGCACAGGGAACGTTCGCCTGCCACGCAGCGACGCACGCTGGAGGCGCCTGCCGTGGCCAGCGAGCGATAGAGTTCGGGCCAGAAATCAGCCGTGGTGGGGCGCAGCGGCATGCGGCCTTCCAGCCAGGGCTCGATCGGCGCAGGCAGTTGGGCAGCCGCGGCGCGCTCAAGGACCGAGAGTACATCCGACGAGAGCGCCGCGCGGTCCATGGGATATGAGATGCCGAACCCGGGGAACGCCTTGCCGTCGAGCCACGCATCCAGCGAGACGCTGGTGATCCGATCATTCGCGCGCAGGCCGAGAGTGGCCCCCGTTGGGAAGAACGACCAGCGCTGGCTGCCCCGCTGCTCGCGCAACGTGAACTGCAGGCGGCTCGCGAGCAAGTCGGCGTCAGCGCCCAGCACGCGACGAGCCGTGGCGACCGCCTGCTTCACCGCTTCGTCGGCCGCTGGATGCAGGAGCGCCGTGGTCCGCACCCGCAGCGTCCCCACCCGCACTTCAGGTCCGATGACGGAGTCGCGGCTGGCCGCCTCCATGGCATCTACCACCGCACGCAGCGAGTCGACGCGTGTCTTGAGCAACGTGCGCCGCGCCGCGAGCGCGGCGGCGTCCTGCTGCGCAGGAAGCGCCACTGCACAGGCCATCACGAGCAGCGATGCCACGATGAGGCGACGATCAGACATCGATGAGCATCCACTTGCTGAGGAACGCCGCCAAGGGGCCGCTGGACGAATACAGCGCGTCCCACAACCAGTGCGTCATCTCGGTCGTTTTCGTGACGCCGAAGGCGGCGAGCAGGAAGTCCACGGCGACCAGTGTGGCGATGGCGATGACAACCACGCGCACGCGCTTGGGGTTGCTGGCGAGCAGGGCGAAAATCAGCCCGAAGGGAATGAGTTCCCCCAACCAGAAGCGGACGGCGAGTCCCGCCGGATAGGCGTGCAGCATCGCCGGGAGCGGCGCGAGCGCCGCCGCCACGCCGCCGAACACGCCCACCGCGAGCGCGACGATGCCCAGCAGTGCCGCGCCCGCGCCGAAGCGCAGCAGCACGAACTTCCATCGCGGCACGGGAAGCGAGAGCGAGTAGACGTGCTGCCGCTGGGCGTCTGCCTGCCACGCCGAGATGGCGACGACCACCGCGACGCCGAGGGCCAGCAGCTGATACCCGGTACTGGCGGACGAGATGCTGCCGTAGAGCGACGGGATGTAGTACACGCCCGCCGTCTTGTACGCCATGCTCCGCAGTGCCTCCACCGGGATGTACCCGGCAATGAGCACGCCCAGCAGGATGATCGGCTTCGCCCACTTCCACTGGGTGTAGAACACGGCGCGGAACATCAGGCGGTCCCCCCGGTGCGTGCCGTGCTCAGCAGTTCCACGAAGCTCTCCTCGAGGTCCAGGTCGATCGTCTCGCGCAGCGTGGCGCCCTGCGCCTGCAGCCAGGCGCTCATCTCGGGCTGCCAGCCGCGCACGCCCCACTCCTCCTCGGTGCCGGCGGTCGCCGATCGCCCGAGCAGCGTGAACGGCGCGGCAGGCAGCACCGGCGGCGCCCCCGAGACGCGCAGCCGCTTGATGCCGCTGCGGAACGTGTTCATCGGCATCTCGGCCACCAGGTTGCCGCCATCCATCACGCCCACCCAGTCGCAGATGCGTTCCTGCTCATGCACCAGGTGGCTGCTCACCAGCACGGTGGCGCCACGCGCCGACACATACTCCACGAGTGCCCCGAGCACGTCGCGCCGCACCACGGGGTCGAGTCCGTCGGTGGGCTCGTCGAGCACCAGCAACTCGGGCCTCGTGGACAGCGCGAGGAGCATCATCAGCTTGCCCGACTCGCCCTTGCTCAGCCGCTCGATGCGCTGCTCGTGCCGCAGGTTGAACTGCCGGCGCAATTCCTCGGCGCGTGCGGCGTCCCACGTGACGAAGAAGGCGCGGTGCAGGTCCATCATCTCGCTGACCGTGAGCGACTGGTACAGGTGCGCGCGCTCGGGCACGTAGCCGATGCGCGCCAGCGCCTGCGGCGCCCCTTGCGGGATCTGGTGGCCGAGCACCTCGATGAGGCCGTCGTCGGCCTCCTGCATGCCAAGGATCAGCTTGATGGTAGTGGTCTTGCCCGACCCGTTGGGACCAAGAAAGCCGTAGATGGAACCCGTAGGCACGGTGAGGGAAAGGTCGCGGATGGCGAAATCCTTGCCGGGGCGGAAGGCCACGTGCCTCATCGCAATCGCGTCGCTCATCGCCTGCTCCGGTCCAGCTCGGCGTCCAGCGCGTGCTTCAACTCGGACGCGGAGATGCCGCGACGGGCCGCTTCGGCCAGCAGTTCGCGGACCAGGCGGCCCGCGTCGGCGCTGCGTTCACGGGCGCGGCGTTCCGGCGTGATGTCCTTGACGAACGTGCCCGATCCTTGAAGCATTTCAACGAGTCCCTCGACTTCGAGTTCGCGGTAGGCTTGCACGACGGTGGCGGGGTTGACGCGCAGGCGCATGGCGAGCGCCCGCACCGAGGGAAGGCCGTCGCCGGTCTTGAGTTCACCGGCGGCGACCGCCACGCGGATGCGGGCAGCGATCTGGGCGTAGATGGGAGTGGATGAGCGGGGATCGATGCGTTCGAACACGGTGCCTAGTGTAGTGGTGTTACGATACAGTAGGCGTGTCTGGCGGATTTGTCAATAGGGCACGC